>JAJZCK010000301.1 GCA_021846125.1 Actinomycetes bacterium | reverse complement strand
CCTCGGCACCGCGACCGAGGAAGCGGCCGGGGCGCTCGGAAGCGGTCGCGTAGTAGTCCTCCCGGCCGCCGCCGATCTCCTCGGCATAGTAGGCCCAGGCAAGCGGCGCCATCTTCGACAGGCTCATCACGGCCGGGACGCTCGCCTCGCCAGGAGCACCCTCGGTGCAGTGGTGTCACGCACATCGGTGAGTGTGGGGGCGCGCGAAGGGGCTGGTAAAGGGCTATTTCTGGAGTGGACCGTGGTGGTACGTGGGGGTCGATCATGGACAACGGCAACGGGAGGTCAAGAGCGCGTCGGGAGCCATGAGGCTGCAGCAGGCGAGCGATGCGCACGGCGAAGGGGCGCTCAACAGTCAGGCGTAGCGTCGGGCGAATGGAGGTCTCGGTGCGCAGGTACGCGCCGGAGGACGCGGTGGCGCTCGCGACCGTGATGTGGCGCTCGGTGCGGGTCGGCGCATTGGCCGACTACAGCGGGGCCCAGACCGAGGCGTGGCTCCCCGCCCCTCGATCGGCCGAGGGGATGCACCGGTGGGCGAGCGACGGGCGCACCGTGTTCGTCACCACGACCGAGGCGGACGGCGTCGTCGGCTACCTCGACGTCGAAGCCGACGGCCACATCGACCACCTCGACCGCGTCCCCGAGGTGACCGGCGCGGGCGTCGCCGGCGCCCTCTACGACGCGCTGGAACGACTGGCCCGTGAGGCGGGGATCGTGCGGCTCCGGGTGGAGGCGAGCGAGGCCGCCCGGCGGTTCTTCACGAAGCGGGGCTTTCGCGTCGAGGAGCGCCGTGACTGGGAGCTGCGGGGCGTGCCCATCCACAACGACGCCATGTCCAAGGTCCTGGAGGCACCGGGAGCGCCGGCGTCACTGCCGGGAGCGGCGTCGTGCCCGAGCGGGCCGTAGAGGGACGGGGCCGGGCCGGAGTGTTACGACGAGAGCGCGACGTGAGGCCGAATCGACGTCGATCCGCGTCCCTGGGTCGTTCGTGAGCCTGTCGTGAGGTTGGTCGTGAGGGTGTCGTGAGCCCGTTCGTGAGGGTCGTCGTGTTCCTTTGGTGGCAACAGCCGCAAGGAGGGAACCATGACCGACACCGCAACGACGCCCGAGGACCGCTTCCCCGAGCTCATCGACGTCCTGACGCTCGCCGACCTGCTCGGGGTGAAGGTGCGCTATGTACGCCGCATGGTCGCCGAGCGACGCGTGCCGACGGTGAAGCTCGGCCACCTCGTCCGCTTCGACCTCGCCGAGATCCGGCGGTGGCTCGAAGAGCAGCGGAGGCCGCCTGGTTGCCGGCCGTAGGTGGGGCGTTCCGCTTCCCAGCGCGGGGTGGGTGCTGTCCTGGCACCACTGCTACCTTCCCGCCCATGGCAAGGCGTGACAGGCGTTCGGTGTCGCTCCCCTCAGGGCTGGCTCGAGCGATCGACGAGGCCGCGGCATCGGGCGCGCGCTTCAGGGCACGGGCGGCCGGGAAGGTGGCGCGCCTCCGTCTCGAGGAGGCAGGCCGAGGCGCTGCCGGCAAGGTCGAGTGCGGGTCGCCCGGCGAGGAAGATCTCGGCGCCAGCGGTCCGCTGACCCGCTAGCTCGCGAGGTACCGCTCTAACGCGCGGCGGATGACCTCGCTCGCGCTGATGTGCTCCTCGCTCGCTTGTCGAGGGCCCGACGGATCTCGGGTGGGAGCCGGCCGGCGGTTAGCCCCGCCGCTTCCTCGCCGAGGGTTGGGCGACCAACCCGGCGGCGGAGCCGGGACGGGTCGAGCCCGGCGTCGGCCTTCTCCTCGGCCCGTCGCCAGAACTCGTCGTCCATCGGCCCGCCCGTGGCCTTTCGGGGCTCGGTCATGGGAGCAGCCTCCTGTACGTGCGGCGCATGGCCATGGCGTGAAAGGCGATCTCCTCGCCCTGCTCGTCGACGGCAGGTGCGCGCCGTGCGAAGCACCGCTCCGAGTCGGTCTGGGCGGCCGGGTTCTCGGCGAGTCCGTCCCTCGACGTCAAGATATATTGATGGCGAAGGACCCCATCGTGCTCGCGAGCGCTCGCCGGCACGGGATCTCCGACGATGACCTGCTCCACGCCTACCGCCACCCGATCCGTGTGTTCGAGTTCGACGAACTCACCATGCTCATCGGTGCGGACCGAACCGGGCGAATGCTCGAGGTGGGTTTGGCGACTGCCGAGGGGTTGGAGCTCATCGTCCACGCCATGCTCGCCCGCCCGAAGTTCCTGAGGTGATGCCGATGCCCCGATCTGTGCAAGACATCCTCGACCACGCCGACGAGCTCGCAAAGCGTTTCGAGGAGTACGAGCCGTCGCCCGAGGACGAGGTCGCCGTAGCCGAGCACCTGCTGCGCCGTGCTGCCTTGGCGCGGGCCCAGAGCGAGCGCCAGACCGGCGAAGCGGTCCTCGCCGCCCGGCGCGCCGGGGTCTCCTGGAAGCGCATCGGTGCCGAGCTCGGCATCTCCGCCCAGGCCGCGCAGCAGCGCTACGGCTCCGTCCCGAAGTCGGCGTAGCGGGGGAGGGTCGTCACCGCCCGAACGCCGCGTGCACCACGTTGC
>JAJZCK010000300.1 GCA_021846125.1 Actinomycetes bacterium | reverse complement strand
CGAGAGCGGACGTGAACATCGTCGCGAGGTCGAGCACGACGGTCTCGGCGATCCTGCTCGTCGAGCCGAGGGTGAAGCCGGGCGTCTGGAACGAACGGGCGAACGCCTCGATCAGGTACATGTAGCTGCCCGAGACGAAGAGCAGGACGATGGCGATCTGCTCGTAGAACTGGCCGAGCATCGACGTCTGGTCGAGGCTGAGGGGATCGAGCGACGGGGGGAGGTTGAGCCCGCCGGAGAGGTCGAGGAAGCTTCCCGCGGTGGTCGCGGTCGCGATGAGGATCGAGATCACGAAGCCCATCGCGACACCCGTCGTCACGCCGAGGACGAGCCCGCCGACGAGGCCGGTGGTGCTGAGCGGGACCATCGACGCGGGCACCGTCGGTGCCACGAGGATGGCGAGCCCCGTCGCGATCGCCATCGTCGCGGTCGGAGGGACGCTCTGGCGGCCCGAGAACGGCGGCACGACGGCGAGCCAGCCGAGCGCGCGAGCCAGCACGAGCAGGAAGGCGACGAGCCACTCGTAGTGGACGGTGATCGACACCGTTAGCCGCCGGCGATGAGCTGGGGCACGCTCGCGAACAGCGCGTGGACGTAGTCGACGAAGGTCCCGAGCATCCAGTGGCCCGCGACGAGCATGACGAGGCCGATTGCGAGCACCTTCGGGACGAAGCTGAGCGTGGCCTCCTGGATCTGGGTCACGGACTGGAACAACGAGATCACGAGACCGACGGCCATCGCCGCGAGCATGATCGGCGCGGCGATCTTGGCACCGGTCAGCATCGCGTTGGCGGCGAGCTGGAGGACCTGCTGCTCGGTCACCGGAAGCTCGTGACGAGGGTCTGCAGGACGAGCACCCAACCGTTGACGAGGACGAACAGGAGGATCTTGAACGGGAGCGAGACGATGGTGGGGGGCAACATGACGACACCGATGGACATCAAGGTCGCGGAGACGACGAGGTCGATGACGAGGAACGGCACGAAGATGACGAATCCGATGATGAAGGCCGTCTTCAGCTGTGTGAGAAGGAACGCAGGGATGATCGTCGACAGGGGGGCACCGAGCGGGCTCGCCGGGTGGTCGTGCGCGATGCCCTCGGTGACGGTGAGCTCCTCGGTCCCGGTCTGCCTCAGCATCCAGGTCTTGAGCGGCACCTCCGCCTCCCGGTAGGCCTGGGTGGCGTTCATCTTGCCGTGCAGGTAGGGCTGGAGCGCGTCGTGGTTCATCGCGTTGAGCGTCGGGGTCATGAGGAACAGCGAGATGAACAGCGCGATGCCGACGAGCACCTGGTTGGGCGGCGTCGTCGCCAGCCCGAGCGCCTGCCGGGTGAGCCCGAGCACGATGATGATCCGGACGAACCCGGTGCACAAGATGAGCAGGGAGGGCGCGACGGAGAGGAACGTCCCCGCGAGGATGACGAGGAGGCTCGTCGTCGGCTTCGACAAGGTGTTGCCGAGGTTGATCGAGACCGTCGACGCGGCAAGCAGGGCTGGGTGCACGGTTCTGTCGCCGTTCCTTGGTCTCTTGTGATCTCGGAGATGTGCAGGTGTCTGGTGTCCGGAAGTGCTCAGCGACGCGCCGTGGCGTCGCGGAGCGCGTCGATGAGCGAGTGGTGTCCGGCCGCCTGCGCCGGGCGCGATGCGGGGTTGCCGGGGCCCGCGCGCCGTGTCCCGCGACCCGGTTCCCCCTGGCCCCGGGACGCGCCCGCCTGCGCCGCGACACGCCGGGAGCGGGCGTGCTGGGCGAAGAGGGCGTCGGCCGACCCCCCCTGCATCGGGGGCAGGAGCCGGAGGCCGTCCGGGTCGCCCGTCTCGCCGTCGGTCTCGCCGTCTGGCTGGTCGGGCTCGCCGGTGCCGGCTCTCGGCCGGCTCGCCGGCTGCGTGCCCTTCGTGTCGTCGAGGAAGGTGATCGTCGAGCCGGCGATGCCGACGAGAACCTCGCGCTCGCCCCAGCGCACCGTCGCGATCGCGAGGTCCTTTCCGAGGCTCTGGCGGCTGACGATGCTGAGGCCACCCGGGACCGATCGGCGCCTCGCGGTCGTGGCAGCACCGCGGCGCAGCCGCGCGAGGACCTTGCTGAGCCCCCAGATCGACGCCACGACCGCGGCGAGCGCGATCGCCATCTGGAGGAGCGAGTGGCCGACGGAGAGGCTCGGCAGCGTGGCGACCTTGGCGGCCGCGAGGATCTGCGACACGGTCAGCGTGTCTCCTTCGTGAAGTCGTTGCCGATCACTTCGCTGACCCGCACGCCGAGGTTCGTGTCGTCGATGACCACGATGTCGCCGCGCGCGAACAGCGTGCCGTTGACGAGCACGTCGACCGGGCTGTTGCGGGCACGGTCGAGCTCGACGGACTGGCCGGGCCGGACGTCGAGGAGCTCCTGCAGGCGCAGCCGCGCCCGTCCGAGCACCACCTCGACCTTCAGCTCGACTTGCCCGAGGGCCTCGATCGGCAGTCGGGCACCCACGTCGTCGAAGCCCAGCGCGTCCGCGGCGACCGGCACCTGCATCGGGCCGGACGCCGTCTGGACCGGCTCGGCGAGATCGGAA
>JAJZCK010000299.1 GCA_021846125.1 Actinomycetes bacterium | reverse complement strand
GATCGTCGCCTGCGGCGGCATCGCGGACAAGAGCCCCGGGCTCATGCAGATGCTCGCGGACACCACCGGGCGGACCGTCGCGGTAGCGGGGTCGCCGCAGATCCCGGCGCGCGGCTCCGCGTTGTTCGGTGCGGTCGCCGCCGGGTCGGCGGCAGGCGGCTTCGACGACATCTCGGCCGCGGTCCGCGCGCTTGCGCCGCCGGTGGCCCGGACCTACAAGCCCGACGCGGCCGCCGGGTCGGTCTACGACGAGGTCTACGCGGTCCACCGGGGGCTGCACGACCTGCTCGGTCGCGAGCACGTGGAGTGGATGCACGCACTCAAGCAGCTACGCCGCCGCGTCCCTGTCCCGGCGCCGGGTGCCGGCGCCGGGACCGCGAGCTGACGGCAGGGAGGGGAGGGGTCGTGCTCGACGCGCTGCGCGAGGAGGTGCTGGAGGCGAACCTTGCCCTTCCCGCGCACGGCCTCGTGGCGCTCACGTGGGGGAACGTCAGCGGCATCGACCGCGAGCGGGGCCTCGTCGTCATCAAGGCGAGCGGCGTGCCGTACGCGTCGATGACCGTCGGGGACATGGTCGTCGTGGATCTCGACGGCAATGTGGTCGACGGTGGCCGCCCCTCGACGGACACCCCGACGCACCTCGCGCTCTACCGTGCGTTCGCGGAGCTCGGCGGGGTCGTCCACACCCACTCGACCTGGGCGACGTCCTGGGCCCAGGCGGAGCGGGAGATACCGATCCTCGGCACGACCCATGCGGACCTCTCGCCTCGTGCGGTCCCGCTCGCGCGCCCCCTCACCGACGCGGAGGTCGAAGGCGACTACGAGGCGAACACGGGCACCGTCGTCGTCGAGGCGATCGGGTCCGCGACGACGGGCGAGCTGCCGGCGGTCCTCGTCCGCTCGCACGGGCCGTTCTGCTGGGGCAAGAGCGCGTCGGCCGCCGTCGAGAACGCGGTGACGCTCGAGGAGGTCGCGAAGATGGCGCTGCTCTCGGAGATGCTGCGCCCCGGCGGGCCTCCTCTCGGCGACGCGGTGCGGCGCAAGCACTACGAGCGCAAGCACGGGCCGCACGCCTACTACGGCCAGCAGCAGTGACGGGCTCCGGAGACGGCTCGGGCGGAGCCTGCCCCTCCTGCGGTCTCGAGCATCGGGTCGACACCGACGAGGTCGTCGTCGCGCGCGACGCCCGCGAGCGCCTCGGCGCATTCCTCGACGCGAAGCGCTGGCGCAGGCTGCTCCTCGTGGAGGACGCCAACACCGCCGACGCTCTCGGGGACGAGCTCGCAGCGGACCTCTCGGCTGCCGGCCATCTCGTCGAGGTGCAACGCTTCGCGGACCGGCACGGGCTGCTCGCCGACGAGCACGCAGTCGGCGCGGTGCGCGACGCTCTCGCCTCGGCCCGCCCCGACGGCGTGCTCGCGGTCGGCTCCGGCGTCGTCAACGACGTCACGCGCTATGCGACGTTCCTCGACGGTGCGAGCTACGTGAGCGTGCCGACCGCGCCGTCGATGGACGGCTACGCCTCGAGCGTCGCAGCGATGCAGTTCGACGGGGTGAAGGTGACGCTTCCCGCCCAGGCACCTCGCGGGATCTTCGCGGACCCGGTCGTTCTCGGGGCCGCGCCACCCGAGATGATCGTCTGGGGCTTCGGCGACCTCATCGGCAAGGCGACGGCCCGCTTCGACTGGGTGCTCGGCCACGGGGCGTCGGGCGAGCCGTTCTGCGAGGCTGTCGAGGCCCGTGTCCTCGTGCCCTTGACCCGCTGCGTGGAGGACGTCGGCAAGCTGCTCGCCGGCGACGAGGACGCGATCGTCGCGTTGACGACCGGCCTCGTCGAGTCCGGCGTCGCGATGGCGATGATGGGCAACTCCCGGCCGGCGAGCGGCTGCGAGCACCACGCGTCGCACTTCTGGGACCTGCTCGCGTTCCGGGGACTGCGCGAGCACGCCCCCCACGGCCTCCAGGTCGGCTACGCGACGCGCTTCGCAGCCGCGCTCCAAGCGGCCGCACTCCGGGGGCTCGCGGAACCGATGGTGCTGACGCCGGGAGCAGGTGGTGGCGACGACGAGCGGGGATGGTTCGGAGAGCAGTACCTGACGCTCGGGCCGGTGCGCGACGAGAAGCAGGTCTGGTTCGCCACCTACGGCGAGTCCTGGCCCCCGGCGGGAGCGGCTCTCGAGTCGCTCACGGACCGGCTCACGGCCGTCGCGGCGAGCTTCCCGGCCGTGCAGGGCGCGCTCGACACGGCGGGGATCCCTTCCGGCGCCGGCTTCCTCGGGGTCGACGCGGCGATGCTCCGCGCGACGTTCCGCTACGCGAACCGCCTGCGGAGCCGCTTCACCGTGCTCGACCTCCTCGAGAGCCAGGAGCGCCTCGAAGCGCTCCTCGACGCAGTGCTCCCGCAGGGCTGACGCAGTGCTCCCGCAGGGCTGACGCAGTGCTCCCGCAGGGCTGACGCAGTGCTCCCGCAGGGCTGACGCAGTGCTCAGACCGTCGTGGGCGTCGCGCCACGGCGGACGGCGAGGCCGGCGAGCACCTCGAGCACGACGCGGTGCGC
>JAJZCK010000298.1 GCA_021846125.1 Actinomycetes bacterium | reverse complement strand
TCGAAGTAGCGGATGTAGTGCATCGTGTTCATGTCTGTTCCTCCGATAGCTTCTCGAGAAGGCGGGCAGCCTCGAGCCCCCGCCAGGTGTCCTGCAGCGTCGAAAGCGCCCGGTGCCGAGCGGCGAAGCCTCCGTCCGAGCCCTGCAGCAGCACCAGCTGCTGCGCCACGGCGTCGAGGTGGCGGCCCGACGGACCAGCGGAGACGAGCAGCGTCAGGCCGCCGCAGAGGGCTCCGACCGACGTGGCGGCGGCGTCGGGACTGAGCCGGAAGCCGAGGGAGGCGTCCTCGCAGCGTCGCACGTAGAGGGCTGCGGCATCCTGCACACCTGCGTCGAGGTGCGCGAGCCGCGCGAGGCGTGTCGCTATCGCCGTCGTCGCGAGGTCCGCACCCGGACGCGCCCATCCGCCGTCCGGCTCGCGAGCCTCCTCGAGCAGGCTCGAGACCCAGGACGTCGCCAACGGGCGACCGGCGACAGCGAGCCCGCCGAGCTCGAGCAGGTGCAGCGCATCGACAAGGGCGCTGCGCCAGGACCTCTCGACGTCGGGGCGAGACGCGGTCTCGGCGACCCGGTGCAGCCATTCCTCGGGCGAGAGCGGCGGCTCGGCGCCGAGGACGTCGAGGGCCCGAAGCGCTGCCCACCCGATGGTGAGCGTGGCGAAGCCCCCCTCGGGGTCCTGGAGCGAGGAGAGCCACCCGACTGTCCCGTGCGGATCCGGGATGTCGACACCGACGATGCGGAGCGACTCGAGCGCTGCGAGAGTGTCCGGGGCGTTCGGTTCCTCTACACCCCAGAGCGGCGTGCGGTAGAACGAGTACCCGCCGTCGGGCGTCCGACGGCCGAGGACGTAGCGAGCGGCCGCATCGCGGTCGACGACGCCCCGGCCCTGTCGAGCTGTGCACGGGGGAGTCCAGAAGGTGCCCATGGCCACACGACACTCACGTCAGGCCGTAGGAGAGGTGGTGCTCCACCTCGATCTCCACGAGACGGTTGTACTTCGCGACCCGCTCGCCACGCGCGGGGGCTCCGCTCTTGATCGCGCCACAGCCGCTGCCGACGGCGAGGTCGGCGATGAAGCTGTCCTCGGTCTCTCCCGAGCGGTGGGAGACGAGCTGCGGCCATCCCGCCTCGCGGCAGATGCGCATGGCCTCGAGCGTCTCGGAGACCGTGCCGATCTGGTTGACCTTGATGAGAGCGGCGTTGCCGGCCTTTCGCGAGATCGCCTCTCGGATGATCGACGGGTTCGTGCACAAGATGTCGTCACCGACGAGGCGGACCCTCTCTCCGAGCCGGGACGTCAGACGCTCCCAACCGTCCCAGTCGGACTCGGCGAGCCCGTCCTCGAGCAGCCACACCGGGAAGTCGTCGACCATCGCCTCGTAGCGGTCGATCATCGCGTCGCTCGTCAGCGTCTCCCCGGCGACGTGGTAGAGACCGTCGCGGTAGAGCTCGCTCGAAGCAGGGTCCATCGCGAGGGCGACACCCTTGCGACCGGGCTCGTAGCCGGCCGCGACGATCGCGCCGACGAGCAGGGCGAGCACCTCTTCCGGCTGGACGATCTCCGGAGCGAACCCCCCCTCGTCGCCGACGCCGGTAGCAAGGCCCCGATCCGCGAGCTCCTTGCTGAGCGCGGCGTAGACCTCCGCACCGGCGCGGACAGCCTCCGCGAAGCTCGGGGCACCGATCGGAGCGAGCATGAACTCCTGGAACGCGAGGCCGTTGCGAGCGTGCATCCCGCCGTTCACGACGTTGAAGTGCGGGACGGGCATCCGCGGCACGACACCCGGAGGAGCAAGGAACTGCCAGAGAGGTTCGCCGGCGGCAGCCGCCGCCGCGCGTGCGACCGCCATCGAGACCCCGACGATCGCGTTGGCGCCGAGCCGCGACTTGTCGCTCGTCCCGTCCAGCTCCACGAGCGCAGCGTCCACCTCCTCGACGGTCGGGAACTGCCGCCCTCGGAGCGCGCCTGCGATCTCGCCGCCGACGTTCGCGACCGCGTTGCGCACCCCCTGACCGCCGAAGCGCTCCGGATCGCCGTCGCGCAGCTCGTGCGCCTCGCGCGACCCCGTCGACGCGCCCGACGGCACGCCCGCCCTGGCGGTCTGGCCACCCTCGAGCGACACGGTGACGGCGAGCGTCGGACGCGCCCTCGAGTCGAGGACCTCGATCGCCGACAGCGACTCGATGGTGAGCACGTTGCCACCTCGCATCCCTCGCGCCCTCGGTCGACCACCTCGGGCTACCTACAGCCTCCTCTCCGGCTCGTCAGCCTGCTAGGGCCGAAGGTCCCGACCGCCTCCTGCGCCGCTGGGACCTTCGGCCCTGGCGCGCGAGACCCGCTGGGAGCACGATTGAACTCGGCTCGTGGTGGAGACCCACGCCCTAGGGAGGCTGCGGTGGCCAAGACGAACAGCGAGCTCCTCGCCGACGTTCAGGAGGAGCTCGAATGGGAGCCCGAGCTGGACGCCGACCACGTCGCAGTCTCGGTGAACGACGGCGCGGTGACGCTCTCGGGGCATGTCCCCTCCTACTTCGAAAAGACGCGGACGGTGAGATCG
>JAJZCK010000297.1 GCA_021846125.1 Actinomycetes bacterium | reverse complement strand
ATGGCGGGGCTCGCCGGAGCGACGCTCAGCCTCGCGGGTGCGAGCCTCGCCGGCGCAGGCGCCGCCGGCGCGTCCGCGCACGCGGCCGAGGCGCATGCCACGGACAGGGCTGCGTTCAAGCCCGTGAAGGTGCCGAAGTCGAAGATCAAGATCGCGCTCGTCCCCGGCGGGCCCAACGTCTACTTCGCGCCCTGGGGGCTCGCGGCCAAGGCGCTCTCGAAGCAGCTCGGGGTGACCGTGAGCTACGTCGTGCCACCGACGCCGGGCTTCGAGCCGTCGGTGGAGACGAGCACGATCGACTCCCTCGTCGCCAAGGGCTACAACGCCTTCGCCGTCTTCCCCGACGGCGAATCGTCGATCATCCCCGTCTACCAGCGCCTGATCAACCGGGGCATCCCGGTGATCGACCTTGCCGGCTGCACGACGGACCCGACACCGGCGCTGCTGTGCTTCGGGACGAACGTCGAGGCGTCTGCGACCTACGAGACCCAGATCCTCGAGAAGGCGATCGGCGGGAAGGGTGACATAGCTTTCCTCACGGGACTGCTCACCGACGCGAACACCGCGCTACGCGAGAAGGGAGTCGAGAACGCCGTGGCAGCGTCGCACGGCAAGGTGAAGCTCGCGCAGGTCGTCTCCAACATCGACAGCCCGAGCGCTGCACCTCCTGCGGTGGAGAGCCTCCTCGCGTCGAAGGGGAGCGAGCTCAAGGGCATGCTCTCGACGGACTACTACCCCTCGGTCGCCGCGGCGAGCATCCTCGTGAAGAACGCGCAATTCCGCCACGTGCTGTTCATCGGGCAGGACAACAGCCCGACGGTGATGAACGCCGTCAAGAACCACGACATCTACGGCACGATGTACCAGAACTCCTACGGCCAAGGAATCGTCGCCGGCACGTGGCTCTACGACATGCTCGCGAAGGGATGCTCGGTGAGGGCGACTGCCCCGTTCACGAAGATCCCCGGGACGTCGCGTTTCGTCAACTCCGGGTACTTCTTCGTGAGCCAGAAGGTCGTCTCCCAGTACATCGGCAAGCCGGAGAACATCCCGTCCAACACCAGCCAGGTGCTCGGCGCCACGTCCAAGTACCTGTCCTGCCCGTAGCCGGGGCGACGAAGCACTGACCCTGATCCGCGGTGACCACGTCCGGGCGGGTATCCGGCCGGGCGTGGTCACCATCTTGCCGGGGCCTTCTGGCAAACCTGCCGCGGCCGTCCGCCGTCTCACGTGAGGTAGCCAGACGATGAAGTCGACGACAAAGGCGCTCCCGCCGCCCGGAGAGACCGAAGCCCATCCTCCCGCGCCGCACGGTGCCGGGGCTCGGCCGGCAAGGCACCGGCTCGTGCGGCTGCTCGCCTCCGGCCAGAGCTCGGTCGTCGGGCTCGTACTTCTCATCGTCGTGACCTGGACGGTCTTCGGGACAGTCGGGTCCGGTTTCCTCACCAGCTTCAACCTCTACAGCATCGGTCAGCTCGCGGCCCGAGACGCGGTGCTCGGCATGGCCCAGGCGATCCTCGTCGTCATGGCGAGGATGAACCTCGCGGTCGGGAGCGTCGGCGCGATCTGCGTGTCCCTGCTCGGGTACATGCTCGTCGACGCGCACGTCGCCCTGCCGTTGGCGATCCTCGTCATCGTGGTAGCCGGTGTGCTCGCGTCGCTCGTGATGGGGATCGTCGAGCTGAAGACAGGTCTGTCGAGCTTCATCGTCACGCTCGCGTTCCTCTCCGCCTACGGAGGCGGGGCACTGCTGATCACGCGGAACGCAAACTACGAGATCACGAGCTCGGTGCTCGACCACCTCGGGAGCGGGACGTTCCTCTCCGCCGCGATCTGCCCGCTCGTCGCGGTCGCGGTGGTCTGCGGGGTCGTGGTCTGGCTCGCCTACAACAAGACGGCGATCGGCTGGAAGATGCTCGCAGTCGGTGCGAACGAGCGCGCCGCCCGGGCGTCGGGGGTGAACGCTCCCCGGGTGCTCCTCGCCGGCTACGCGCTCTCGGGCCTTCTCTGCGCGGTCGCGGCGCTCATGGAGTCCTCCTACGAGCTGAACGTCAACGCGAGCATCGGGACCAACTGGCTCCTGCCCTCGTTCATCGCGGTCGTGCTCGGCGGAGTGGCGCTCGCCGGGGGCGACATCACCGTCGCGGGGATCCTCCTCGCCGCCCTCTTCTACGACAGCCTCCAGTCCGGGCTCACGATCCTCAACGTCCCGAGCTACTGGCTGGACCTCGCGGAGGGCCTCGTGCTCCTCGCCGCGGTCGTCGCCGACCAGATGCGGCGCAACCGCCAGCGCCGGGGTCGGCGCGAGAGGAGGGAGCGCCTCGCCGTCGTCGGCGGCGGGGCGAGCGTCGCGTGAGCCGGATCCTGCGGGCGAAGTGGCTCCCGCTCCTCGTCGCGACCGTCGTCGGGGGGATCGTGCTCGGCATCGAGACGAGGTCCTTCGGCGGCAGCTTCAACGTCTACGTCATCCTCCAGACGGCTGCGTTCGACGCGGTGGTCGGCCTCGCCCAGATGGTCGTGCTCGCGGTCGGCGACATGAGCCTTGCCGTCGGAGGGATC
>JAJZCK010000296.1 GCA_021846125.1 Actinomycetes bacterium | reverse complement strand
CGGTGGGCGCCGACTCGCGCTAGCCCGGAGCGGAGCAGCCACGCCCGGCGCCCCGTGCCCGGCGCCACGGCGCCACGGCCGTCCTGCGGCACTAGCCTCGCGACATGATCGATCCCACAGTGAAAGAGCTGGCGCAGGGTAAGAACTTCGCGGCCCTCACGACGCTGTTCGCCGACGGCCAGCCGCAGACCCAGATCATGTGGGTCGACGCCGACGACGAGCACGTCCTGATCAACACCGAGGTCCATCGTCAGAAGTTCGCCAACGTCGAGAAGGACCCGCGGGTGACGCTTGCGATCTTCGACGCGGACAACCCCTACCACTACGCGGAGGTCCGTGGTCGGGTCGTCGGGGTGGTGCGTGGAGACGAGGCGCGCGCCCACATCGACGCGCTCAGCGCCAAGTACACCGGCGGTCCCTACGCGGGACCGATCCAGAGCGAGCGCGTCATCTTGAAGATCGCGCCGGCCCGCCAGCGCTCGCAGTAGCTCCCGGAGGACCTGCCGGTCGCCGCTAGCCCTGCGCGAAGCCGGGTGGTCCGGGGAACGTCGTGGTCGTGCTGCTCCCGGGAAGCGTCGTCGGGCTCGTCCCCGGGATCGTGGTCGTGCTGCTCCCGGGAAGCGTCGTCGGGCTCGTCCCCGGGATCGTGGTCGTGCTGCTCCCGGGAAGCGTCGTCGTCGGGGTCGTCGAGCCGTTCTCCGCACCGATGTAGATGACGATCTTGCGCCCCGGCGCGACGGTCGTGCCTGCCACCGGGCCGGTCTGCACGACGAGGCCGACCTCGTTCGGGGGAGCGTTCTCCTGGAGCGCCGCCCGGAACGTGAGGCCGTCTTGCGTCATCGCCTCGCCCGCGGCGGCGGGCGTGTAGCCGATCACGTAGGGGACGGTCACCGAGCCCCTCGACACGACGAGAGTCACGGTCGTGCCGGGGGTGTCGCGCTGCCCGGCCGCCGGGCTCGTGCCGATGACGTCGCCGACGGGGACCGTCGCGGAGAGCTCCGACTGCTGCTTGTCGCTCACCTTGAAGCCCGCGTTGATGAGCCGGACCGTCGCCGCCGACACGGCGTCCCCCGAGACGGACGGGACGATCGCGAAGACGCTGCCGGACACGGCATAGAGGGTCACCTTCGTCCCCACCGGGCGCAACGACGCGGCGCCGGGCGACTGCCGGTAGACGAAGCCCTGGCGCTCGCTCGCGTTCCTGGCCTTCACGTAGCGCACCGTGTACCCGAAGCTCGCGTTCGTGAGCTCGGACTCTGCGCTCGACAGCGAGACGTCGGTCACCTTCGGCACCGTCGCTCGCGGCGGGTTCCCCCAGACGACGATGTGGACGACGTCGCCCGTGTGGAGCTCTGTCGCAGGGGCGGGGCTCTGGGACTTGACGGTCCCGACCTTCGCGAGCTGCGCGATGCCCGCCTGGACCGTCGTCGGCGAGACGCGCAGCCCCTGCTGGTCGAGGGCGCTCGTGGCGGCTGCCTCGCTCTCGCCCACGACGCGCGCGACGGCGACGGAGCTCTTGCCGCCGAAGTAGCCGAGCGAGCGGCCGCCGAAGTACGCGACGAGCCCGATCGCGGCGAGGAGCATCAGGCCTCCGGCGAGCCACCAGGGCGTGTTGCTGCGCCCGCGGCGCTCGCGCCGCGCCCGGTCCCGCTCGCCGCGCCCGCGGCTGCCCGGTCTCGCGACGGCGACGGCCGCCGTGTCGGGCCCGTCGCTCGCCGCGAGCAACGTCGTGACGGGGCCGGTGTCGTCCGCACCCCGCGGCGGATTGGCGAGCACGGTCTGACCGTGCACGAAGCGGTCGAGGTCGGACTTCATCTCGTCCGCGCTCACGTAGCGCTCGGCCGGCAGCTTCGCCATCGCCTGGAGCACGATCGCCTCGAGAGCCGCAGGCACGGCGGGGTTGAGCGAGCGGAGCGGGGGGGGCTGCTCGCGCACGTGCTGGTAGGCGATCGCCACGGGTGTCTCGCCGCTGAACGGCGGGCGGCCCGTGAGCATCTCGAACAGCACGACACCGAGCGCGTAGACGTCGCTGCGGGCGTCGACGGCGAGCCCTTGGGCCTGCTCGGGGGAGAAGTAGGTCGCCGTCCCCATCACGAGACCGGTCTGGGTGACCTGCTCGTCGACGCCGATCGCGCGCGCGATGCCGAAGTCGGTCACCTTCACCTGGCCGTCCGCGGTGATGAGCACGTTGCCCGGCTTGATGTCACGGTGGACGACGCCGTGGCGGTGCGCGTAGGAGAGCGCCTTCGCGATGTCGGAGGCGACGGAGGCCGCCTGACGGTCGCCGAGTGGCGCCTCGGTGCGGATGATCGACGAGAGCGGCTCGCCGTCGACGTACTCCATGACGATGAAGTACGTGCGGTCGGACTCGCCCCAGTCGAAGACCTGGACGATGTTGGGGTGCATGAGGTTCGCGGCAGCCTGTGCCTCGCGACGGAACCGCTCGACGAACGAGTGGTCGCTCGAGAGCTCGGGGAACAGGACCTTGAGCGCGACCGGACGGTCGAGGAGGAGGTCCCGGGCGAGGTAGACCTGGGCGGTCCCGCCACGCGCGATCTGGTTCCGAA
>JAJZCK010000295.1 GCA_021846125.1 Actinomycetes bacterium | reverse complement strand
ACCATGTACCCGCGCCTCGCCGAGTGGGAAGCGGCGCGCGACGAGGCGGACCCCGGGCACGTCTTCTCCTCCGACCTGTGGCGACGGCTCGCTCCGCCGTCTCGCGGCTGACCGCTCTCCTCTCCGTGCCGCCATGCCGGCGTCCGGCACAGGGCACAGGGCACAGGGCACAGGGCACAGGGCACAGGGCTGTCGAGGACCTGTGGACCGCAGCACAATGTGCTGTGTTCATCCAGCCGTAAGGGGCGGGGGTCATGCTCTATCCATGGCGACCACTGGGACCACCCGCCGGCACTCGGCCCGGCCCCCCGCTGGCGACCGCGCGACCCGGCGTGCGCTCGACGGAGTCGAGGCGAACGGGAGGCTGACGGGCACGACCGCAGCGGTGCTCCTGGTGCTGCTCGCGGTGGAAGGCGTCACGATCCTCAGCGTGCGGAGCCTGCTCACCGCACACGTCGTCATCGGGATGATCCTCGTGCCGCCGGTCTTCCTCAAGATCTGCAGCACCGGATATCGGTTCTTCCGCTACTACACGGGCGCGCCCGCCTACCGGCGCAAGGGGCCGCCTGCGCCGATGCTGCGACTCCTCGGGCCCCTCGTCGTCGTCCTGACGGTCGCCGTGCTCGCGAGCGGCATCGGGCTGCTCTACTCTCCCGCCGGCATCCGCTCGCCTCTGTTCGCCGTCCACCAGGCGTCGTTCGTCCTCTGGTTCGGGGTGATGGCGATCCACGTGCTCGCGCACGTGAAGGAGACCGCCCAGCTCGCGCCTCGAGACGTCTACTGGCGCACCCGCCGCCAGGTCACCGGTGCCAGTTTGCGCCAATGGACCGTCGCGGCCAGCGTCGGCGTCGGCGTGCTACTCGCCGCAGCGGTCGTGTCAGAGGTCGGAGCGTTCCTTGCACGCTGAGCCGAGGTGGAGGCGATGACAAGCACAGCAGTCCTTCGAGAGCGGCAGTCCGTGCCGGGCCGCTCCGGCAACGGCCCTCCGTCGGGCGGCGACCGGCGAGAGAGCATGCTCCACGTCGTGACTCGCCACGGCGTCGCGATCCTCGTGGGGCTTGGCTTCGGCGCGGTCCTCGCGCTCGCGATCGTCGACGAGCCGAGCGGGTCGCTGCACGCGCCCGGTGGCGTCGCCGTCTTCGTCGGCAACCTCACCGCGCTCGTCGGCACCTATCTCGCCCTCGTCATGGTGCTCCTCGTGAGCCGAGTCGACATCGTCGAGCGTGCGATCGGCCAGGACCAGCTCGTCCGCTGGCACAAGCGCTTGTCGCCCTGGCCACTCAGCCTGATCGCCCTGCATGCCGTGCTCACCACGATCGGCTACGCCCAGGCCGCGAAGACAGGCGTGTGGGCCGAGCTCGGATCGTTCGTCCGGACCTATCCGGACATGCTCGCCGCGCTCGTCGGCTTCGGACTGATGATGGCGGTCGGGATCGCGTCGATCCGCGCGGTCCGGGCAAAGGTGCGGCACGAGACGTGGTGGGCCTTGCACCTCTATCTGTACATGGCGCTCGCGCTCTCGTTCGCGCACCAGATCGTTCTCGGGCCGTCCTTCGTCGGCCACCCGATCACGGTCGCCGTGTGGAGCGTGGCCTGGGCCGCGACCGCGGGGCTCGTGCTCGTCTACCGGGTCGGCATGCCCGTCTTCCGGACCCTCCGCCACCAGCTCCGGGTCGTGGAGATCCGGACGGAGGGACCGGGCGTCGCGTCGATCGTCTGCGAGGGCAAGGACCTAGACCGGCTCGGAGTCGCCGGGGGTCAGTTCTTCGCGTGGCGATTCCTCGTCCGCGGCATGTGGTGGCAAGCCCACCCCTACTCGCTCTCCGCCCTCCCGAGCCCGCGCTACCTCCGGCTCACCGTGAAGGCGGTCGGCGACCATTCGAGTGCCGTCGCTCACCTGAAGCCGGGGACGCGCGTCGCTATCGAGGGGCCCTACGGACGGTTCACCCGCGAATCCTCCACGCAGCCGAACGTCGTGCTGCTCGCGGCGGGCATCGGCGTCACGGCATTGCGGGCGCTGCTCGAGGACCTGCCGGGCGACTCCCGTCCCGTCGTCGTCCTCCGGGCGTCGAAGGCCGAGGATCTCGTCCTCCGAGCGGAGATCGAGGAACTGGTGCGCGCACGCGGCGGCAAGCTCCACGAGCTGATCGGGAGCCGGAGCAAGGTGCGGATCGACCGGGGCGCGCTCCTCCGCCTCGTCCCGGACCTGAAGAGCCGGGACGCGTTCGTCTGCGGGCCGCCGGAGTTCGTCGGCCATGTCGAGGCGGTCCTCAAGTCCGCAGGCCTGCCACTCACGAGGATCCACCACGAGGCGTTCAGCCTGTGAGGTACACCGAGCCCCGACAGAGGAGCATGTAATGCGCAAAGCCCCAGTCGTCATCGCAGCATCGGTCGCCGGGATGGCCGGCGTCCTCGGCTTCCACACGACGAAGACGTCCATAGCGGTCTCGATCCCGGGCAGCACGTCCTCCTCGACGGGTTCGTCGTCCGGGTCGTCGACGGGTTCGCCCTCCTCGGGGCCGTCGTCGTCCGGCTCGTCGTCGGGGGCCGGCTCGTCGTCGGGGGCCCGCTCG
>JAJZCK010000294.1 GCA_021846125.1 Actinomycetes bacterium | reverse complement strand
ACGAGACGACCGAGGAGGTACTCCCGGAGGGACTTGCCCGCGTTCGCCGCGTGTCGCCGGAGCTCCGCATGGACGTCGCCGGGCACGGCCTTGACCTGGCCGCTGGGCATACCGATCACCCTAGCCATCCACTGGCGCCAAACTAGCGCCAGTGGATGGATGTTGGCACCAGGTGCGCCCCTGTGCGCCGAAGAGCTGGACCGTCCTCGCCGGCATAGCTGCCGAGCTGGACCTCGACGAAGAGCCGAGGTCATGACGCGGCGCGAACCGCTGCCGCACTCCGTCACAGCAGCCCTCTCCCGCTACCGTACGGGTCATGGACGCGAGCACCTCCTCCTGCCCGTCGCCGACGTGGATGCTCGCCGACGGCGATCGGGGCGGCGCACGGCGGATCATCTGGGCCAGGGCCGCTGCCGCAGCGGCACGCGAGCGTGCCGGGAGCCCGACCGTCGTGGTCGGCGCGCTCGGCTTCCACGCAGAGATCCGGTGCGAGAACGCGGAGCTCGCTCGCGCGACCTCGGTGACCTTCGCCGACCTCGCCCCGTTCCCCGACACCGGGCACGACGGCGCGCCGGCCCACTCCCACGAGATCACGGTCGTCGCAACGCACGACGACTTCGTCGCAGTGTGGGCAGACGGCGTGAAGGTCGCAGGCCGCCTCCGGCCCGGGCTCGTCCTGCCGACACTCTCCTGGATCCTCAACCAGGGGGTGATCGCCCACGCGTCGGACCTCGTCTTGTTCCACGCCGCAGCGCTCTGCTCGGGTGACGCGGGCGTGCTCCTGCCTGCGACGTCCGGCTCGGGCAAGTCGACTCTTGCCGCAGCGCTCGTCGCGTCGGGCCTCTCCTATCTCTCCGACGAGGTCGGCGCGCTCGACGCGCCGAGCGGACGCCTCGTCGCCTACCCGAAGCCGATCTCGCTCGACAACGGCTCCTTCGTCGCCCTCGGCGCCGCACCGGCTCCGGTCGAGCGCTCGGCGGTCGTCGACGATGCCACTGCACACTGGACGGACCTGCAGTGGCAGGTGCCGGCCGGCGCGGTCCGCGTCGGTGCCGTCGCCTCGTCGTGCCGGACGTCGGTGGTCGTGTTCCCGACTCGCTCGACCGACGGGACCGGACAGCTGCGCCCGCTCGGACGCGCTGCTCTGTGCGCGCGCCTCGTCGAGCACTCCATGACCGTGTTGCGCCAGCCCAGCGAGCACTTCGCAGCGTGCGCAGCGCTCGCGAAGCGAGTCGCGGGCTACGAGCTCGACGTCGGTAACCTCACTCGCGCCTGCGCAGAGCTCCGCCAACTCCTCGATTGCCGGGAAGCCACGAGTAGTGTTGGCACCATGGTGACGCAATGAGAGCAGATCGAGATGTCTGAGATCGCCGACGACGGCTCGTACCGTCCACAGGTCCGACCTGACGTGCTGTCGACGGAGATCGACGGCGAGATCGTCGTGTTCGACGCGCCGTCGGGCACCGTGCTGAAGATGAACCCGAGCGCGACGACCGTGTGGGCCTGCTGCGACGGCAGCGCGACCATCGACGAGATCGCCGCCGACATCGCGGAGGTGTACGGCGTCGACCAAGCCGTCGTACGCGCCCAGGTGGCGGACCTCGTCACGCAATGGTCCGAGAAGGGCCTGCTCACGACATCGACCGGTGACGAGCCAACGGCCTGAGCCTCGCCGTACCGTCAGCCCTCCAGCGCCGTGACGCCCGACGCGGGCGTTTGAGGCGCGCGCCCGTGCACGAGGGCGACCCGCAGCGCCTCGACGCTGCGGTCGCCTCGACATCAGGTTCCGTGGTCGATTTGGCCTCATAGCGTGGTCGTCTGATGCCGTTAGCGCGGCATGGCTCACTCCCCGCAAGCAGGGCGCGTCCATGCTCCCGCGGTCTTTGCCATCATCGTCACGATGGGGATCGCCGCAGCGGGCGTGGCAGGGATCCATCGATTTGCGGATCGTCTTGCCAGCTCAACGACGTATTCCGCCCCCGTCGGCTCTCCGGGTCGACTGAGCACGGCTCCTTTGGCCAACACGCCATGGGGCGCCGGCCGAGCGCCGGCACCTTGTCGGCAGTCGCGCTCCGGTCGAGATGCGTCACGCCAATCACATTGTGACACGCCTGTCTACGCTGGAGCTCGTGCTCCGGGTCCAGCGGGTCCGACTCGCGCCGGGCTCGATGCTGGCCACCTCGCCGTCATCCTCGAACGGCCTCTCCGGCCGTCTGCAAGTCTCGCTGTCAGCACGAGCACCTCCTCGAGCGGGACCCGTGTCGTCCTGCGCCTCGCCACGGTGCGAGCACAGGCGTGCTGGTTCGCCGTCGCAGGCGATCTCGCCGACCACACGACACCGCGGCCCTGCTCGCGAGGCTTTACGAGTGGAACGCTGGCCTTACCTCCGAACCTGGGCAGAGCGCCGCGGTCGGTACGGCTCATCGCGTACGCGAAGAACGTCGGCGGGATCGTGCGCAGCATCGTCGCTGTGGTCGAGCCGCGCCTCGGCACCTCGGGGAGCGCCGAGCCACCAGCAGCGCATCCTTCGGTCGGCCTGGTCGCACCGGTGACCACCCTCGGGCCAGATGGTGGCCG
>JAJZCK010000055.1 GCA_021846125.1 Actinomycetes bacterium | reverse complement strand
CTGCAGCTTCGGGTTCCGCCCGAAGCGCTCAGCGACCGACGCCTTGGAGAAGATCCGGGTGGCGTTCCCTCAAGGACAGCAGTTCGTCTTCGAGGCCGACATCAAGAACTTCTTCGGCGAGATCGATCACGAGAGGTTGCTCTCGCTGATCGGCGAGCGGGTGTCGGATCGTCGGGTGCTCAAACTGTTGCGGCAGTGGCTGCGAGCAGGTGTGCTGGTCGATGGGGTGGTCTCCGAGTCGGTCTCCGGGACCCCTCAGGGAGGGGTCATCTCCCCGCTGCTCGCCAACGTCTACCTGCACGCGTTCGACCGGGCCTGGGCCAAGCGTGGCACCGGGGAAGTCGTCCGTTACGCGGACGACTTCGTGGTGCTGTGCAAGACCCAGGCGCAGGCCGAGCAGGCCCAGGAGCGGGCGACCGTGATCTTGGGCGAGCTGGGTCTGAGCTTGCACCCGGACAAGACCCGAGTGGTCGACCTCCGAGAGGGCAGGCAGGGCTTCGACTTCCTCGGATGCCATCTTCATGCCCGCATGTCGGGTCCGATGTGGGAAAACTACGGCAAGGTCCGTTACTACCTGCATCGGTGGCCGTCTGTGCGGTCCATGAAGCGGGCCCGAGCACGGGTCAAGGCTCTCACCGGTCGAAGCCAGGTGGGGATGGAGTTGGAGGCCGTCATCGGGCGGCTCAACCTGTTCCTCCGGGGATGGGGCAACTACTTCCGCACCGGGAACGCGGCCGACAAGTTCGTCTCAATGGACAGCTACGTGGCATGGCGGCTGAAGCGCTTGCTCATCAAGAAGCGCGGTCGCAATCTGCGGGCGGGCCAGGCGGACCGTTGGACGCGCACCTGGTTCCACGACCAGGGCCTGTACCGGCTCATGGGCACTATCCGCTACCCGAAGGCAGCGTAACCATGTCAATAAGACCGTCGGTGAGCTGTATGCGGGAGAACCGCACGTACAGATCGAAAGGGGGATGGGGAACCGGGTCCGCTTTGCGGGCACCGCGCCCCTGACTACCAATGGCGATGCGGATCGGGGACCTTTCGGAGCGCACGGGGATCCCGGTCAAGACGCTGCGCTACTACGACGACATCGGGATCCTTCCCGCCGCCGACCGGACCGCCTCGGGTTACCGCCTCTACGACGACCGTGCCCTTGGCCAGGTCGGCTTCGTCCGCGCTGCCCAGGCCGTCGGTCTCAGCCTCGGCGAGATCCGCGGGGTCATCGCCCTGCGCGACCAAGGCACGACACCGTGCGCCCACGTCCTCGAGCTGATCAACCAGCGCAGGGCCGAGCTCGACCAGCGCATCAGCGAGCTCGAGAGCCTCCGGGACCAGCTGGGAAGCCTCGCTCGTCGGGCCCGGCGCCTCGATCCCCGCGACTGCGACCCCGACGGTGTCTGCCATCTCATCGACGCCACTGCCACTGCCACCGGCGCCGCACCCGGCGCGATGCCGGATCGGCGATCGCCTTCATGAGCGGTCAACGGCCAGCGTCGTCATGGGCCGACGGAGGATCCCGCTGCTCGGTGCTCGCGCCCGCGGTCGACAAGACACGACGACGGGAGGTCGCCGGTCGAAGACTGCCCGAACGTCCGGACAAGGGCCTCAGAGCGTTCCACAACCGCAGGCGCCGCCTACCACCAGGATTCGTCGTGAACACGACACAGGGGCACGCCGGAAGTGCCTGCTTGGGCGCTGAGCTGGGCCGGCCGGGCAGCGGTTCTGGGCGTCCGATCAGTGCTGCGTCATCTGGCCCTGGGTTCAAGGAAGAACAGCTGCGGGCCTGGCACGCACGGACCGGGAAGGGCCCGGCAGACCACCCGCTCCTCCAAGCGGACGCGGCGTACCACGGCTTTGCGCACCTGACGAAGGACGAGGCGGAGGCCATCGACGTCGAACACCTGTATCGGTCTGGGGAGGGAGACGGCGCCGAAGAGGCGGCCTGACGACGCGAGGGCCCGACCTATCGGCCGGGCCCTCGCTGCTGGCCGGGGCCCCGGTCAGGTTCGCGGTAAGCAAGACTGATTCGGTGCGGGCGCGCGAAGCCGACGTGGGCGACGTTCGTCTTGTCGCGATGATGATGGAAGCGTTCAGCCAGGTCTGGGCAGGAAGGCTCGGCGGCGGACCGCAGAGTGACTCGCCGCTGGCCAAAGATCGGGAAGCCGAGGAGCGCTTTTCGACCACACGCCGACCTATGCCGCTCGGGCAAGCCTGGACGTATGCCCAGACGCTTGGTCAAGTGGCCCATGACCACGAGCAGATCCTGCGTGAAGCGCTCCAACGAAGCGCCAATCACGAAGGCGCCCGGCCAGTTTCCACGATTGACACGCTCACCCGAGTAATCGTGGAGCTTCTGGCACGTCAGGTGTGGTTGACGGACCCCGCACTGACGACTGAAGAGCGATTCGGCCGCATGCTCGCGCTTGAACGAGATGCGGTGAAATCAGAGTGGAGGATTACCAATCCAGGCGAGGCCCATGAGGTAAATCCATCCCTGGCGGCACTGGAAACAGACGCCGAGCGATGTGACCTCGTTCTTCCTCGCGTACCGGAGAAGACGCAGCTAGCGGGCGCGCTGTTTGAGCGGGCCCCCCTCTACGTCCCAGAGGCAACCATTACATCGAGGATCGGCGAGATGATGTACCGGCTTTTGTCGGGGGCGATTCACGGGGACGTAGCCCATTTACTCGGTGTTTTGTTGCCGACGGGCGAGTTCAATGGCGAGAAGGCAGTGTGTACTTACTCCCTAAGCGCTAGCATGCTGTGGCGAGCGGCAGCGTGCTTCTTCCTCGCGACATTTGCCGCCCGGTCGACCTACGCCGACTGGTTGGGGATTGACGTCCCCGACGAGACGAAGCGGTTGAGTCTCCACCACATTCGCCTCTCGACGCGACGCCTGGGCACATAGCCCTGTCCGCCCGCCGGATGACCGCCACGCGCGACGAGGGCCACCCCTTGGGGTGGCCCTCGTGCATTCTGCGAAGAGTCTTCGCTCATTCTGCGAAGACCCCTTGGTGGAGGTGGCGGGAATCGAACCCGCGTCCTTCAGCTTCTCAGTGGGCCTTCTCCGAGCGCATCCGGTGTAGGGGTCTCGGGTCCTGGCTCGTCACCGGCATCGGCGCAGCACCCCAGCCGACAAAGATGTCCCTGGGCAACACGTCGGTGGCATCACCCTGGTAAGTCCCACTAGATGACGCCCGCTTTCCGACCCATGGGACTGAGGTCGGGCGGACGTTGCTGTTATTTAGGCAGCAAGTGCGAGCTGAGGCTCGGCATTTGTGTTGGTTTCCGGCTCTTTAACGTGGCTCCGGAGACCACGGCTCGCTTCTCCCACCTCGACGACCGAAGTCGAAGCCTGTCACCCCCTGGGTCTGGACGTGCCAACTCCCGTACGGCTCGGTACCGCGCGGATGGTCTGCGACGTCTCTGTCTTTCCTGAGTCTACCGCCAACCCGCGGGGGGTCAGCGCCGGTGCTCCTTGACTGCGCGCTGCAGCTCGCGCGCGGCGTCCCGCTCTGCGATCGCGTGGCGCTTGTCGTAGGTCTTGCGGCCGCGCGCGAGGGCGAGCTCGACCTTGGCGGTCCCGTCCTTGAAGTACACCGACAGCGGTACGAGGGTGAGCGACTGCTGCGCGACCCGTCCTTGCAGCTCGTCGATCTGCTTGCGGTGCAGAAGGAGCTTGCGGGCTCGCTCGGGGTCGACCCGACCGAACCCGTTCGCATACTCGTACGGCGCTACGTGCGCCCCGAGGAGCCATACCTCGCCGCGGTCGACCCGCGCGTAGGCGTCCTGCAGGGTCATCTGTCCGTCGCGAAGTGACTTCACCTCCGCGCCGCGGAGCGCGATGCCGCATTCGAAGGTCTCGAGGATGTCGTAGTCGTGACGAGCCCGGCGGTTCTGCGAGACCCGTCGGATGTCGGGGCTCCCGTCGTGGCGTGCTCCTCCTGGAGACGAAGGTCTCCGGGAGGCTCCGCTCGTCGTCGGTCGAGAACCCTTCGGTGCCACGATGGGACACGGTAGCCTGCCGGGTCGATGGACGATCCGGGCCAGGGGACCACCAATCGCGAGACCCCTGTGTGGGCGGACCTCGTCCGCGAATCCGGACCCGAGGAGGGAAGTGCAGTGGCGTCGCGGCTCGTGCTGACGGCGCTGCAGCTCGAGGAGGTGGTCGCGCACTGTCTCCGCGCCTTTCCCGAAGAGGGCTGCGGGCTACTCGCAGGCGACCCCTCCACCGGCAAGGTGCTCCGGGTCTTCCCGACGGCGAACGCGTCCCGATCGTCGCGCGTCTACACGGTGGATCCTCGTGACCTTCTGCGCGCCGACCGGGAGTCCGAAGCCGCCGGCATGGTCATTCTCGGGGTGTTCCACTCCCATACCCACACGGACCCCTACCCGTCGCCGACCGACGTCGACCAGGCCCCCGATCCCGGCTGGCACTACGTGCTCGTCTCGCTGCGCGACGAGCTGGCGTCGCTGCGGTCCTACCGGATCGCCGGTGGCGCCGTGACCGAGGAGACGGTCGCCGTCGAGGGCTGACCGGGGACGCCCGCATGGTGCTCCGGAGCCAGCGGTAGAATATGACCTGTCAGGTCGTCATTCAGGTCGTGAAGGCCGCTGAGCGCCCCCGGAGGACCGGTGCCCGTAGAAGTCCGATTGCCCACGCTGCTCCGTCCGGCCGCTGGTGGCGCACCGTCGGCAACCGTCGACGGCTCGACGGTCGGCGAGGTGCTCCACTCCCTCGAGGCGGTGCACCCGGGCTTGGCGGGCCAGGTGCTGACCGACGACGGGTCACTCCACCGGTTCGTCAACGTGTACCTGAACGACGACGACGTCCGCTACCTCGACCGTCTCGACACTGCCGTGGCCAGCGGCGACGTGCTGTCTATCCTTCCGGCTGTCGCCGGGGGGGCCCAGTAGCGCCGGGAAGGGCAGGTCCCGTGGCGGTCTCCGGCAACGTCCTCGAGCTCATCGGCAATACGCCAGTCGTCGACGTGTCGGCGCTCAGCCCGAATCCGTCGGTGCGCCTGCTCGTCAAGCTGGAGGGCGCGAACCCCGGTGGCTCCGTCAAGGATCGCGTCGCGCTGTCTCTCGTCGAGGACGCCGAGCGCCACGGCATGCTGTCGCCCGGAGCGACGTTGATCGAGCCGTCGTCGGGCAACACCGGCATCGGGCTCGCGCTCGTGTGCCGCGTGAAGGGCTACCACCTGAAGGTCGTCCTGCCTGGCAACGTCTCGATCGAGCGGAGGCAGCTGCTCGAGCTCTGGGGGGCCGAGATCGTCGAGTCCCCGGGCTCAGAGGGCTCGAACGGTGCCGTCCGGATGGCCCGACGTGTCGCTGCGGAGCACCCCGAGTGGGTGTTCCTGTACCAGTACGCGAATCCCGCCAATCCGCTCGCCCACTACCATGGCACGGGTCCGGAGATATTTCGGGACGTGCCGGACGTGACCCACTTCGTAGCCGGCCTGGGCACGAGTGGCACCCTGCTCGGGGTGGGCAGGTACCTGAAGGAGCAGCGGGCGGAGATAGAGGTCTGGGCCGTCGAGCCCCCGACGGGGGAGATGATAGACGGTCTGCGGAACCTCGACGACGGCTACATCCCGCCGATCTTCGGCGAGCTCGGGGGCGAGAAGCTCCTCGACCGGAAGACCATGGTGGGCCCTCGTGATTCGATCGAATGGACACGGCGGCTCGCAGATGTCGGGATATTCGCGGGCCTCTCGACGGGAGCCGCGATGGCGGGGGCGGTCCGCTGCGCGCGCCAGATCCGCGAGGGAGTGGTCGTCCTGCTCTCGCCGGACGGCGGCTGGAAGTACCTTTCCACAGGTGCATGGACGGGCGACATCGACGAGGTCGCCGAACGCGCCCGCAAGGTCATCTACTTCTGATCCGGAGCGCGACGTGGCGCGCGTCGTGAGCGCCGTGGACGACCGGCCGGTCGGCGTGTTCGACAGCGGGTTCGGCGGTCTGACCGTCGCGCGGGCGCTCATCGACCTCCTCCCGGGCGAGCAGCTCGTGTATGTCGGCGATACCGCCCGGTACCCGTACGGCCCGCGCCCAGCCGCCGAGGTCCGTAGGTACGCCGAGGAGATAGCAGAGCATCTCGTCGCGGTCGAAGGGGTGAAGATGCTCGTGGTCGCGTGCAACACCGCGGCGTCCGCGGCACTCGAGGTCCTGCGCGACGGCTGCGGGGTCCCGGTCGTCGGCGTTGTCGAGCCCGGGCTCCGGGCCGCCCTGGACGCGACGCGGCAGGGTCGGGTGGGCGTCATCGGCACCGTCGGGACCATCGCGTCCGGCTCGTACCAGCGGGCCGCCCGCGAGCTCGCTCCAGAGGTCGAGCTGAGCTGCGCGGCATGTCCCGGGTTCGTCGAGTTCGTCGAGCGAGGAGACACCGACTCGGACCAGGTGCACGTCCTCGCGGAGCGGCTGCTGTCGCCGCTTCGCGAAGTGGGGGTGGACACCTTGCTCCTCGGCTGCACGCACTATCCGTTCCTCGCCCGGACCATCGCCGACGTCATGGGCCGCGACGTGCTCCTCGTGTCCTCGGCGGAGGAGACGGCGTTCGACGTGCGCCAGATCCTCGAGTCGACCGGCCTGCGAGCCGATCCCGCCCGGCACCCCGAGCATCGCTTCCTCTCGTCTGGCGACACCGCATGGTTCGCGGAGATGGGCGGGCGCCTGCTCGGGCCCGAGCTCGCACGTGCACACGCCGTCACTTTCGGTCGTGCCGGGACCGGTTCGTCGAGCCGGGCAGGACCGACCGGGTAGCTTCGGGCACGCCCTAAGACGAAGGAGCAACCTGATGGAGACGCCGACACCGACGCGCCGTGACGGCAGGACTGCCGACCAGATGCGGCCAATGGAGCTCGTGCGGGACTACACCGAGCTCGCGGCAGGATCCGTGCTCGTGGTCGTCGGCCGGACGAAGGTGCTGTGCACCGCGTCGGTGGACGAGGACGTTCCCCGCTGGATGCGTGGCAGCGGGAAGGGCTGGGTGACGGCGGAGTACTCACTTCTGCCGGGTTCCTCCGCGGAGCGAGTCTCGCGAGAGGCTGTGAAGGGCCGGCAGTCGGGAAGGACCCAGGAGATACAGCGACTTATCGGCCGTGCGTTGCGCGGTGTCTGCGACCTGCGCGTGCTGGGCGAGCGCCAGATCGTCCTCGACTGCGACGTCATCCAGGCGGACGGGGGAACGAGGACAGCGGCGGTCTCGGGTGCCTACGTGGCGCTCCACGACGCTTGCACCCGGCTCGTCCAGGCCGGGCGGATCGTCCGCAACCCGCTCTCCGACGCGTGTGCAGCGGTCTCGGTGGGGCTCGTCGGCTCCGCGAGCATGCTCGATCTCGACTACTCCGAGGACTCGCGTGCGGAGGTCGACATGAACGTCGTGATGACGGGAAGCGGCGGTCTCGTCGAGGTCCAGGGCACCGCCGAGGGGGCGCCGTTCTCACGGGAGGAGCTCTCGACGATGCTCGACCTCGCGGCGTCCGGGATCGGCACGGTCCTGTCGCTCCAGCGCGCGGTGCTTGCGACACCCCCCCCGGTGCGAGAGCCACGATGAGCGGCGAGCCGCTCGAGCTCGTCGTCGCGTCCGCCAACGGGGACAAGGTGGCGGAGATCGTGGAGATCATTGGCGACGAGCTCGGTGGAGCGGTCCGCCTCGTCGCGCGCCCGTCGCACGTCCCTGACGTCGAGGAGAGCGAGCCGACGCTCGAGGGGAACGCGCGCGTGAAGGCGCGTGCCGTCTCGGCTGCGACCGGCCTCGGAGCGCTCGCGGACGACTCCGGGCTCGAAGTCGACGCGCTCGGCGGTGCACCCGGCGTCCGCTCGGCGCGCTACGCGGGGGACGGCGCGAGCTACGCGGACAACGTCGCGATGCTGCTCGGTGCCCTCACGGGGGTCCTCGACCGTCGGGCGCGCTTTCGCACCGTGGCGGTCGCGCGCCTCGGCGAGGGCCGGGAGCTCGTCTGTGAGGGCACGGTGGCGGGCGTCATCGCGCCGGCTCCGAGGGGCACCAGGGGATTCGGCTACGACCCGGTGTTCGTCCCCGACGGCGGCGACGGTCGCACGTTTGGGGAGATGGAGGCTGCGGAGAAGCACGCGATCTCGGCACGCGGGCGCGCCTTCCGGGCTCTCGCGACGCTCGTGAAGGGCGAGCTCGGGCGCTGACGCAGCGGTCCTCGCGGTGCCCGCGCGGAGCCCGGGTAGCATCCCTGCGTGACCGACCCCTGCCATGCGGGCTCCGGAGCCGGGACCGGTGGCTTTCCGGCGCGTACGAGCTCGCCCGGCGCCTGGTGCCCGCCGGCACGGGCCGACTCGTGGCCCTCTCCGTCCCGTGCCAGTGCCCGCTGATACACCCTCTCGTCATGATCGGAGCAGGCGTGAGGATCGGCGGGCGTCGCCCGCTCGGATTGGCGGAGGTGGCGAGATGGTTGCGGGTGCTCTTACGATCAGCTGTGACGACTGCGTGCTCGACGGGACCGAGACGTGCAACGACTGTATGGTCAGCTACTTGCTCGAGCGCGATCCGCACGACGCGGTCGTCATCGACGCGGACGAGGCGCGCGCGATCCGTCTTCTCGAAGGAGCTGGGCTCGTCCCGACACTGCGTCACGAGCGTCGCGTCGGCTGATCCGGTTCGACGGAGAGCTCGGTCCGCCTCGTGGCCGGGCCACTCGTCGAGGTGACGCACGTCCTCGTCACGAACGACTTTCCGCCGAAGATCGGTGGCATCCAGTCCTATCTCTGGGAGCTCTGGAGGCGTCTCCCGCCCGCGGACTTTGCCGTCCTCACGCTTGCGCATCGTGATGCGCAGGCGTTCGACGCCGCAGCTCCCTACCGTATCGAGCGACTCGACGGGCCCGTGCTCCTGCCGACACGCCGGGTGCGCGGCGCGATCCTCGACCTTGTGCGGGAGACGGACGCGTCGCTCGTCGTGCTCGATCCCGCCCTTCCGCTCGGGCTTCTCGGCCCGCGGCTCGGCCTGCCGTACGCGGTCGTCGTCCACGGCGCAGAGGTCGCGGTGCCGGCCAGGCTGCCGGTCACCTGCCAGCTCCTCGATCGGGTCGTCTCGGGCGCGTCCCTCGTCGTTGCTGCGGGTAGCTATCCCGCGTCCGAGGTGCGCCGGGTCGTCGGCGCCCGGATGCCGACCACCGTCGTCGTCCCTCCGGGCGTCGACACGCAGAGGTTCCGTCCGCTGGACCCGGCTGCGCGCGATGCTGCGCGATCCCAGCTCGGGTTGCCGGTCGACGCGCGGCTTGTCGTTAGCGTGAGCCGTCTCGTCCCGCGCAAGGGTATGGACGTCCTCGTAGAGGCAGCGGCTCGTCTCGCGCCCGACCGTCCCGACCTCGTGGTCGCGATCGGCGGCACGGGCCGGGACGCGTCGCGCATCGCACGCCTCGCCGCCCGGAGCGGCGCGCCGGTCCGCATGCTCGGTCGCGTGCCCGACGAGGATCTCCCGGCTCTCGACGCGGCTGCCGACGTGTGGGCGATGCTCTGTCGCAACCGCTGGCTCGGTCTCGAGCAGGAGGGCTTCGGGATCGTCTTCCTCGAGGCCGCTGCCGCTGGCGTCGCCCAGGTCGCCGGCCGCAGCGGAGGGGCCGGTGACGCGGTGCTCGACGGCCGGACCGGGCTCGTGGTCGACCGCCCGGGCGACGTCCTCGTCGTCGCGCGAGCGCTCGCCACCTTGCTCGACGACCCCGAGCTGCGCTCACGCTTTGGTGCCGCGGCACGTGAGCGAGCGGTCGAGGCGTTCGGCTACGAGGAGCTCGCAGGGCGCCTTCGCGAGGCTCTCGACGCCCTCGGCGGCTGACTTCGCGCCCGCCCGGCTGCCAGAGGTGCTACACAGACGCAGGGCACGGTGGGAGGCTGGGTCACGTCTGGCGCATGTCGCCGAGGGGAGGAAGCTCGTGGAGCACACCGCGGAGCGGATGGTCATCGCGGGGTCGCCCGAGCGCTGCTTCGCGGTCGTGACCGAGGTCGAGCGCTACCCGGAGTGGGTCGCGGACCTAAAGCAGGTGCATGTCCTCAGCAGGGACGAGCTCGGCCGAGCGTCGGTCGTGAGCTTTCGGGCGGGTGCCTTCGGCCGAAGCACTAGCTATGTCCTCGCCTACGACTACTCGAAGGCGCCCGGCGAGATCTCGTGGGTCCAGAAGGAGGGCGATCTCACCGACCGGCTCGACGGCTGCTACCGGTTCGTGGGTTCACCCGAGGGCACCACGGAGGTCGTCTACGAGCTCGCAGTGGACCTGCGCGTCCCCATCCCCAATTTCGTCAAGCGCCGGGCAGAGGGGCATATCCTCCACGCAGCCATCCGCGACCTGAAGGCCCGGGTCGAGTCGACGGGGTGACAATGCGCGTCGGTGTCATCCTGCCGACGTTCTCCGAGGACGCCTCGGCCGCGCTCGCGGCGGCGGCCGAGGCGGAGGAGTCGGGCCTCGACGGGGTGTTCGCCTACGACCACCTCTGGCCTATGGGCAAGCCCGGCCGGCCGGCTCTCTCGGCCTATCCGGTCCTCGGGGCGGTCGCCGTCCGTACCCGGTTGGTCTCGGTCGGCACGCTCGTCGCGCGCGTCGGGCTCGCTCCCGACGCGGTCCTCGTCCGGGAGCTGTTGAGCCTCGACGCGTTGAGCGGGGGGCGCGCCGTGGTCGCGGTAGGGACTGGCGACTCGAAGAGTGCCGAGGAGAACCTCGCCTACGGGATTGCCGTCTCTTCTGCGCGAGAGAGGCGTGCACAGCTGGCTGTGGTCGTCGCGGCTCTGCGCTCGGCGGGCGTGACGACGTGGGTGGGAGGCGGCGCGCCTGCGACGAACGCCGTCGCCCGCTCGTACGGAGCGGCTCTCAACCTCTGGTCCGCGTCTCCGCAGAGAGTCGCAGCTGCGGCGGTCGAAGGCGAGGTGACGTGGGGCGGCGTGCTCCCGGGTCGCCCGGAAAGGGCGGTAGCGCTCCTCGCAGCGCTCGCGTCTGCGGGGGCGAGCTGGGCCGTCGTCCCGTGGCCCGGATCGTGCGCCCCGCTCGTCGCAGCGCTGTCCGCCGTCCGTGCCGGTGGTGGGTAGCCTGGGGAGATGGACTTCCGCCGGATCAACGGGCTGCCTCCGTACGTCTTCGCGCAGATCGACGCGTTGAAGCTGCAGGCACGCCGAGCCGGGGACGACGTCATCGACCTCGGCTTCGGCAATCCGGACATCGCTTCGCCGGAGGTGGCGGTCGACAAGCTCGTCGAGGCGGCACGCAACCCTCGCAACCACCGTTACTCGGCGTCGCGCGGTATCCCGAAGCTGCGGCAGGCCGTCGCGGACCTCTACCTGCGCCGGTTCGGGGTGGAGCTCGATCCCGAGCGGGAAGTCGTGACGACGATCGGTGCGAAGGAGGGGCTCTCCCATCTCATGTGGGTGCTCGTCGGTCCGGGCGACACGGCTCTCGTCCCGTCGCCGTCGTACCCGATCCACATCTACGCCCCGCTGTTCGCCGGTGCGGACGTCCGGATGGTCCGGCTCGAAGGGCTCGGTACGGACGAAGCGGACGCCGGGGAGGCGTTCTTCGCGAACCTCGTCGAGGCCTGGGAGTCCGCGTGGCCGAAGCCGAAGGTCGTGATCTTCTCGTTCCCCCACAACCCGACGACGGCCTGCATCGACCTCGCCACGATGACCCGGCTCGTCGAGTTCGCCAGCGAGCACGGCGTGGTGCTCGTGCACGACTTTGCCTACTCAGACACGGCCTTCGACGGCTACGTGCCCCCGTCGATCCTGCAGGTGCCTGGAGCGTCGGATGTCGCCGTCGAGCTGTACACGCTCACGAAGTCGTTCTCGATGGCAGGTTGGCGCGTCGCCTTCCTCGTCGGCAACGCCGAGGTCGTCGCCGCCCTCACCAAGCTGAAGAGCTACCTCGACTACGGCACGTTCCAACCGATCCAGATCGCCTCTGTCGTGGCGATGAACGAGGCGCCCGACTATCCGAAGGTCGTCAACGAGATCTACCTGCACCGGCGCGATGCGCTGTGCGACGGGCTCGCGCGCATCGGTTGGGAGGTCGCGCGCCCGAAGGGCACGATGTTCGTCTGGGCCCCGATCCCCGAGCCCTACCGCGAGATGGGCTCGCTCGAGTTCGCGAAGTTCCTCGTCTCCGAAGCCAAGGTTGCCACGTCGCCCGGTGTTGGCTTCGGTCCCGGCGGCGACGGCTTCGTGCGCTTCGCGCTCATCGAGAACGAGCAGCGAATCGGTCAGGCGATGCGCACGCTCCGCAAGGCTCTGACGCGGCTCTAGCGACCTGCGGGGAGACTCGCCCGAAGGTCGGGGGCGCTGCGCTGCGCTCCAGCGCGGGTCTGGACGCGACCAGTCCGCAGGCGCTGCCCGTCCGGAGCTCGTCACGAGAGCGCCACACGTCCTCCATTGACACGGCGAGAACTGCAGTGCTGTAATTACTCCGCATCTGGTGGTGACGTCTCGTCTGACCACTATATCTTGTGTCCAGGACCTGCCCCCGCTGGCACTTCCCCCGCTTGCCGAGCGCGTGGAGCGACCACAGGAGCTGCGCCGTGGCGATCGAGCAGCCGAGGAGGCAGCAGACATGGCAGTAGCAGGTGAGCGCGTCGACATCGGCATCCGGCGGTACGCGACGACAGAGGGGCGGCACCCGTACGACGAGCTCGTCTGGGAGCTGCGCGAGTCAAAGATCAGCGACTACCGCACGGGAGCCGTCGCATTCGAGCAGCTCGGCGTCGAGGTCCCGGCGAGCTGGAGCATGAACGCGACGAACATCCTCGCCCAGAAGTACTTCCGAGGGACTCTCGGCAAGACCGAGCGCGAGACGTCATTGCGCCAGGTCGTCGACCGGGTCGTCGACACGATCACCGCCTGGGGCTCGAAGGGCGGGTACTTCGCCGACGAGGACGAGGCGTCGGTGTTCAGCGACGAGTTGAAGCATCTCGTCGTCACCCAGAAGGCGGCGTTCAACTCGCCGGTGTGGTTCAACATCGGCGTCGCCGGCGTGCCCCAGCAGGCCTCGGCGTGCTTCATCCTCGCCGTCGAGGACTCGATGTCCGCCATCTTGAACTGGTACGTGGAGGAGGGGACGATCTTCAAGGGAGGATCGGGCTCGGGTGTCAACCTTTCGCGGATCCGCGGCTCGCGGGAGCTGCTCGCGGGGGGTGGCACGGCGTCGGGGCCGGTGAGCTTCATGCGCGGAGCGGACGCGTCTGCGGGGACCATCAAGTCCGGCGGCAAGACGCGCCGCGCGGCGAAGATGGTCATCCTCGACGCCGACCACCCGGACATCCGGGAGTTCGTCTGGTGCAAGAGCCGCGAGGAGCGCAAGGCGCGGGCGCTGGCGGCGGCGGGCTTCGACATGGACCTCGACGGCATCGACAGCCATTCGATCCAGTACCAGAACGCGAACAACTCTGTACGCGTCACGGACGAGTTCATGGAGGCCGTGGCGGCCGACCGTGAGTGGGCGCTCACTGCGCGGACGGACGGGTCGACGATCGAGACGGTGCGGGCGCGCGAGCTCTTCCGCGAGATCGCCGAGGCTGCGTGGGAGTGTGCCGACCCAGGGCTGCAGTTCGACACCACGATCAACCGCTGGCACACGGCGCCGCGCACCGGGCGGATCACGGCGAGCAACCCTTGCTCGGAGTACGTGCACCTCGACAACTCGGCATGCAACCTCGCGAGCTTGAACCTGCTCCGGTTCCTCGCGGACGACGGCACGTTCGACGTCGAGGGCTTCAAGGCCGCGGTCGAGGTGGTCCTCACGGCCCAGGAGATCCTCGTCGGGAACGCGGACTACCCGACGGAGAAGATCGCGGAGACCACGCGCCGCTTCCGCCAGCTCGGCCTCGGCTACGCGAACCTCGGGGCGATGCTCATGGCGCTCGGGCTCCCCTACGACTCGGACGAGGCACGCGCCGTCACCTCCGCGATCACGGCGCTCATGACCGGCCACGCGTATGCGACCTCGGCACGCATCGCAGCCAGGATGGGACCGTTCGCCGGGTTCCACGAGAACGCCGAGCCGATGGTCGACGTCCTGCGGATGCACCGTTCGCAGGTCGCCGGGATCGACCGGGACGGTGTGCCGGCCGAATTGCTCGACGCGGCACGCCGGTCCTGGGACGATGCCGTCGAGCTTGCGGAGCGCCACGGCGTCCGCAACGCGCAGGCGACGGTGCTCGCTCCCACGGGGACGATCTCGTTCCTCATGGACTGTGACACGACGGGCATCGAGCCTGACCTCGCGCTCGTGAAAACGAAGAAGCTCGTCGGCGGGGGCACGATGTCGATCGTCAACCAGACCGTCCCCCGGGCGCTCCGGCGCCTCGGCTACTCGCCGGCCCAGGTCGACGAGATCGTCGCCTACATCGACGAGCACAAGTCCATCCTCGGTGCGCCGGAGCTGAAGGCGGAGCACCTGCCCGTGTTTGCGTGCTCGATGGGGGACAACGTCATCCACTACTCGGGCCACGTGAAGATGATGGCGGCCGCGCAGCCGTTCGTCAGCGGGGCGATCTCGAAGACGGTGAACATGCCGGAGGACGCCACGGT
>JAJZCK010000293.1 GCA_021846125.1 Actinomycetes bacterium | reverse complement strand
CCGACATCGACTTTCGCCCACGGGATCGGCACTTGACGCGCCCGGGCCTGATCCTTCTCTCGGCCTCCGACCACCTGATAGCTCGCGGCCGCCGTCGGGGCCGAGATGCGACTCGAGGGTCACCACCCGGCGTGTCGGGTCGTAGGTGAGCCGGAGCCCGAGGCGGCGGTAGACCTCGGCCTTGTCCTCCGGCGCGGCGCTGGCGAGCACGTCGAGAAGATTGCCGAGGCCGTTCACCAGTGCGGCCAGCTGGTCGCGAGACAGGCGCCGGCTCCGCTGGCCGGCCGCCCGGTCCAGCTCGCGTGCCAGGTCGCCGATCAGGCCGTCGGAGTCATCGGCGTGGAGGATCACCTTCAACACCTGACCGATCGCCCGCTCGATGAGCACCACCAGTCCGCTCGACGGTCCGGAGTCCACGCCATCGCGGATCTCCGCCACGATCGGCGCCGCCTGACGTGCCCATTCGGCGCTCTCTCGGTGCCCGAGGAACCGCCTGGTCCGCAGCCCGCGGTCGATGTCCGCTCGCAGGTGGTCCAGGGTGATCGGCAACGTGGGAGTCAGGAGCCCATCGTCTGGAGAGCGTCGCTGAGCACGGCAAAGGCTCGGTCGAGGCGCTGCTGGCGTCGGCGGTTGGGCTCGTGGTTGGCCTCCGCGGCCACGAACCCGATCAGCTCGTCGAGCTCCTCGTCGTCGGCGTTGAGGACAACCCCGTCGTCTGCGACGCGGGCCCGGTAGAGGAGCCGTTCGCATTCGGGGTCGAGCAGGCGCAGATCCCGCAGGGCCGTGGCGACCTCGTCGGAGACGACCACGTCAGCGACTACGCCGTCGTGTCGATCGGGTCTTCGCGTCCGCAGATCGAAATAGGTGCCCTCCCAGCCGTTGATCACGCCCTCGTCACCGCACGAGGTACAGCGCCACTCGATCCGCGGCGCCCCGATCCTTCAGCGAATCCGCGGACGGTGTCGATCACCACGGAACGCGCTTAGTAGTACACTTGTGGAGGAGGTACTACCTGATGATCACGACGGTCAATCCGAAGGGCCAGGTCACCATCCCCGAGCCGCTGCGCGACCGCTATGGGTTTCCGCCGGGCACGAAGGTCGTGTGGCTGGAGCGCGACGGCGACGTAATCCCCAAGCCACTCCTGTCGGTCGAGCAGCTGCGCGGGCGCTTCAAGGGGGGCGAGCTGACGACGATGCTGCTGGAGGAGCGCGCCCGGGACCGCAAGCACGAGGATGGCTGATCGCGTCGTCCTCGACGCCCACGCGGTCCTCGTCTTCCTCGGCGAGGAGCCCGGTTGGGCCGAAGTCGAGGAGATCCTGCGGACCGGCGAGCCGTGGATGACGCTCGTCAACCTGGGAGAGGTCGCGTACATCCTCGAGCGCACCTCCGGCGCCGGAGCCGCCGACGAGGTGTGGGCGAATCTCCGGGCGGAGAGCCGGCCCGGCGGGGTTCCAGTTCGCTGGATCGACGTCGACGACACGCTTGTGCGCCGGGCGGCGTCCATCAAGGCGCGAGGAGGGCTCAGCTATGCCGATGCCTTCGCCGCTGGAGCCGCGTCGGTGCTCGATTGCCCGGTGCTCACCGGCGACCCGGAGTTTCGGGTAGCCGAGGAGCTCGGGGTGACGGTCCGCTGGCTCGGGCACCGGGCGTAGCGCCCTTCGCCGGGTTGCTCACCCCGCCAGCGCCAGCTCCGTCCGCAGCACCACCGTGGGCGTCGAGTACGGATCGGCCCTCCGACACGTAACACTGCCCCCCGCAGATCAATGCGCGGGCGAATCACCCCAGCGAGTCGACCTGATCCGGTGCCGGTGCGGGTGTACTTGAGTTCGAGCCAGAGCAGTTGATAGAGCCTGTTCTTCTCATCGTCGGTGGCGAAGTCGAGCAGGCCGGAGATGTCGCCGAGGCCCTCGCGCAGGGAGGTCCGGTAATCGTCGGCGCTCCATGACGGATTCGCATCGCTACGGACGGCGCCCATCTTTTGTCGGGGTTGGATTGGGGGACTCCGGTCGACACCAGGCGGTAGCCGAAGGGCGGACGGCCGCCCAGGAAGCGGGCGGTGCCGGCCATGGCGGTCATGCCGGCCCGGACGCGCTTCTTGAGTCTCGTTCTCTCGCCTTTGCTCATGGTGCCGAAGATGTTGAGGACGATGTCGTGGGCCTCTGACGTGAAGTCGACCGGGCCGCCGACTTCGGGCACCCACAGGCTGACCCCGTGATACTCCATGGCGGCGGTGACGGTCTGGTACTGCACGGCCTTGCCGAAGGCGCGCTGCGGTTCGCCGATGACGATCCCGTCCCAGCCCCGGTTCGGATCGGCCATCTCGGCCAGCAGCCGTGCCGCTTGGGGGCGGCGGTCCCACGGCAGGGTCGGGGATACGTCGGTGTCGTGGACTACGGCGGTCATGGTGGCGCGGCCGGCGACAAGGCTGGTGCCTAGAGAGACCTGCCAGCGCTTGGAGTCTTCGGGCGACTTGTTGTCGTCGGTCGCGGTGCGGGCGTAGAGGATGAGGCGGGGGAGGCTCAAGGCGCGCACTCTCCTTTCTCCTGGGCGTCCCGGCGGCGGATCAGCGTGGCCAGCAGCGAGCACA
>JAJZCK010000054.1 GCA_021846125.1 Actinomycetes bacterium | reverse complement strand
GTCCGTTTGCACCATCGCGCGCTGGTGCTTCGGGCGGACCCGGCTTCGGGTCGGATGGATCTGTGCCGGGAGAGGCGCATCCGTCACAATCTGGGGGCGACCTCGTCCGTGTGTCTGGCGGGGCGGTTCGCCCACCCCGGCGCGGTCGACGAAAGCGAGGAGCGGGAGCTGTGGTCGGACAGTACGGTCGAGACTCTGCGGCAGCGGGCCATGGGATCTCCACGCGCCCTGCGCTGGCGACCTTCACCACCGACGGCAACCGGAGCTACCTCGTCCGTGAGGCAACTCCGGCGGACCTCCGGATCGCGGGCCGGCTGGAGGCAGGGTCAGGAGCGGTTCCGTGGTCGTCGGGACCGGGCGAGTCCGCGTCGACACAAGCCGTGCCGCAACGGACCGGTTCGTCGCGGACCGACGGTGCGGAGCCCGGCGGCGACGGATGTGTCACGCTCGTCGCGGAGCGAGATGGCGCGGTCGTCGGGATGGCAAGGTACCTGCGGATCGGCGGGTCGTCGGAGGCAGCCGTCGCCGTCGCAGTGGCCGACGGGCCCGAGCGAGTGGAGATTGCCGGCCGTCTCGTCGAGCATCTGGCCCTCGTCGCGCATGCCCGTGGCGTCGAGCACTTCGTGGCGGACCTGCTCACGGCCAACGCGTCGATGCTCGCGGTGTTCGTGCGCGCCGGGTTCGCCACCGAGATCAGCGTCGGGGACGGCGTGATGCACATGAGCTTCAGCGTCGACCCGGTGCTGCGTGACGCCGGCCGGCCCTCCGTCCGGGCGGTGCCTGTCTGGGAAAGTCTCATCGGGGGAAGTCGTCGGGGCTGACGCGGCCCGGTCTGGCGCCCGGGAATCGTCAGGTACTCTCCTGCGGTGAACGGGAAGCCGAAGCGCGGCACGCAGTTGTCGCCGACGCGAGAGCGTCGCACGGCGGCAGCTCCCGAGCACGCAGCCTGGTCGGCGGTCGACCTCGACGAGCGCCGGTCCCGGGTGGCTGCCGCCGTCGACGCAATCGAGATCGACCGTCAGCTCCGTGCCGCCGGGCCGCGCGCGCCTCTTCTGGAACCTGTCGACAACATCGCCAGCTGGAACTGTCCGACGAGCGTCGGCGGGGACCTGCTCGTCCAGGCCGTCACGGTCGGACGCGAGGCTCCCGAGGAGGGCTTCTACTGCAACTTGACCTCGTGCCTGCTCGACCCGACGGGCTGACGATGGACGGCGCTCCCGACGACGCAGCGGTGGAGATAGCGCGCGCACGAACGGTGATCGAGCAGGTGGAGGCAGCCATCGCACGCATCGAGCAGGGCACCTACGGGAAGTGCGAGAGCTGCGGGCAGGACATCGACGAGGCCGTGCTCGACGTCGACCCCCTGGCCCGGAGCTGCAGGTGCCACCAGGCGGCCGGCCTGGCATGAGCCTGCAGGCCAACCGGTGGCCTGGCACCGGAGAGCCGCGCGGGCTCAGCCCTTCTTCGTCGACCAGAAGATCGTGTCGATCTCGGCGATGCCCTCGAGCAGGCGGTTTGCGACCGCGACGTCGTTCGTCTTCTTCGACTCCCCGGCCGCCTTCGTCGTCTTCCAGAACAGCTCGTGCAGCTGCGGGTGCGCCTCGAGGTGCTCGGGCTTGAAGTAGTCGGTCCACAGGACCCAGAGGTGGTGCTTGACGAGCTCGGCCCGCTCCTCTTTGATGAGCGTGGCACGCTCGCGGAACACCGGATCGTCCGATGCGTTGAACTTCTCCATGCAGGCCTTGACGGCGTCGGCCTCGATCCGCGCCTGAGCGGGGTCGTAGATGCCACAGGGCAGGTCGCAGTGGGCGTGTGCCGGCTCGGGCCGACGGATCGTGTCGATGAGTGTGAACAGACGAGAGGTCAAGGTCATCCCGGGTCTCCTTCGGTCGGTCATCTCGCGGGTCCACGCCGGCAACGACGAGCACGCGGTGCCCGGCCGGCGACGGACGACACCCGACACTATCCCCGTGGCGGCGAGGTTGGCTCGTCCACTCGTCGTCCCCGTCCTCCTCGCCGGCTGCGCGGCGTGGCTCTGGAGTCGTTGCGCGACGAGCGTCGAGGTGGACGGCTCGAGCATGCTGCCGTCGCTCGAGCCTTCGGACCGCCTCCTCGTCGCACGGACGATCGCGCGTCGTCCCGGCCAGCGGCTGCGGGCCGGCGACGTCGCCGTCGTGCGCGATCCGGAGCTGCCGGGACGCCTTCTCGTCAAGCGGGTCGAGTCGAACGGCGAGACCGGCCTCGTTGTCGTCGGGGACAACCGGGGCGCGAGCCGTGACAGCAGGCACTTCGGTGTGGTGCCCGACCGGATGGTCGTCGGGCGGGCGTGGTACCGCTACGCCCCCACGCCATCGGCGGGCCGGCTCGATCGCGGGCGCCGTCGAGGACCGCGGCACCACCTCGGCGGACCATCACGGCACCGGCTCGACACCGGCTCGGCACCGGCTCGGCACAGCGATCAGTAGGATGACCTGCGGTGGGGACCGGTGACGAGGTGCCGACGGGCGAGGAGCGGCTCGCCGCGTTGGGTCGGTTCATCCGCGAGCAGCGCGGCATCACGAGCCTGTCGCTTCGACGTCTGTCCGAGCTCGCCGGTGTCTCCAACCCTTACCTGAGCCAGATCGAGCGCGGCCTGCGCAGGCCCTCGGCTCAGATCCTCCAGCAGCTCGCGCGCGGGCTGCGGATCTCTGCCGAGACCCTCTACGTCCAGGCCGGGATACTCGACGACCGACCTCCGGGTGACGACCTCGACCGGAGGATCCTCGCCGACCCCCACCTCAGCGAGGAGCAACGCCAGGCGCTCGTCGCCGTCTACTGGACTTTCCGCCACGAGCGGACCGGCGCGAGCGCGCTCGACGAGGCCGGGGTCGCAGGGGACGTCACGGAGCGCTGAGCCGAGCACGTCGCCGGGCCACGGACGGCCGGGCATGGGCCGCCGTCCGTCCGGACCTCCGGGACGGGCCGGTACGCTCGAGTTGACATGCGGAAGCTGGCTGTCCTTTCCTTGCACACGTCCCCTCTCGCCCAGCCCGGTACGGGTGACGGCGGAGGGATGAACGTCTACGTGCGTGAGCTTTCGACCGCCCTCGCGCGAGCTGGGGTCGCGAGCGAGGTGTTCACCCGTGCGGCGTCACGCGACGTGCCCGAGTCCGTGGAGGTGGAGCCCGGGCTGGTCGTCCACTACGTCGACGCGGGCCCGCGGCGACCGGTCGAGAAGTCGCTCCTGCATCTGCTCGTCGACGAGTTCGCCGACGGCGTGGAGCGCCGCCTCGAGAGCCTGGCGTCGCGCGGAGGGCCGCCCGTTGACGCGCTCCATGCCAACTACTGGCTCTCCGGCGTCGCGGGGCACACGTTGAAGCACCGTCTCGGACTGCCGCTCGTCTCCACCTTCCATACCCTGGACCGGGTGAAGGCCGAGGTGTCGGCCGAAGACGTCGACACGACAGATCCAGGTCGACGCGCGCGCTGCGAAGCCGAGGTCATCGGCTGCTCGGACGCGGTGCTCGCCTCGTGCAGCGTGGAGGTGGACCAGCTCGTCGGGCTCTACGGTGCCGACCGGTCCCGGGTCGAGGTCATCGCACCGGGCGTCGACCCTGCGTTCTTCTCGCCCGGGGACCGCTCCCAGGCGCGCCGGGCGGTGGGCGTGTCGGCTGACGGGCCGCTCCTTCTGTTCGTCGGCAGGATCCAACCCTTGAAGGGTGCCGACGTAGCGGTCGACTGCCTCGCGGTGCTCGACGAGATGGGTGTCCGTGGCTCTCGGCTCGTGCTCGTGGGCGGGCCCAGCGGCCCCCTTGGCAGCGCGGAGCTAGCAGCGCTCGAGTCCCGCGTCGACGCGCTCGGCCTGGCTGGTCGCGTGCACCTCGTGCCCCCGCGCCCCCACGAGCTGCTGAGCGCGTACTACCGCGCCGCCGACTGCTGCTTGGTGCCCAGCCGTTCCGAGTCGTTTGGTCTCGTGGCGCTCGAGGCGGCGGCGTGCGGGACTCCGGTCGTCGCGTCGGCCGTCGGTGGCTTGACGACTCTCGTCGAGGACGCGGTGACCGGCTATCTCGTCGAGACCGGTGGGGCGGTCGCGTTCGCCTCGCGTGTCGCCGAGGTCTGGGCCGATCCCGCCCGCGCCCGTGCGATGGGCCAAGCGTCGGCGGAGCGCGCCCGCTCCTACACCTGGCCGGTCGCCGCGGCCCGCCTGCGCCGGCTCTACGCGGAGCTGACCGATAGATCCCTCGTCGACTGCAGCTAGCCTGAGAAGATGCCTCGCCTGCTCGTCGTCGGTGGTGGCCGTATGGGCGCAGCGCTCGTCGGCGGCCTCGTCCGGAGCGGGTGGGCTCGTGCGGACGAGTGCGCCGTCGTCGAGAGACGCGCCGAGGTGCGCGACCTTCTCTCGACGCGCTTCGACGGTCTCCGCGTCCTCGAGCAGCCGGTGCCAGCGGAGTCGGTCGTCCTGGCCGTCAAGCCGTCAGATGCCGAGTCGGCGTGCTCGGCGCTCGCCCCCGACTCGAGCGAGCGGGTGCTCTCCGTCGTCGCCGGTGTCACGATAGCGATGCTCGGGGGATGGCTCTGGCCCGGCGCCCCGATCGTGCGGGCGATGCCGAACACCCCGGCCCTGCTCGGGACGAGCGCCTCGGCGATCGCCGGTGGCCCGACGGCGACAGACGAGGATCTCGTGTGGGCCGAGTCGGTCCTCTCGTCGATCGGCGTCGTCGTCCGGCTCCCCGAGCACCTTCTCGACGCAGCCACCGGCTTGTCCGGATCCGGTCCCGCGTACGTCTTCCTGGTCGCCGAGGCGCTGGTCGAGGCAGGCGTTCTGGAAGGTCTCGACCGCGAGGTCAGCCGGGTGCTCACGGTGCAGACGATCCTCGGGGCCGCCAGGATGCTCACCGAGAGCGGTGAGTCCGCCGAGGCTCTCCGGGCGGCTGTGACCTCTCCGGGAGGCACGACGGCTGCAGCGCTGCGGGTCCTCGAGTCAAGGGCGGTGCGAGCGGCCTTCATCGACGCCGTGAGCGCTTCCGCGGCGCGGTCACGGACACTCGGCGCAGCACACTGACGATCCCCGTCCCGCCTCGTCCGGTGCCTCCCTCTTTCCCCAGGAGCCACTCGCGCCTACAGTCGTATCGGCGGAGAGGGGTGATACCACTGAGCGTCCATTACACAGGAGCGCAGTTCCTCACCGTGAGCGAGGTCGCGAGCGCTCTGCGGATCTCCAACATGACGGTCTACAGGTTGATCGGCTCCGGGCAGCTTCCCGCCGTGCGTGTCGGACGGTCGTACCGCCTGCGACTCGAGGACGTCGATCGTTATCTCGCGGCGCGTTTCACCGAAGCAGGCTGATCTCGTGGCCGGCACGACCGGATGAGCGTCGGTCGGCCGTCGAGCGCGAAGGCGCGCCGAGCGCGCATTCCCGAGCCGACAGTCGCGAGGTTGCCGCAGTACCGCCGCCTGCTCGAGGCCATGGACGACCGCCGGATCGCTACCGTGTCGTCGGTCGAGCTAGCGGATGCTGCAGGCGTCAACGCGGCGACCCTGCGACGCGACCTCTCGTGCCTCGGCACCTGCGGGACGCCCGGAACCGGCTACGACGTCCCGCGGCTTCGCGAGATGGTGGACCGTGCACTCGCGCTCGGGCGCGACTGGCCGGTAGTGATCGCCGGCGCGGGCTACCTCGGACACGCGCTCGCGCGCTCTCGCGGCTTCAACTCGGGCGGGTTCCGGGTCGCAGCGCTCGTCGACATCGACCCGGCGCAGGTCGGGACTGTCGTCGCCGGGGCGGTGGTCGTCCATCTGGACGAGCTCGACGACGTCGTGCGGCGGGAGCGAGTCGCACTCGGCGTGGTGGCGACGCCGGCGAGCGCCGCCGCGGAGGTCGTGCGCCGCCTCGCGACCGCCGGCGTCGGAGCAGTGCTGAACTTCGCACCGGGCTTCGTGGCCGCCCCGCCGGGCGTCACCGTTCGCAACGTCGACCTCGCAGCCGAGCTGCAGGTCCTCACGTTCTACGCGGCCCGCTCGGTGCCGTCGCCGACGGACGGAGCGGGCGCGCCAGGACGTGCACTTGGGTGAGCACCTGCCGACCACGGCGTCCTGGAGAGCGGCCGCGACGCCTTGAGCGCTGTTTCGTCGTCCGCGGCGTTAGCCTTCGCTCGTCAGGAGGTGGTCGTCGGTGTCTGTTGTCGTGGTAGGGCTCCATGGGCGCGACGTGCCTCTCGACGTGCTCGAGCGCCTCGCCGTCGCCGACCGCGACCTGCCGAAGGCGCTCGCGCGCCTCTGCGACAGCCCCCACCTGTCGGAAGCGGTCATCCTGTCGACGTGCATGCGGACGGAGGTGTACGCGGTCCTCGAGCGCTTTCACGACGGCCTCGCAGACATCGACGCGTTCTTCCAAGCCCGTGCGGGGACGTCTCGCGCCGGGGCGTTGGCTCTCGAGCAGCGCCTGAGCGTCGCCTACGACGACGCAGCTGCGCGGCACCTTTTCGAGGTGGCTGCAGGCTCGGACTCTGCAGTGCTCGGGGAGGGCGAGATCCTCCGCCAGGTACGGCGAGCGGGCGAGCGGGCGAGGACGGAGCGGGCTGCCGGACCGGTGCTCGGCGGGCTGTTCCGGCACGCGATCGAGGTCGGAAAACGCGTCCGCACCGAGACGGCTATCGCCCGGGGCGTCACGTCGCTCGCGTACGTGGCCGTCGCGATGGCGGCCGAGCGGCACGGTGGCACCTTCGAGGGTCTGAAGGTCGTCGTCGTCGGGGCCGGAGAGATGGGCGAGAGCATGGCTACGGCCCTCGCCGAGGCTCCGGGCGCGGCCGAGGTCGTCGTCGTCGCGCGTAGCCGCTCCCGGGCCCAGCCGCTCGCCACGGCGGTCGGTGGCCGAGTGGCCGAGCTGCGGGCGCTCGCGTCGGAGCTGGCTGTCGCCGATGTTCTCCTGACGGCTACGAGCGCCGACGAGCCACTTCTCGACCTGGCGACGGCGGCGCCTGTCGTCCGCTCTCGGGGCGGCCGTCCTCTTCTCGTCGTCGACGCTGCCGTTCCCCGCGACGTGGAGCCCGAGGTCGGCTCGCTCGACGGCGTGACCCTGCTCGACCTCGGAGACCTTCGCGCCTATGCGGAGTCGGAGATGCAGGCACGTCGGACCGAGCTCGGAAGGGTCGGCGAGATCGTCGACGAGGAGCTCGAGCGGTACCGGACCGGTGTGCTCGGGAGGTCCGTAGCGCCAGTCGTCGCCTCCCTACGCAACGCCGCAGAGGAGCTGCGACTGGCAGAGCTTGCCCGCATGGGAGCGCGCCTCGAGCGCCTCGCCCCGGCAGACCGGGAGGCCGTCGAGGCGCTGTCCCGCCGGCTGGTCGCCAAGCTGCTGCACGAGCCGACGGTCCAGGTCAAGCTGGCGGCCGGGTCGGCGCGCGGCGAGCGCCTCGCGGAGGCGCTCCGTCAGCTCTTCGCCCTCTAGGAGTGGCGATGGTCAAGCGCTTACGTCTCTCGCCAGCCGCGCACGGACCGCGTCTGTGACGAGGTGCCTGCTCAGGCTGGCGACTCGCGGAAGTGACCTCGCGCTGTTCCAGGCAAAGCTTGTTTCTCGGCGCCTTCGCGGGATCGCTCCCGAGCTCGAGGTAGAGCTCGTCGTCGTCGAGACAGCGGGGGACCGGCGCAGCGAGGTCCCAATTGCCTCGTTCACGAGCCACGGCGTCTTCGTCGCCGAGGTCGAGCAGGCGGTCCTCGACGGGAGGGCGGACGTAGCAGTCCATTCGGCGAAGGACCTGCCCTCTGGAGAGCCTCCCGCGGGGCTCGTGCTCGCCAGCATCCCCGATCGTGAGGATCCGCGCGATGCGCTCGTCGGTCGACCACTCGACTCGCTCGCACCGGGGGCGGTCGTCGCCTCGGGCGCGCCCCGCCGGCGCGCGCAGCTCGCCCGGCTCCGTCCGGACCTGGCGTTCGTGCAGCTGAGAGGGAACATTGCCACTCGCCTCGATCGGGTGCCCGACGGGGGAGCGGCCGTCGTCGCGCTCGCCGCCCTGCGCCGGCTCGGGCTCGAGTCGCGTGCCGCGGAGGTGCTTTCGGTCTCGGCGATGCTCCCACAGGTCGGACAAGGCGCTCTCGCTCTGCGATGCCGCGCGGACGACGCGACGGTGGCCGAGCTGCTCGCACGGATCGACCGCCCCGGAGCGCACCGGTGCGTGCTCGCCGAGCGGGCTTTTCTCGCGCGGCTCGGTGGAGGGTGCGACGCCCCGGTGGCGGCTCACGCGACGCCGTTGGAGGGCGACGGCTCGAGTGGCGAGATCGCACTCGACGGCCTCGTGGCGAGCGAGGACGGACGAGTCGTCCTGCGCCGCAGCTCGACGGGACGTGACCCGACGAGGCTCGGCACGGCGCTCGCCGAGGTCGTCCTCGGCCTCGACGGTGCGTCGCAGATAGCGGCCCTGCGACAAGCCGGCACGACCGGCGGGATCGGAGCCGCCTCGCCCGTGGAGACCCGATGACCGTGGAGACCCGATGACCGTCTATCTCGTGGGGGCCGGGCCCGGCGACCCCGGTCTTCTCACGCTGCGCGGCGCGGAGCTGCTCGGACGCGCAGACGTCGTCGTCCACGATCGGCTCGTGGACCCCCGTGTGCTCGCGCTCGCCCCCCCCTCGGCTCGTCTCGTGGACGTCGGCAAGCGAGTCGGTGCCGTCTCGCCGAGCCAGGACCAAGTGAACCGACTGCTCGTCGACCTCGGCCGGGAGCGGGCCGCCATCGTGCGCCTGAAGGGGGGCGATCCGTACGTCTTCGGTCGCGGCGGCGAGGAGGCGCTCGCTCTCGCGGCAGCGGGGGTGAGCTACGAGGTCGTTCCCGGAGTCTCCGCGGCGACAGCGGTCGCCGCCTGCGCAGGGGTGCCCGTCACCCACCGCGGCGTCGCAAGCGGGTTCGTCGTCGTGACCGGCCACGACATGGCTGCACCCGACTCGGGAGTGGACTGGGAGCAGCTCGCGAGGACGCGCTGCACGATCGTCGTCCTGATGGGCGTGTCCCAGCGATCGCTGCTCGCCGAGCGCCTGATTGGCGCAGGCCGAGCGACGACGACGCCAGTGCTCGTCGTCGAGCGGGGGACGCAGCCCGGGCAGCGCTCTCGGCGCACCACTCTCGCCGGTCTCGCGGGGCTGGACGTCGAGAGCCCGGCGACCATAGTCGTCGGCGAGGTCGCTTCGCTCCGCCTGTCGTCCTACGAGGACCGGCCGCTGTCTGGTTGGCGCGTCGTCGTCACGCGGGCGGCGTCGAGCAGCTCCGCGCTCGCCGCGCTCGTCGCGCGCGCGGGCGCAACAGTGGTCGAGATGCCCGTCGTCGAGATCCGCGACCCGCCTGACGGTGGCGCCGCTCTGCGCGAGGCTGCGGGCCGGCTCGCGAGCTACGAGTGGGTGGTCCTCACCTCCGCCAACGGCGCCGATCGCCTGCTCGCGGAGGTGCGCGATGCTCGCTCCTTCGCCGGAGCCCAGGTGGCCGCTGTCGGGCCGGCGACTGCCGACGCGCTCAGGCGTGGCGGGATCGTTCCGGACCTCGTCCCCGGCCGCTTCGTCGGCGAGGAGCTAGTAGCGGCGTTCCCGTGCGCTCCGACCCCCGTGACCGGCAGCCGCGTACCCGCGCTGGTGCTGCTCGCGCAAGCGGCCGGTGCTCGTCGCGTCGTCGCGGACGGCCTCGCCGGGCTCGGGTGGACGGTGGATGTCGTCGCTGCGTACGAGACAGCGCACGTGCGAGCCGACGAGGCGTCGTTGCGCGCGCTCGAAGGTGCCGACGCGGTCGTGTTCACCTCCGCCTCGACCGTCGACGGCTTCCTCGAGGCCGCAGGCATCGATCTCGTGCCGCCCGTCGTGGCGTCGATCGGGCCGGTCACGTCGGCCGCCGCAGTCGCCGCCGGTATCACGGTCCACGCCGAGGCGAGCGAGCACACGATCGGTGGTGTCGTCGAGGCGCTCTGTGCCTTCGGGCGCGAGCGCCGACGGCCGGAGGTGGGTGCGCACCGTCGTCCCGACGACGTGACCGTCGCGCCAGGCGCTTCGGGCGTGGGACGTTAGGGTGTCCGGCATGGGCTTTCCGGAGCGGCGCATGCGCCGGCTGCGTCGCACGGCGGCACTTCGCAGGCTCGTCGCCGAGACCCGCCTCGGCGTCGCCGACCTCGCCGCCCCTCTGTTCGTGCGCGAGGGGATCTCGGAGCCGCAGCCGATCGCCACGCTGCCTGGTGTGGTCCAGCACACCGTCGACTCGCTCGTCGCGGAGGCGAAGCATCTCGTCTCGCTCGGGGTGCCCGCGCTCGTGCTGTTCGGGGTGCCGTCGAGCAAGGACGACGTCGGTTCGGGGGCGTCCGACCCGGACGGCATCGTGCAGGTCGCCTTGCGCGAGCTGCGATCCGCCATCGGCGACGATCTCGTCCTCGTGCCGGACCTGTGTCTCGACGAGTACACCGACCACGGCCACTGTGGTGTGCTCGATCGGCGAGGCGGCGTCGACAACGACACGACTCTCGAGCGCTACGCCGACGTCGCCCTGGCCCAGGCGGCGGCCGGTGCAGATCTCGTCGCTCCGAGCGGCATGATGGACGGCCAGGTCGCGACCGTGCGCAGGGCGCTCGACGCTGCCGGTCACCACGAGGTCGGCATCCTCGCGTACTCGGCGAAGTACGCGTCGGCGTTGTACGGTCCCTTCCGGGACGCGGTCGACGTGAAGATCGCGGGTGGGGGTGACCGCCGCGGGTACCAGCAAGATCCGTCAAATCTGCGGGAATCTCTCGCGGAGCTTCGTCTCGACGTCGCCGAAGGTGCCGACATCGTCATGGTGAAGCCGGCTCTTACGTCTCTCGACGTCGTCGCGGCCGCACGCAGGGAGCTCGACGTGCCTGTTGCGGCCTACCAGGTGAGCGGGGAGTACGCGATGATCTGCGCCGCGGCCGAGCGCGGGATGCTCGACAAGGAGGCCGTCGTGCTCGAGACCCTCGGCGCCATGAAGCGCGCCGGTGCCGACGTCGTGCTGACGTACTTCGCCCGTGAGGTCGCGGAGCTCCTCGGCGGTGGCGAGGCGCCGCCAAGGTGAGCGAGGAGGTGGCGGGGGAGCGGCTTCCCCGGCTCGCGGGCCCCCGGAGCCGCGAGCTGTTCGCGAGGGCCATCGGGCTCATGCCGGGAGGCGTCGACTCGCCGGTACGGGCCTTCGGGGCTGTCGGAGGGACGCCGTGGTTCGTCGAGCGCGCCGAGGGCGCCTACGTCGTCGACGTCGACGGACGCCGCTACCTCGACTATGTCCAGTCCTGGGGAGCGTCGATCCTCGGTCACGCACACCCGGCGGTCGTCGCGGCTGTGCGCGATGCCTCACTTCGCGGGACGACCTTCGGCGCGCCGACCGAAGGGGAGGTCGAGCTCGCGGCACGCGTCACGAGCTCGGTGCCCGGCTGCGAGATGGTCCGCTTCGTCTCGTCGGGGACCGAGGCGGTGATGACGGCGGTCCGCCTCGCGCGGGGAGCGACGCGTCGCGACCGTGTCGTCATCTTCTCGGGCTGCTACCACGGACATTCGGACGGTCTTCTCGCTGCGGGTGGCAGCGGTCTCGCGACGCTCGGCCTCCCGTCTTCCGCGGGCGTGCCCGCGGGGGCGGTCGCGGACACGGTCGTCGCCTCGTACAACACCCTCCCCGATCTGGACGAGCGGGTCGCATGTGTCGTGGTCGAGCCGGTCGCCGCGAACATGGGTCTCGTCGCACCCGAGCCGGGGTTCCTCGCCGCGCTGCGTCGGGCGTGCGACGACGCCGGCGCGCTGCTCGTCTTCGACGAGGTGATCACCGGCTTCCGGCTCGGGCGGGAAGGGGCGAGCGGGCTGTACGGCGTGCGCCCCGATCTGTGGTCGTTCGGCAAGGTCGTCGGTGGGGGATTGCCGCTCGCGGCCATCGGTGGAGGACGCTCGCTGATGGAGCACCTCGCCCCTGTCGGTCCGGTGTACCAGGCGGGGACCCTCTCGGGGAACCCGCTCGCGACCGCGGCCGGTGCCGTCGTCCTCGACCTCCTGACGCCGGAGGCGTACGCGACCCTCGCCCAGCGAGTCGCGCGGCTGGGGGCCGGACTCTCAGAGGTGCTTGCTTCCGAGGGCGTGACGGCCCAGGTCCCGGTCGTCGGCACGCTGCTCGGGCTGTTCTTCTCGAGCGCACCGGTGCGCGACTACGCGGGGGCACGACTTGCAGCTGCTGGCGGTCGCTACGCTGCGTTCTTCAACGAGATGGCGGCGCGCGGAGTCGCATTCGCCCCGAGCCCGTACGAGGTGGCGTTCACCTCGCTCGCGCACGGGGAGGAGGAGGTCGAGCTCACCCTCGAGGCAGCCCGGGGCGCGGCGCGGGAGATTTCCCGGACGTGAGCCGTCAGCCGGTGCGACGGGCGAGAGCCGCGACCGCGCGGTAGGCAGCCTCCGCGGGCCCGAGCTCGTCTTCGCGGACGAGGTTCGACATGATCTGGAGCACCCATTCCATGAGCGTGCGCGAGTACATCCCCGTGCCGACGAACAGCCGCATGAGATCTCCGCGGCCCATCAGCTTCATGAACGCGCTGCCGACCTTGTAGTACAGGCCGTAGGCCTCCGAGAGGAGCTCGTCGTAGCCGGCGAGCTGGGCCGGGTCGTCGCGAGCGATCGCCTCGCCGATGGTCGCCGCGGCGAAACGACCCGTCTCGTACCCGTAGGCGATGCCCTCGCCGTTGAACGGATTGATCGCCCCGCCAGCGTCGCCAGTGAGCACGTAGTCGGGCCCGACGTGTGGGCCGACCGAGAGGCCCATCGGGAGCCGACCGCCCGTCGGCGGCCCGAGGGAGGACTCCGGCGACAGGCACCACGACGCGGGCGCGTAACCGACGAACGCGTCCATGAGCTTCGTGGTGTTGAGCTGCTTCCATCCGCCGAAGGTCGACAGCACGCCGATCCCGACGTTCACCCGCCCGTCGCCCAGAGGGAAGATCCACCCGTAGCCGGGCACGACGTTGCCGGCGCCGTCGCGGATGTCGAGGTGCGACTCGATGAAGGTCTCCGCGTGGCGCGGGGACTCGTAGTAGCCACGGATCGCCATCCCGAGTGGCGCAGACCTGTCTCTAGACACACCGAGCGCCCGCCCGAAGCGGGAGTTCGCTCCGTCTGCCACGACGACGTAGCGCGCCGCCACCTCCGTGCGGTCGCCGCCGTCCCGGCCTACCACGACGGCCCCTTCGGCCGGGCCCCCCGACGAGGCGTCGGCGCCGAGCGGCGCCACCGCCTCGCAGCCCTGCCACACCGTGGCGCCCACCTCTTCGGCGCGCGACGCCACCAACGCGTCGAGGTCTGCCCTCGTCACCACGTAGCCGTAGGAGGGGAACTCCGGGTGCACGGGCCACGAGAGCTCGAGCTCCTTGCCGAAGGCGAGAGCTCGCAGCCCGTCGTAGCGGTGGTGACGGCGGAGCGCGTCCCCGAGGCCCATGTCCTCGAGCTGTCGGACAGAGCGGGGCGTGAGGCCGTCACCGCACGTCTTGACGCGCGGGAAGTGCTTCTTCTCGACCACGAGGACGTCGTATCCCGCGTCCGCGAGCCAGTAGGCCGCCGAGGATCCAGACGGTCCGCCGCCCACGACGAGCACGTCGCAGCTGTGCACAGCGGAACGTTGCGGCGAGGGCGCGCCTCGCGTCTCGGGACTTGCCACGACTCGACACTACCGGTGCGACCGCCGCCGGCGGGCGCCGGTCGAGGCCCGCCGAGGCGGCGGATATGCCCGCGACGCGGGAGCCGTGGTAGAACCGTTGGAGCCATGGGAAGCCTCGACAGCTACCTACCGATCTTCGTGCTGTTCGTGCTCGCCCTCGCTTTCGCGGGGCTGTCGATCGTCGCGTCCAAGCTGCTCGCGCCGCAGCGGCCGACCTCGGCCAAGGAGGCTCCGTACGAGTGCGGGATCGTGCCTGCGAACGAGCCGCCTCAACGCTTTCCGGTGCGGTTCTATCTCGTGGCGATGATCTTCGTCATCTTCGACATCGAGGTGATCTTCTTGTTCCCCTGGGCCGTCGTCTACGACCAGCTCGGAAGGTTTGGCCTCGTGGAGGTCATCGTGTTCGCCGCGGCCGCGTTCTTCTCGCTCCTCTACCTGGTCGCGAACGGCGCCCTCGACTGGGGACCGGTGCGGCGTGTGCGGCCGGTGAGCTCGCTGCAGTCGCGCACGACCGCCTCTACGGTCCGAAGGGTCGGCACGGGCTCGGGCGAAGCGGCGTAGGAGGGTCATGGCGTCCTGGACGGGGCTCGAGTCCCTCAACCACAACTTCCTCACGGGCAAGCTCGAGGACCTCGTCAAGTGGTCCCGGGAGCACTCGATGTGGCCTGCGACGTTCGGACTGGCGTGCTGCGCGATCGAGATGATGGCGGCCGGGGCAGCGGACTTCGACCTCGCTCGCTTCGGGATGGAGGTCTTCCGACCCTCCCCCCGCCAGGCGGACCTGATGATCGTCGCTGGGCGTGTCTCCCAGAAGATGGCCCCCGTGCTGCGCCAGGTCTACGACCAGATGGTGGAGCCGAAGTGGGTCATCTCGATGGGTGTGTGCGCGTCGACTGGCGGCATGTTCAACAATTACGCGATCGTCCAAGGTGTCGACCAGGTCGTTCCCGTCGACGTCTACGCGCCGGGCTGTCCCCCGAGCCCGCAGACGCTCATGCACGCGATCCTCACGCTCCACGAGAAGGTCCGGACGGGAGAGATCACCCGCCGGCGCGACGCCGCCGGCGCAGGAGCAGGCGTCGACCTCGCAGGCGAGGTGCCCGGCTGGACCCAGCCGCTCGAGCGCCCGGTCCACATCGGGACTCCCCGCTGA
>JAJZCK010000053.1 GCA_021846125.1 Actinomycetes bacterium | reverse complement strand
TCGAGGGTGAGCCGGCCGGGTGCGATCCCGTGCGTGGCGAGAGCGCTGGCGACGGCGTCGTGGTAGCGGCCGTCGCTGGACGCGGTCGTCGGAAGGTTGATCGCGACGCCGGTGTCCACGCCTAGGTCCAGCCAGGAGCGCAGCGCGCCGAGAGCTTGGCCGAGCCCGATCTCGAAGAGCCGGAAGAGCTCAGCGTCGCCGAACGCGGGGAGGAACTCGGCCGGGCTCACGAGCCCTTCGTCCCTCACGGCGCTGCTCGCGGTGGCTTGCCCCGAGCGCAGGCGGGCGAGCGCCTCGAGCTTGACGAGACAACCGGTCGCGAGGTCGACGACAGGTTGGTAGAGCATGACGACGTCGCCGCGCTCGAGCATGTCGAGGTAGGCGTTGCGCTCGGCGAAGACGAGGATCCCCGAGGCGGTGCCGGACTGCGTCTCGAGCCGGTCGAGCGCCTGCGAGACCGTCTGCTGCAAGAGGGCGAGGAACGAGACCCTGCTCGAATAGGCGAAGTACCCGGGCCAGCTCGCGTAGAGCGAGAGCAGCGCCCTCGCCGTCCCGCCGTGGTCCACGAGGGGGACGGCCGCGCTCGAGCGCCAGTGGAAGCGCCGGCCGAGCTCGTGCCACAAGGCCGTGCTCGGGTCGGCGAGGTAGGCGTCGCTGCGCTGGACCACCCGCGTGCGCCAGGCGCGCCCCGCCGGACCCATCCCGCTCTCGCTCGTGCTCGTGACCGTGATCGGGAGCGCCCCGGCGCGCGAGGCGCCTGAGATGAACGCCTCGGCGCCTGGTCCCACCGCTACCTCGAACTGGAACAGATCGTCCTCGCCGGGACGCCCGAAGAAGCAGTCGGCGATGCCGTCGAGGTCCGCGACGGCATCGAGCACGCCGCGGGCGAGGTCCGCGACGGTCTCCGCGCTCGCCGCGACGGCGTTGACCCGCTGGAGGACACGGCTCTGCTCGGCGTCGATCTCGCGGTAGCCGAGCAGAGCACCCTTCATGTCGAGCACGACGCGCCGCCCGACGACCGCGCGGGCGCTCGCCACGGTCTCGCCCGGCACCGTGGCACCGAGCGCGTCGCCGAGAGCGTCGTCGAGCACGCGCTGGTAGACGAGCACGGCGCTCGCGTACCAGTCGGTCTCGACGCCCACCATCGCGTGGATACGCCCGGCGGCACGCGACGACTCGACCAGCGCGGCGTCGTCCAGCTCGGGGTCGAGCAGCGAGCGGAGGTGTGCGGCCTGGCGCCTCTTCAGGTGCGCGAACTCTCTGTCGTCGAGACGTCCGAGCACGTCGGAAGCGTCGGGACCCGCGAAGAGGCCCGCGTAGAAGCGCTCGACGTAGGAGTCGGCGAGAGGGGCGAGCCGGGCCTGCACGAGCGCTGACAGAGGCGCGTCGGCACCAGGGTCGCCCGCGCCAGACTTTCCGACACCTGGTGCCGCCGCCATGCCACCGTCCCCATGCAGCCACGACGTCACGACAGGCTGTGCCTGTTCCGACGTCAGCTTGCCTAGGGGCTAGGGTAGCTTCGGGTGAGCCGCGAGCGGGTCTGTGGTTGCAAGTCGAGGCCAGCCGCAGGCGAAACGACCCACGTAAGGCAACCAGTGGTTGCCGATCATGGTGCGGCTTAGAGGTAAGACCCGCCTGGCCCGGAGCCGATCCCCGGCCCGGGGCGGAGAAGGGGTCAAGCGTGCCTAGCCAGGCAGTGCCGAGCTGGGGAGACCCGGCTGCCACAGCCCGGCGCGTCAGCCCCTCGGCGGGCGAGTGTGGGGTAAAAGACCAGGTCAGCTGCTCCGGCTCACCCGCTGGACGACCAGGAGACGAGCCAGACGTCGGGTCGTCGGCGCCCGTCGGGCGGCCGTCGCGGACCGCCCGGCACCTCGCCATCGTCGGTGCGACCGCCACCGGCAAGACCGCTCTCGCCGTCGCCCTCGCCCGCCGGTCCCCGCGCGTCGAGCTCGTCTCCGTCGACGCGATGGCGGTGTACAAAGGCCTCGACATCGGTACCGCCAAGCCGACGCCCGACCAGCGCGACGGCGTCGCCTGGCACCTCCTCGACCTCCTGGACCCGGCATGCGAGTTCTCCGTCGCGCAGTTCCAGGCAGCTGGACGCGCGGCACTCGCCGGCATCGAGGAGCGTGGCCACGTCGCAGTCCTCGTCGGCGGCACCGGTCTCTACCACCGGGCGCTCGTCGACGGGCTCGCCCTGCCTGGGCGCTACCCGCAGATTGCCGCGGAGCTCGAGCACGAGGCCGACGCCGTCGGCTCGCAGGCCCTGCACCTGCGCCTCGCCGCGCTCGACCCGCTGGCTGCGTCGCGCATCGAGCCGGGGAACCGCAGACGAGTGGTCCGTGCGCTCGAGGTGACCCTCGGCTCCGGGCGGCCCTTCAGCGCGTCGGGCCCGGGTCTCGACGCGTATCGGCCGAGCGAGGTGTCCCAGGTCGGGCTCGCGCTCGAGCGCGAGGAGCTCGACCGGCGGATCGCCGAGCGTCTCGAGCACCAGCTCGCTGCGGGCTTCGTCGAGGAGGTTCGGATGCTCGCGTGCCGTCCCGGGGGCCTCGGCCGGACCGCGCGCCAGGCGCTCGGCTACCGGGAGATCATCGCGAGCCTGGCGGGCGAGCTCGGCCTCGCCGAGGCGCTCGAGGAGACTCTCCGGAGGACGCGCGCCTTCGCCCGGCGCCAGGTGAGGTGGTTCCGCAGGGACCCGCGCGTCGAGTGGGTGGACGCCCGCACCCCGCAGCTGGTCGAGCAGCTGGTCGACCGGCACGGGCTCGCGAGGGGCCCGGCGCCTCGCTTGCCGTGCGAGACTTGACGCGTGGAGCTCGATCTCGTCAAGTACCACGGCCTCGGCAATGACTTCCTCGTGCAGGTGGGCGGCGACGGCGCAGAGGGTATCGACGCGGCACTCGCGCGCGCGCTCTGCGACCGCCACCGCGGCGTCGGGGCGGACGGCGTGCTGCACGTCTCGGCGCTCGGCGCGGGGCGCGTCCGCATGGAGCTGCGCAACGCGGACGGTGGTCTGGCCGAGACGAGCGGCAACGGCCTGCGCTGTGCCGTCCTGGCAGCCGTGCATTCGGGGATGGTGGTGGGTGCCGAGATGGTCGTCGAGACTCTTGCCGGCACCGTGCGGGCGGAGGTGGTCACACCGCAGTCGTACCGCGCCGGTCTCGTGCGCGTCGAGATGGGCGAGGCCGCCGTCGGTCCCGAGCTCGCGCTCTCCGAGCTGGTCGAGCCGCCACGGGTGCCCGGCGAGGACCTTCCAGCCGGCGGTCTCGCATGGCACCTCGCACGGGACGACGTGGTCGGAGCGCTCGCAGGCGCGATGACGCGGCGCGTCGCCGTCGGCAACCCGCACCTCGTTCTCTACCGCGCAGGCCGGGACGACCGAGCAGCGCTTCGCATCGACCGTCTCGGACCGGCGCTCGAGGCGAGCGTTGCCGGTGGTGTGAACGTCGAGATCGTCGGCGTGCCCGCCGGCGGCGACACGCTCCTCGTCGACGTCTGGGAGCGAGGAGTGGGCATCACGCTCGCTTGTGGCAGCGGCAGCTGCGCGGCCGCGGCGGCGAGCCGTGCCGCTGGTCTTGTCGGGGATGTCGTCCACGTGGTCAATCCGGGCGGCACGCTTCTCGTCGAGCTGTCCGGGGACCTGCTCGCGCCCTCGGCGGTGCTCACCGGTCCGGCACGACGTGTCGGTAGGGTCCTCGTGGACACAGACGAGCTGTTCGCGAGCGTGTCGGACGGGGTGGGACCGGACGGGGTGCGACCGGACGGGGCGGAACCGACCGTCGGTGCAGTGGCCCGAGCCGTACGGAGTCGCGTGTGACGCTCATCGAGCGGAGCTTCCGCGAGCGCATCGTGCTCGTGGGGGTGGTGACGTGGCCGCACAGCCTCGACGAGGTGGAGGCGAGCCTCGACGAGCTGGGCCTTCTCGTCGACACCGCCGGGGCGGACGAGGCAGCGCGCGTCGTCCAGGCGCGGGACAGCCTCGACCCGGCGACCTTTATCGGCAGCGGCAAGGCGGCCGAGCTCCACCGGCTCTGCGAGCAGGTCGACGCGGACACCGTCGTCTTCGACGACGAGCTGACGCCCGCCCAACAGCGCAACCTCGAGAAGCTCATCGGCCGGACCGCCATCGACAGGACGGCGGTGATCCTCGACATCTTCGCCCAGAACGCCCGGTCCGAGGAGGGCAAGACGCAGGTGGAGCTCGCCCTTTTGCGCTACCGGTTGCCCAGGCTGCGCGGCAGGGGGGCGTCGCTCTCCCAGCAGGCGGGCGGCATCGGGACGAGGGGTCCGGGCGAGACCCAGCTCGAGGTCGACCGGCGGCGGATCATGCGCAGGATCGCGAAGCTCGACGCCGAGCTGCGTCAGCTCGGCGCGACCCGGCGGACCCAGCTGCGGGCGCGCCGGCGCGGCGCGGCACGGACGGTGTCGCTCGTCGGCTACACGAACGCGGGGAAGTCGACGTTGCTCAACACGCTCACCGACGCGGGCGTGCTCGTCGAGAACAGGCTGTTCGCGACGCTCGACCCGCGGACCCGGCGGCTCGAGCTGCCAGGTGGCGAGGTGGTGCTCTGCTCGGACACCGTCGGCTTCGTCCGTAAGCTGCCGCACCAGCTCGTCGAGTCCTTCCGCTCGACGCTCGAGGTCGTCTCCGGCACCGACCTGCTCGTCCATGTCGTCGACGCGAGCGCGGCGGACCCCGAGGCGCAGATGGACGCGGTCCGCTCAGTCCTCGGCGAGATCGGTGCGGGCGACGTGCCCGAGCTCGTCGCCTTCAACAAGGCGGACCGCGCGCCGGCGGCTTCCGAGCGCCTCCGTGCGACCCACCCCGGCTCGGTCGCCCTATCCGCTCTCACCGGCGAGGGAGGACCGGAGCTGCTCGCCGCGATCGGTGCCGCTTTGCGCGCGAGCGACAGGACGCTCGAGCTCCTCGTGCCCTGCGAGCGCGGCGACGTCCTCGCGGCGCTCCATCGCGCCGGCGAGATCGTCGAGCAGCGTGACGCCGGCGACATGCTCGCCGTGCGGGTCCGCCTCGACGAGCAAGGGCGCCACCGCTTCGCAGAGTTCGCCGCGGCGACGCGGCCCGACCGCCAGGAGGCGACGTGAGCACGACGGGAGCGAGCGACGGCTTCGTGCCGCCGACCTATCCCTACGACCGGTTGGAGCCGCTCGAGGTGCGGGCGTCGGCGCTGCCAGGAGGGCTCGTCGACCTGTCGGTCGGGACGCCTTGCGACCCGCCGCCGCCGGCGGTAGTCGCCGCCCTCGGCTCGTCGGGAGCGGAGCGGGGCTACCCGTCGGGTGCCGGGAGCCCTCGGCTGATCGACGCGGCGCGCGGATGGATGGAGCGTCGTTTCGGGGTAGGCACGAGCCGGGCCGACGTCGCCGCGTGCGTCGGGACGAAGGAGCTCGTCGCCGGTATGCCGCACTGGCTGCGACTGCGCAGACCGGACCGTGACACAGTGCTCTACCCGGCCGTCTCCTATCCGACCTATGCGATGGGCGCGGTCCTGGCGGGATGCCGGGCCGTGCCCGTCCCGGCGCGGCCCGACGGCACGCTCGCGATCGAGGACGTCGCGCAAGCAGACGCCGAGCGGGCCCTCTGCGTCTGGGTGAACAGTCCCGCCAACCCCACCGGCCGTCTCGACGACCTCGCAGCAGCGGCGCGCTTCGGGCGCGCGCACGACGTGCCGGTGCTCTCCGACGAGTGCTACGCGGAGTTCACCTGGCACGGCACCCCGAAGACGATCCTCGAGCATGGCCTCGACGGGGTGCTTGCCGTCCACTCGATCTCGAAGCGCTCGAACTGCGCCGGCTTGCGCGTCGGCTTCTACGCGGGCGATCCCGAGCTCGTCTCGTACCTGCGCGAGCTCAGGCGCCACGCGGGGCTCATGGTGCCCGGCCCGGTCCAGCTCGCAGGCGCGGTCGCTCTCGAGGACGACGAGCACGTCGAGCGCCAGCGGGAGCGCTACGCGGAGCGGCTCGAGCGCGCCGCGCAGATCCTCGGCCGGCTCGGCGTCGCCGTCGACCGCCCCGGCGGGGGCTTCTACCTCTGGGTCCGTGCGCCGGATGCCCTGCCGCTCGCCGACGAGGAGCCCGGCTCGGACGAGGGTGCCGAGTGGCGCCTCGCCCGGCAGCTCGCCACGCATGCGGGTGCCCTCGTCTCTCCTGGGGAGCTCTACGGGCCGGCCGGTGCGGGCTGCGTGCGCGTCGCGCTCGTCCAGCCGATGGAGCGCCTCGAGCTCGTCGCCGACCGCCTCGAGCGTGCCCTCGACTCGGCCCGAGCCGTGTCCGGCAGCGAGAGGCGTGAGAGCGCCGGGAACGCCCCCGCGCGTTAGCCTCGCCCTTTCTTGCCCGATCGGAGGGTCATGGCAGCGCTCGAGGAGTCCATCGCCGAGCTGTGGGGTCGCCGCGCGGAGGTCAGGGCGGGGGACGGCGATGCCGCGTCGGTCGTCGACGAGGCGATCGGCCTGCTCGACTCGGGTGAGGCCCGCGTCGCGGAGCTCGACGTCTCGAGCGACGAGGTCGTCGTCCACGAGTGGCTGAAGCAGGCCATATTGCTGCTCTTCCAGTTGCGGTCCGTCGAGACGACCGAGGTCGGTCCTTTCGAGTACGCGGACAAGCTGCCCTTGAAGCACGGCTACGAGGCGCTCGGGGTGCGGGTCGTCCCGGGAGGCTCCGCCCGGTGGGGATCGTTCGTCGGGCGAGGAGCGGTCCTCATGCCGAGCTACGTCAACATCGGAGCCCGCGTCGGCGCGGGGACGATGGTCGACACGTGGGCGACCGTCGGGTCGTGCGCGCAGATCGGCGAGCGCGTGCACCTGTCGGGCGGTGTCGGGATCGGCGGTGTCCTCGAGCCTCCGAACGCGGTGCCGGTGGTGATCGGCGACGACGTCCTCGTCGGGAGCCGCTCCATGGTCACCCAGGGCGCCCGCGTCGGCACGGGCTCCGTCCTCGGCGAGGGCACCATCCTCAACCCCTCGATACCGGTGCTCGACGCGACGACCGGCGAGGAGATCTCGCGCGGCGTCGTCCCACCTTGGTGTGTCGCCGTCGGCGCGTATCGCCGGCGCGAGCTCCCCGGCGGGGAGTTCTTCCTACCGTGCGTGCTCGTCCTGCGGCGACTCGCCGAGGGCGAGCGCCACGACAAGGCCACGATCAACGAGGTCCTGCGATCCCACGGCGTCTCCGCGTGAGAGCCGGTGGCAGCCGGTCGTGGCGCGGCCAGTGACGGACCTTCTCGGGCTTGCCGCCCGTCTGGTCGACGTCGAGTCGGTCAGCCATCACGAGCACGAGCTCGCCGACCTCGTCGAGGAGCAGCTGCGGGCTGTCGACAGCCTCGAGGTCGTCCGCGTCGAGGACAACGTCGTCGCCCGCACGTCGCTCGGGCGCTCCCGCCGGGTAGCGCTCGCCGGGCACCTCGACACCGTGCCGCCGGCAGGCAACGATCGGGCGAGGATCGAGGGCGACACCCTCCACGGCCTCGGCAGCGCGGACATGAAGGGCGGTCTCGCGGTGATGCTCGAGCTGGCTCGCACCGTGACGGTGCCCTCCGCCGACGTCACCTACATCTTCTACGCCTGCGAGGAGGTCGCGAGGCGCCATTCCGGCCTCTACGCGATCGCCCGCGAGGCGCCCGAGCTGCTCGAGGTGGATGCAGCAGTGCTGTGCGAGCCGACGGGCGCACGTGTGGAGGCCGGCTGCCAGGGCGTCCTGCGCGTGAGCATCGTGGTTCGCGGGACGAGAGCCCACACGGCCCGACCGTGGGTCGGCAGCAACGCGATCCACCGCCTCGGGCCGCTCTGCGAGCGCGTCGCAGCGTTCGTGGAGCGCCGGCCCGTGCTCGACGGCTGCGAGTTCCGCGAGACGCTCCAGGCCGTCGCCGTCGTCGGCGGGATCGCCGGCAACGTGGTGCCGGACGAGGCGAGGCTCACGTTGAGCCACCGGTTCGCACCGGACCGGGACGTCGACGCGGCGACGACCGCTCTCGAGGAGCTGCTCGCGCCCGTGATGGACGCGGGTCGCGGTGACGAGCTCGTCGTCGAGGAGTCGGCGCCCGCGGCCGCTCCGATGCTCGCCGACCCGTTTCTCGCTTCCCTCGTCGCGGCGACGGGCGCTCCGGCGCGAGCCAAGCTCGCGTGGACCGACGTCGCGTTCTTCGCGGAGCGCGGCATACCGGCAGCGAACTTCGGCCCGGGTGACCCGCTTGTCGCTCACGCCCCCGACGAGAGCGTCGATCGCTGGGACCTGGACGCGGTGCACTCCGTCCTCTCCGGGCTCCTCGGCTGACGCGGTCGTCGCGGCGCCGTCTCGTGCCCGACCACCGGCGTCGCCCCGACCACCGGCGTTCCCTCCTTGTCGCGCGTCGCGCCGTCGCCCGCGCACCGCTCGCCTGCGTGCTGCTGTGCGCTGCAGCGCTCGCCTTTGCCGCCGCTTTCTCCGGCGCAGGAGCGGCCGCTCGGGTCGTCCGGCCGTCCCGGACGGCCCCACCACGTCTCGCGCGTGACCGTCCGAGGAGCGGGAGGTCCACGATGTCGAGCTGTCGTGCGACGGTCGGTGTCATGGCACCCGTCAGCGGCTCGCTCGACGGGCTCGGCGTGCAGCAGGCGGACTGGGCGAGCCTGGCCGTCACGGTCTTCGACGAGACGCACGGAGCACGCATCGGCGTCCAAGTCGCCAATACGGCCCTCGAGCCGGCATTGGCCGTGACGATCGCCCGTCGGTTCGTCGCCGACCCGTCTGTCCTCGCGGTCGTCGGGCCGGCATCGGGCGCGGAGGTCCGGGCGGTCGGTCCGCTCCTCGGACGTGCACGGATGGCTTTCGTCTCGCCGTCGGCGAGCTCCGACGAATTGTTCACCGGGCGTTTCCCGACGTTCTTCGGCACCGTCGCGAAGCGAGGCGAGGAAGGCGTCTTCGACGCCCGCTTCATAGCGGGACACCTCGGGGCGCGTCACGTCGCGGTCATCGTCGACGGCTCGCCCTACAGCGCGGACCTCGCAGGGCCCGCGACGAGAACGCTCGAGCGGCATCACGTGTCCGTCTACGCCGCATCGGTCAGCCAGTCCGCCGTCAACTACTCGGCAGTCGTCGCTCACCTCCCTGCAGACGTCAGTGTCGTCTACCTTCCCTGGCAGATCGCAGGAGAGGCGCAGCTCTTCGCCGGAGAGCTCGCCGCCGCGCACCGCAAGGTCGTCGTCGTCGGCTCTGACCAGGTCGCCGTGCCGATCGAGTTCCACGCGACCGGCGACTACGTGACCGAGTTCGGTCCGCAGCTCTCGAGCACTGGCTCCGCCGGGCGGCTGCTCCGTCGCTTCGCTGCCACCTACCACCTCCCCGCCACCACCGCCGGGCCACCGGCCTACGTGGCGGCGACGGTCGTGCTCGACGGGATCGAGGCCGCCTGCGCGAGCGGCAGGCCGAGCAGGGCGAAGGTGCTCGCGGCGGTTCGACGGACCGACCTGGCGACGTCGCTCGTCGGTCGCCCCGTGAGATTCGACCGCTACGGCTTGCAGCTAGGAGCGACTCTCTACATGTTCCGGGTAGGGCATGGTGGTGGCTACGTCGAGATCCCCGCGGCGACCTCGACGGCGACGCCCGGGCACGCGTAGCTGGGAGCCACGGTGGGGCTCGCCGCCGAGCGGGCTCAGAGCCGCCGCAGGACGGTCACGACCTTGCCGTAGACGGTCACGTCCTCCTCGGGCAGGTCGATGTCTTCGAATGCAGGGTTCGACGCGACGAGGACGATCCGTCCACGGCTGCGCCGGAAGGTCTTGACGGTGGCTTCTCCACCAGGGATGCCCGCGACCACGAGGTCTCCTGGCTGCGCGTCCGGCTGGCGGCGGACGACGACGTAGTCGCCATCGAGAATCCCTGCGCCGACCATCGACTCGCCCCGAACGCGGAGCATGAACAGCTGGCCTTTCCCTGTGAAGTCCTCGGGAAGCGGGAGCATCTCCTCGACGCTCTCCTCGGCGAGCACACCTGTGCCCGCCGCGACGTCGCCGAGGAGCGGCACGTGCGCCACCGGGCGCAAGGGGATCGCCGCGCCCGAGGCCGGCTCGAAGCTCACGGCGATCGCGCGTGGCTTGCTCGGGTCCCGCCTCAGGTATCCCTGGCGCTGGAGCACCTGCAGATGGGTATGGACGGTCGAGGAGGACGTGAGCCCGACCGCCTCGCCGATCTCCCGGACCGAGGGTGGGTAGCCCTTCGATCGGATCTGGTCGGAGATGAACTCGAGGATCAGTCGTCGCTTGCCGGTGAGGATCGTGTCGGCCACGTCGGGCACCTCCTTGAGAGGTGACCGTAGTAGGTGTCACACCCCCATGCAAACATCCGTTCGTGGAACAACCGTTCGTGCGGCTGCTTGACGGCGAACACCTGTTCGTGCGAGGCTGCCACCGGTGACCTGGCGAACATGTGTACGTCCATGGCGGGCGGTGGGTGACGCCGACGCGGTGGTTCGCCCGGAGTGACGAACAGGATCGAGGGAGGCCGATATGGCAGTCGTCGGGTATCCGGTCCGAGTGCCGACGGGCGCGGGCGTAGGTAGCGGCGCGCCGCTCAGCGAACGGTTCGACGGGCCGGTGGGCATGCACGCGCAAGGTCGCGCGCGTCCGCGGCGGACAGCTTCGGCGATCGCGGCGAGACCTTCGAGCGCAGGCGTGCGGCACCTGCGCCTTGTCGGCGATGTCGAGCCGACGACGGGCAGGGTCGTGGCTTGCGACCGATTCTCGAGGAGGAGGAGGAGGAGCATTTTCGCGGGTGTGGTGCCGATGCTGCTCACCGTCGGCGCTCTGGTCGGCATCTGGGCGGGCGCGGCGGCGCTCCGCTCGATGGGAGTGGCACCTCTCGTGGCTCCTCCGGGTGCCCGGCGAGTTCCGGGGGGGTACGTGGTCACGGTCCGTCCCGGGCAGACCGTCTGGTCCATCGCCAGCGCGATGGAGCCAGGTGCCGATCCTCGGGCCCTCGTCGACCGACTCGAAGCGGAGCTGCCCGGAGGTGTGCTGGTGGCAGGTACCGTCCTTCGGCTGCCGTGACTCGTGGCGGCTCCGCGGACGGTGGCGCCGGCCGCCGTCCGTGGAGTTGTTCGTGTTCGGGCGCACTAGCGTCGTCGTGTGCGCTGCCCGCGCTGTACCCAGCTCGACGACCGGGTCGTCGATTCGCGTGAGGTGGAGCATGGCGCCGCCGTGCGGCGGAGGCGGGAGTGCCTCGTGTGCGGTCATCGCTTTACGACGTTCGAGCGATCGGGTGAGGCAGTCCCGGTCGTCGAGAAGCGCTCGGGACAAAGGGAGCTGTTCGACCGGGAGAAAGTGGCTTCGGGAGTCCGAGCGGCCTGTAAGAACCGTCCCGTCGAGCAGGATCAGCTCGACTCGCTCGTCGACGCCGTGGAGGAGCTTGCCCGCCGGTCCGGGGCCGAGGTCACGAGCGAGAGGCTCGGCATTGCCGTCCTCGAGCAGTTGCGCGATCTCGACGAGGTCGCGTACCTGCGCTTTGCGTCGGTCTACAAGGGTTTCGTCGACGCCGGCGACTTTGCTCGAGAGGTGGGCCTTCTCACCAAGCAGACGGCCCCGAAGGCACGGGGCGGCCGTGCCGCCAGGGGCGGCAGGAGAGACGGCGAGCGGGACGGCGATGCCGGCTGAGCTCGTGGCGGACGTCCCGAAGAGGGCCCTAGCGATCTACGCCCATCCAGACGACGCCGAGGTGTCCTGCGGCGGGACGCTCGCTCGCTGGTCTGCCGCCGGTTGCGAGGTCGAGGTCGTCGTGTGCACGCGAGGCGACAAGGGATCGACGGACCCCGCGGCCGACGTCGACATGCTGGTGTCCCGCAGGGACGCGGAGGTGGCCGCGGCGGCGGGCCGGCTCGGCGTGAGGTCGGTCCATCGGCTCGGGCTCGACGACGGCGAGATCGAGAACGATCGCCGATTGCGCGAGTCGCTCGTCCGTCTCGTCCGGGCGATCCGCCCGGAGGTCGTCGTCTGTCCCGACCCTACCGCGGTGTTCTTCGGCGAGCACTACTACAACCACCGGGATCATCGTTCCGTGGGATGGGCGGTGCTCGACGCCATCGCTCCCGCGGCCTCGTCGCCCTTGTACTTCCCGGGGACCGGAGCGGTCTGGTCGGTCGGCACGGTGTATCTCTCCGGCTCGCTCGACGCGAACGTCCTCGTCGACATCTCGCGCTTCGTCGACCAGAAGACGGAGGCGATCCTTTGTCATTCGAGCCAGCTTGCCGAGACAGGGGAGTGGTTTGGCGTCGCCGTGCGGGAGCGCGCCGAAGAGGCAGGCCGGCTCGGGGGCATCGAGCTTGCGGAGGCGTTCCGGCGTGTCCGACCTGGCGGCTAGCGCCGACGCCCGACGTGGAGCGGCCGGGTGCGGTCTCGACATCCTCCACCTAGACATGGACTGCTTCTTCGCCGCGGTCGAGGTGCTCCTCGATCCGGGGCTCGCGGGTCGCCCCGTCGTCGTCGGGGGGACGGGTCCCCGTGGCGTGGTCGCGTCGGCATCGTACGAGGCGCGCGCTCGTGGGATCTGCTCGGCGATGCCGACGGCTGTCGCCAAGGGACTCTGCCCGCAGGCGGCCTTCCTGCCCGGCAGCTTCGCTCGCTACGCAGAGGTGAGCCGGTGCTTGCGGGAGCTGCTGACGACCGTGACACCTCTCGTCGAGCCGGTGGCGCTCGACGAGGCGTACCTCGACGTCTCCGGGTCGCACGGGCTTCTCGGGTCGAGCGTCGAGATCGCGCACGCGCTTCGCGGCAGGGTGCGCGACGAGCTCGGCCTCGAGTGCGCGGTGGGCGTGGGACGGACGAAGCTCGTCGCCAAGCTCGCGTCGAAGGCCGCCAAGCCGGTCGCCGGCCCGTCGGGCGTCGTGCCGGGGGCTGGAGTCCTGGTCGTGCACGAGGCCGCGGAGCAAGAGTTCCTCGGCCGCCATCCAGCCCGCGCGCTGCCAGGCGTCGGTGCCCGCACGGCCGAGCGCCTCGCGCGCTTTGGCATCTCGAGCGTCGCGGACCTCGCCGTGGTCAGCCGCGAAAGCCTCGTCCGGCTGCTCGGAGCCTCCGCCGGGCGGCATCTTCACGAGCTCGCTTCCGGTCAGGACCAGCGGCGGGTGGAGCCGGTCCGCGAGGTCAGGTCGCTCGGCCACGAGGAGACCTTCGCCACCGACGTCCGCGACGCGGACGAGCTCGAGCGGCACGTCCGGGCGACGGCCGGCGGCGTGGCCTCGAGATGCCGCAATGCGGGCGTCATGGCGCGCACGGTGACGCTGAAGGTCCGCTATGCGGACTTCTCGACGGTGACCCGCTCGCTGACGCTGCGCGCCCCGGTCGCGAGCTCGTCGTTGTTCGCAGAGGTCGCGGCGGCTCTCCTGCGCGAGCTCGGACCTGTGCGGGGTGTCCGCCTCGTAGGAGTCCACGCCTCGGGTCTGGTCGTGGACGGGGGAGGGGGATCTCGCCAGCTCCAGCTGTTCGAGGCGAGCGGCTTCGATCCCTCGGGCCCCGGATCGGGCTGGACCGTCGAGCGCCGGTCCGAAGTCGAGACGGTGACGGAGGCGATCCGGGGCCGTTACGGAGCGCGGGCGATCGGCCCAGCCGCGGCGGTGCTGGTGCCCGGTGCAGCGCCGGCATCGGTCGACGAAGGCCGACGCGCGTAGGTGCCGCCGGAGGCGCTCCGGTGCGTTGTCGCCACCTTGGTACTGCGCGAGAATGACGTAGAGGATGTCGCGACAGGGGTCCGAGCGAGTGCCTCGTCCAGCCGGCAGCAGCCGGCGCGGAGGAGGCGGCAGCACCTGCCCGGTGTGGGCAGCTTGCAGTGGGAGAGGGGGAGCGGATGCCGCTTTCCGAAGAAGAGCAGCGAATACTCCAGGAGATGGAGCAGAGACTCTACGAAAATGACCGTGCGTTCGTGGATCGCGTTCGCTCGGAGGGTCCGCGCTCGGCAGCGAGCCGGTCGATGCGTTGGTCCGCCGTCGTCTTTCTCGCGGGGTTCGCCGTCCTGCTCCTCGCGTTCAGGACGTCCCTGCTCGTGGGCACGTTCGGCTTCCTCGTCATGCTCCTCGGCACGCTCACCTTCGAGCGTGCCGCACGGCAGGCCTACGGCGGACAGGTTCGCGCGGGCGCCCAGCCGCAGCCCCGCCAGAGGTCGCATCCAGGCGAGCTCGTCTTGATCGGTCGGCGTATCCGGTCCCGGATCTGGCGCGAGCGCTGACGGGCGCGCCGGCGGGCCGCTGTCCGGCGGGCCGCCCACCGACGTGGGCGGAGGCCCTCCGCGCGGTCGCGGGTCGCCCGTCGTGCTGGCTCGCAGCGGCGAGGGTTGCGGTCGGTCTCGCCTCCGCACGAGGAGCCGGAAGGCTGCTGCGGCCCGACCGGGAGTGGCTCGGGTTCCGTATGGAGACCGCCTACGGGGATCGGCACGCGGTGCCCCCGCCCGCCGACGTCGTCGAGTTCCTGCGCTGGGCAGGCGAGGCCCGACGCATTGCCGCGAGGTCGCGTGGCGGCACGCGCTAGCCTCCCGGTGATGAGGGTGCCCGGCAATACCGGAGCGGTCAGGGCCTGACGTGGGCGGGCGGGCTCTCGTGCTGAATGCGACGTTCGAGCCGCTATGTGTCGTGTCGTCGAGGCGTGCGCTCGTCCTCGTGCTAGACGAGAAGGCCGAGCTCGTGCACGGCACAGGCCGGGAGTACCGATCGGAGCGGGCGCGCTTTCCCGAGCCGTCTGTCGTGCGTCTCGCGCAGTACGTGCGGGTCCCGCGCCAGACGAAGGTCGCGATCTCGCGGCGCTCGGTGTTCGCGCGTGACGGCCATCGCTGCCAGTACTGCGGAGCGCAGGCCGAGAACATCGACCATGTCG
>JAJZCK010000292.1 GCA_021846125.1 Actinomycetes bacterium | reverse complement strand
TCCCCGAGTCGTCGGGCGATCGGTCCTCGAGCTCGGCTACGACACCTCGTCGGGTAGCGGCGTCGCGCGCGTCGTGATCGACGCGCGGGCCGCACTCGCGTGGGGGCACGCGTACTTCGCGCTCGATCCTGCACCCGCGTCGGTCGCGTCGCTCGCCGCACCGGGATCTGTCGACTGGTCCGCTCCGACGGATGCGGCGACGCTCGGCAACTCGAGCTACAACGATTGCGTCGTCGCTGCCGGCCACCACCTTCTCGCAGGCCAGGCACACAGCGTCGGCGTCGCTGTCGGGCCCTTGACCACGGCGATGGCGATGACGACCTACCACCAGCTCCTCGACGGACCGGTCACGACATCGGCTGGTGGGGCGAACGAGGAGGCGATGCTCTCCCTCGAAGCAACGAGTGGGCTCGACAACGTGCGCGCGATCGCTGCGAGCTCGCTCGAGACAGGCTCGCGTGCTGAGCTCGAAGCGGCTGTCGACGAGCTCGGCGGGGTCCTCGCGGGGGTGAAGCAGACGCCGGCCAAGTCGTTCGCCCCGGGTGCTGCGGATCTCCGAAGCTCCCCAGAGTCGATCACTGAAAATCCCCACCCTTGAGCGGGGTGGTGGGCCCCTTGGAAGGTCCACCAATCGCGTGGAGGGCTCCTCGATACTGACGGTTCCGACCAGCCAGCACGAGGAGCCCCCCACCCATGCTCTCAAGGAGTGAAGACGTGGAAGCACACGCTTTGTCCAAGCGGGGATGGTCGATCTCGGCCATCGCCCGTCACCTCGAGTGCGACCGCAAGACGGTCCGCTCCTATCTCGCCGGGGACCGGACCCCTGGCCTGCGCCGATCGTCGGCACCGGACCCGCTCGCGCCCTTCGCGAGCTATGTCGCTGAGCGTTTCGTGGACGACCCGCATCTCTGGGCCTCGGCACTGTTCGACGAGGTCACGCCCCTCGGCTACAGCGGGTCCTACGTGAGCTTCGCCCGCCAGCTGCGTCTCGCTGGCCTGCGCCCGCACTGCGAGGCGTGCTCGGGCGTGAAGGGCCGGGAGACGACCGAGATCGAGCACCCGTCCGGCGAGGAGATCCAGTGGGACTGGGCAGAGCGGCGCAAGGCTCCCTGGGGTGGGACCGCCTATCTGCTGCTCGGGACGCTGTCGCACTCCGGGCGGACCCGCTCGGTGCTCACCGAGTCGATGGACCAGCCGCACCTGATCGAAGCGATGGATGAGGTCATGCGGCGTCTCGGCGGCACCGCTCCATCCGCCGTTCTTGCTCCTTGTTCCTACCGTGCCATTGCGTGCCAACGCGCGAAGCGTTCGCTGTGCGGGCTCGCCTCGGCTCAGGCCGTCTTCGCGTGTCCCTGGCGCGTCGCGTCCTTTGTCGTTGCCTTCACTCCGGATCTGGCGCCGAGGAGGTCGATCCGTCGTCCTCCTTGCACGACCGTGAGCTCGAGCGAGCCGCCGAGCGCATGCACGTATTGGTCGAGAACGTCGATCGTCACGTTGCGCGACTGCTCGATGGCTGCGACCCGGGGCTGGGACACGCCGATGCGCTTCGCCAGCTCTCGTTGGGAGAGTCCAGCCTCTTCTCGCAGGGCCGTGAGGCCCGCGGCGAGGCGGAGCTCGTCCTCGATCGCGGCGACACGATCCTTTGCACCTTCGACGGCGAGAACCTTCTTCTCCCAGTCCCGTGCGCTCATCGTCTGCCCCTACCTCTCGTTTCGATCGTCCGGCTCCGCTCGGCGCCCCGCCCGATGTTCTGCTCCTCGGTGATGTTCGCCAGGTGGGCGTCGAACCGCTCGTCGGCGACCGGGATGTTCACGTCGTACCACCGCGACCAGTCGCCGCTCTTGTCGCCGCCGACGAGGAGGATCGCCCGTCGCTCGGGGTCGAACGCGAACAGCACCCTGATCTCGCTTCGACCCGTCGATCCTGGACGCAACTCCTTCATGTTCTTGTGCCTGCTGCCCTCGAGCGTGTCGACGAGCGGCCTGCCCAGTGTCGGGCCCCGGTCACGAAGGACGCGCAACGCTGCCAACAGCGCCTCGGCGTCGGGCTGTGCGAGCTGGTCCGCCCAGACCTCGAACGACGGGTCGAACTCGACCCCCCGTACCCGTCCCGGCACAAGATAACGATAGCATTATCGCGGACCGGCGGAGAGAACCGTTGGCCTCGGGACACTGTCTGTCCAACACGCCGGCCTCGGTCACCCCGACCCTCGGTGAGCGAAGGAGCCGCACCCGATCGGCGACGTCGGCAGCGGAGCGGGCCGGTCTGCCAACATCTTGCCAACCGACTCTGCGCCGCAGGGACCCGCTGGAGCTGCAAACGGGCATCGGAGCGCACCGAGAGCCCAGCTCAGCGGCCGGGAGCGGTGATCCGGTCACTCTCTCAAGGTGGAGACACGGGTTCGAATCCCGTTGGGGCTACCAGGTATATTCCCTGTTCACAGGCGCTTTGTGCCACCATGACACCCCGGCTCGCGGGCCTGCTCGCCACAACGTGCTGGCTGCCGAGATCCTCCGGCGTGCCCCCCAGAACAGGGGAGCAGAGGTCGCCGCGAGCGTCGCGATCGCCCGCTCGACACGGAGCTGCCCGCCCGTCTCCTGGTGGTCGCGGCCGTTGTCGGGTCGGCCGGCGCGGTGG
>JAJZCK010000291.1 GCA_021846125.1 Actinomycetes bacterium | reverse complement strand
CGCCGCGCACCTCGGCGGGTCTTTGTCAGGTCCTCGTCAAACACCGGTTCATCCGACCGTTGCCAGCTCGTCAGTCGTTCGCGGAGGGTGGCGTCGTCGATTGTCGGGTATGTGTCGAGCACGTCCGTCCACTGGCCGACGTACGTCGCGTCAGCGCGGGCGAGCACGACGCGGGCGAGCGCAGCAAACTCGTGGCGCACCGTGAGGTCGAACGCGTCGTCAGAGAGCAGGAGCGCCTGCGCGGCCTCGGTGGCCTCCTCGTCGTTCCCCTCGGTGATCGCCACGGTGAGGACGTGCATCCAGACGCGAAGGAAGATCGGTTGCTTGCCCCGCTTGAGCAGCTCGTCCAGCTCGCCGAGCGATGTTCCCCCTCGCCAGCTCTTGACCGCCTCCGTCGCCAGCAGGCTGACGAGGGCGTGGCCGATCGGCGTAGCGGACAAGCCGCCGCCGGTCGCGGTGACCGACTGGCACCAGATGTGGGAGGTGTCGTGGTCCTCCTCGTCCGCGTACCCGGCCATGCGTTGCCACTCTCGGAGCCACCGAACGAGCCTCCGGAATGCGACCAGTCCGAGGCGATTTTCGAGCACGACCCACGCACGCGGCAGCGTCGCGGCGTACCAGTAGTCGTCGAGGCCCGCGGCGACCCGCCGGATCGGGAGCGGCGATGCCTCCTCTGCCGCCGACGGCGGGAGTGGCGCGTAGAGCGCGTCGCCCATCTTCCGGAACGCGCGGGCGTCCTCGGGCGTGGCGAGGTGCTCGAGGAGCTCGACGAGCGCATCCGTGCCGAGCATCGGGGTCTGGTCTGCGGCGACGTAGGTCGCGATCCGCTCGACGAGACGCGCCGCGTGCTCGGCCGGCATCGCCACGGCCGCGGCAACGATCTGGCGGTGCGCCCACGGGTTGCCGTTGTCCTTCAGCTTGAGGAGGATGTCGGCGACCTCGCCGGGCACGACTGCGGCCATGCGGACGAGATAGTCGCCCTCCAGCCAACGGGGATACTGCAGCCACTCGTCGACGGGGACTGGCGCGGGCGCCTCGTCGAAGACCCGGCGGCGGTCGAGGGGTGCGAGCCAACGGGGGTTCTCTAGCCGTTGAAAGAAGAGCCGTTTCCGTTCGGGGTGGCCGATGAGGACGAGCGCCCGACCGAGCTGCTCGTCCGTCGGCGCCTCCCACTCGGCAGCGATGGCGTCGTGCTCACTCATCGGCATCACCCTCGTTCGTCGGACGTCGCGTGTTCGCCTCGGCAAGGAGCTCGTCCACCTCGTCGCTCGCGTTGAGGAACTCCTCGAGACGGTTGTCGAGCAGCCGCTCGAAGAGGGCGAACTGCTGCTCGGCCTCTTCTTGCTCGAAGCGGTGGAGCGTCAGCCCGACGTGCGTGTAACTCTGGAAGAACTTGAAGCAGCGATTGGCCTCCGCCTCGCTCGGCCCCGAGCTGGCCCCGATCGCGGCCGAGGTCGTGCCGTTTACGTAGTAGCGATGGCGTTCCTGTGCCGCCTCTGTGGCGGTCTTCGACAGCGACCCACATCTCGACGAGGGACTTCACCGCGGCGTTCCGACTGCCTTGCATCTTCGGCACGGTGAAGCCGTCGAAGTTCGGGTACCGGTTGTAGACCTCGCGCACGCAATGGGCGAGGAGTGTCATCGAACCGGGGACGTCAAGCTGCGGCAGGAGGTTGACCGCCGTCCCATAGAGGCGACCGAGAAGCCCGTTGACCCCTTTCGACTTCGTGATGAGCAGCTCGTGACGACCAATGCGATCCGGCGTCCATACCGGCTCGCCAGCGTCGGGAAGCCCGATCGCCGCGAATCGCGGACGGTCTGGGTTCCCCCCACCGAGGTCCCCGCTGAACTCCGTCATCACGGGAGCGTCTCGAGCACCTGGCGGATAGAGCGCACCGCCCACGCGCACCGAACGCGCACCTGGTCCCAGGCCATCGAGTAGTTCGTCGGCGGGTAGGTGAGGCCGAGTCGCCGATACCGCTCCGGGAGCTCGCCCTCGACGCCGGAGTGAAGCCCGGCGCGGATGCGGATCGCGTCCTGCAGCATGCCGATCGATGCGTCGATGCGTGCGAAGTCCTCCTCAGGGAGCCCCGTGCCTGCGATCCGCTGGCGAACGCGCTGGAGCGATCGGGACCGCCCCTGGCGCTTCAGCTCGGCCTCGTCCTCGTCGGAGAGCGGGACGTCGATCCGGTTGAGCACGTCGTAGAGGGCGCTCATCCGTGAGTCGAAGTCCACCGACGTCGAGCAGGTCAGCGCGAGCCCCGCGCACGACGCGACCCGCGTGGCACCGAACAGCGAGCGGCGCTCGACGCGTGCCTGCCAGACCGCGTCGAGGTAGCCGATCTCGTCGATGAGCGCGAGCGGGTGCTCGTCCGTTGTCGGCAGCACGGCGGGCGGGTCGACATCCATCGAAGCGAGCAGCCGGCGCAGGTAGTCCTCGGCGTCGGCGACGCCGAGGTAGCCGGTGAGGTCGTCGCGCAGGCTGACCTTCCAAGTGATCGATGCTCCCTGCCCAGAGCTGGACCCGAGTGGCCTGGTTGACAGCGGCGCCCCCGCCGTCGGTCCACACGTGGCGGTACTGGCGGCCACCCCGCACCTGGTTCACCGCGTACGGAAAGCGCGCGAGCTCCGCCGCTGCG
>JAJZCK010000052.1 GCA_021846125.1 Actinomycetes bacterium | reverse complement strand
CCGCCTGAGTGCTCACATCCCGCTCCCGCTCCCGCTCCCGCTTACGGCCCCACGGTGGTCCGGCGCCGGAGTCGGGTACCCTCGGGCCCGGTGGCAGAGCGACACGCACCGGGCAGTGGAGCGGCCGGCGGCACCTCTACCGATGCGCGGGTACCCGGCCCCGGAGATCGTCCGGCCCTCGCCGTGCACCGCTCGGGCGCCGGACCACCGGTCGTCCTCGTCCACGGGTTCACCCAGACAGCCGCCTCGTGGCGCACGATCATCTCGTCCCTCGCCGGCGCCCACGAGGTGCTCGCCGTCGACCTCCCCGGTCACGGCGGCTCGTCGACCTGCTATGTAGCAAGCATCTCCGACGCCGCGGCTCTCGTCGGCGACGCCGGTGGGCGGGCTAGCTACGTCGGGTACTCCCTCGGCGGGAGATGCTGCCTCACGCTCGCCCTCGAGAGGCCGGACCTCGTCGAGCGCCTCGTCCTCGTCGGCGCGACGGCCGGCATCGAAGACGACACCGAGCGCGTGACGCGCCGGCGTGCCGACGAGGCGCTGGCTGAGCGCCTCGACCGTGCGAGCGGCCAGGCGCTCGGCGTCGAGGGCTTCCTCCGCGAGTGGCTCACCGGACCGCTGTTTGCGCACCTGAGCCCTGAGCAGGCGGACATCGGCGCCCGGCTCACGAACACCCTGCACGGGCTCGCAGCGTCGCTCCGGACGATGGGGACGGGCACGCAGGTGCCGTCGTTCGCCCGGCTGGGCGCGCTCGAGATGCCCGTCCTCCTCGTCACCGGCGAGAAGGACGAGCGCTTCGGCACCATCGCCCGTCGGATGGCCGACGCGATCGGCGCCAACGCCCGCCACGAGGTGGTGCCCGGTGCCGGTCACGCGGTGCCGTTCGAGGCGCCCGAGGCGTTCGCAGAGGTCGTCGAGCGGCACCTCGGAGCCGAGACGTAGGAGCCGGGGACGACCGTCGACCCCGGGGGGACGCCACGACACCTCACAAGGCGATGCCGACGGCGAGGAGCGCCCCGAACGCGATCTGGAGCGCCCCGGTCATCGCGAGCACCGAGACGAGGTCGCGCCCGGCGACGCCGCCGAGCACCTTGCGCACCGGGCGTGCCGCGGGAACGACCGCGAGGAGCGCGAGGAGCGCCCACGGGCGCCAAGCGGCGACGGCCGCAGCGCCGAGAAGCGCGACGGCGACGCAGCCGGCATAGAGCTGACGAGTCGTCCCGTCGCCGAGCAGCACCGCAAGGGTGCGCTTGCCGGAGCGCTCGTCGGTGGGGATGTCCCGCAGGTTGTTCACGACGAGCAGCGAGACGGCCAGGAGCCCGACCGGCACGGCTGCGGCGAAGCCGAGCGCCGGGAGGCGGCCGCACGCGACGTAGACGGTGCCGGTGACCGCGACGAGACCGAAGAAGACGAAGACGAACAGCTCGCCGAGACCCGCGTAGCCGTAGGGGCGTGGGCCACCTGTGTACAGCCAACCAGCTGCGATCGAGGCCGCGCCCACCGCGATCAGCCAAGGGGAGGTGGCGAGCGCGACGGCGAGGCCGGCGAGAGCGGCGACGGCGAAGGTTGCGACCGCGGCCATCTTCACCACACGCGGCTCGGCGAGACCGCTCGCCACGAGGCGCACCGGTCCGACACGTGCCTCGTCGGTGCCACGCACACCGTCGGAGTAGTCGTTCGCGAGGTTGGTCCCTATCTGCATCGCGAGAGACACGACGAGAGCGAGCGCGGCGCGCCACCAGACGACCGTCGCCGTCGCGTGCGCGACAGCGACGCCGACCGCCACCGGCACGACGGCTGCCGGCAGGGTGCGCGGACGTGTCGCCTGGAGCCACTCGCCCGCTCCCGCCCTGGGGCGTCCCGCCGCCTCCACGCCGAGCGTCACGGGCGCCGTGGAAAGCGCGAGAAATCCGGCACGCGATGCTCGAGGAAGGCGTCGCGGCCCTCTTGCGCCTCCTCGCTCATGTAGAAGAGCATCGTCGCGTCGCCCGCGAGCTGCTGGACGCCTGCGAGCCCTTCGTCGGCCGCGTTGAAGCCGGCCTTCAGCATGCGTAGCGCGAGCGGGGACAGCGCGAGCATCTCCCGGCACCAGGCGACGGTCTCGGCCTCGAGCCGTGCGAGCGGCACGACCGCGTTGACGAGGCCCATCTCGTACGCGCGCTCGGCGTCGTACTGGCGGCAGAGGAACCAGATCTCCTTCGCGCGCTTCGCCCCGATCGTGCGCGCGAGCAGCCCCGCTCCGTAGCCGGCGTCGAAGCTGCCGACCCGTGGTCCCGTCTGGCCGAAGCGGGCGTTTTCCGCAGCGATCGTCAGGTCGCAGACGAGGTGGAGCACGTGGCCACCGCCGATCGCGTAACCGGCGACCATCGCGACGACGGGCTTCGGCAGGCGTCGGATCTGGACCTGGAGGTCGAGGACGTTGAGCCGCCCGATCCCGCGCCGGGCGACGTCGTCGTCGCCGAGGTAGCCGTCCTCGCCGCGGATGCGCTGGTCGCCCCCGGAGCAGAACGCGAGCTCCCCCTGCCCGGTGAGGACCACCACACCGACGTCGGGGTCGTCACGTGCCTCGGTGAAGGCCGCGCCGAGCTCGGCGAGCGTCTGCGGACGGAACGCGTTTCGCACCTCCGGCCGGCAGATCGTGATCTTCGCGATCCCCTCGGCCGTCTCGTACGCAATGTCTCGGTAGTCGCCGCCAGCACGCCATTCAGGCAGCGCGGGCTCGAGGTCGGTCATCGCCCAGCCACTCCTTTGCACTCCGTCGCCACAGCAGTGCCCGCGCCGACGCGCGCCACCGGCCGCTGCACCCGGTAGCTCCGAAAGGCGCCGTCGCCTCGGCGAGGCTCGGGTCGTCGGGCGGTGCGAGATCGCCCGAGCTTCGGAGCAGGCGTCGTTAGGCTACCCGCCGTGCCGCGACTCGTCGCCATCGACCTGCCCGGGGGACCCGACTTCCTCGATGCCCTGCGCCGGGTCCTCGACGCCGGGGACGCGGCGCTGCCGCTCGACCAGAGGCTGCCCGCGGCAGGGCGCCAGAGGCTCGTCGTCGCGCTCGGGCCTTCCGCCGTCCTCGACGGGGGTGGCGAGCACACGCTCGCGACCGGTTGGCCCGTCGAGGACGGCGACGCTCTCGTCGTCGCGACGTCCGGTACGACGGGGAGCCCGAAGGGCGTGGTCCTGACGAGGGACGCGGTGGTCGCCTCGGCACTCGCGACGAGTGCCCGCCTCGGTGCCGACCGGGCCCGCGACCGCTGGTGCTGCTGCTTGCCGCCCGCGCACGTCGGCGGGCTGTCCGTGCTGACCCGGTCGATCGTCACCGGCACGCCTGCGGAGGTTCTCCCGGGCTTCGACCGCGACGAGGTCCTCGCGGCGGCCACGGCACGTGGCGCGACGCTCGTGTCCCTCGTCCCGACCACGCTCGGCCGTCTCGGAGACGGCGTTGCCGCCTTCCGCACGATCGTCCTCGGAGGCTCCGCCCCGCCGGACGGCCTCGCCCCGAACGTCGTCACGACGTACGGGATGACCGAGACCGGCAGCGGCGTCGTCTACGACGGTGTCCCACTCGACGGGGTCGAGATCCGCATCGGCGCCTGCGACGAGATCGAGCTGCGCGGGCCGATGCTCCTGCGCGCCTACCGCGACGGGACGGACCCGCGGCGCGGCGGCTGGCTCCCGACGGGCGACGCGGGTGGGCTCGGCGACGACGGTCGGCTCCTGGTGCACGGCCGGCTCGGCGACCTCGTCGTGTCGGGCGGCGAGAACGTCTGGCCCGAGCAGGTCGAGGCGGTGCTCCGCCGCCACGACAACGTCGCGGAGGTGGGCGTCGGGGGCGTCGCCGACCCGGAGTGGGGCGAGCGCGTCGCGGCCTACGTGGTACCGGCGAGACCGGGCAGCGCACCGAGCCTCGAGGAGCTACGTGAGCTCGCTCTCGACGCGCTCGGCCCGTGGGCCGCCCCACGCGAGCTCGTCGTCGTCGCCGCGCTGCCGCGCACGGCCATCGGCAAGCTCCGCCGGCAGGACCTCGAACGTTTGCCTGCCCTCCACCGCGTCGTGCGATAGGCTCCTGGCCTTCCGAGACCGACGCGTGACGACAGGAGACCGACGCGACGGGCGGCTCGGCTCGCCGATCGACTGCTGCGCACCACCGCGTGGTACCTCTGGTCTGCATCGCGGAGCTGACGTCACGCGCACCTGCGTGGCGTTTGTCTCGACGAGGAAAGTGGTATTAACCTTTTCTCAAGCCTTTACTTCGAGCTCCCGCCCGGACCACGCGGCTCGCTCCTGCTGCCAAGCAAGGACAGTCCATGGGCGACGAGCAGCTTCTCTCCGACGTGCTCCGTGAGCTCGCGCACACGCTCGTCACGGACTTCCCCACCCAGGCGATCCTCGACCACCTCGTCGTCCGGATCGCAGACATCCTCCCCGTCGACGCCGCGGGGGTGACGCTGATCTCACCGGGCAAGGCGCCCCGCTACGTGGCAGCCTCCGACGAGTCGGCCCTTCGCTTCGAGCGCCTGCAGACCGAGCTCGACGAGGGACCGTGCCTCGCGGCGTTCACGACGGGCGAGATGGTCGCCGTCGCAGACCTGAGCACAGATGAGCGCTTCCCGGCCTTCGCGTCGCGAGCCCTCGCGGACGGGCTGGCGGCGGTCTTCACCTTCCCGCTGCGCCAGCCCGACCGCTGCATCGGGGCCCTCGACCTGTACAGGATGACGACGGGCCCGATGGACGACGAGGCGCTCGCCGCGGCCGAGACCCTTGCCGACGTCGCTGCGGCGTACCTGCACAACGCCGAGACTCGAGCCGCGCTCGAGGAGTCCTCCGCGCGTGCGCGACACAGCTCGCTCCACGACGGGCTGACGGGCCTGGCGAACCGGACCTTGCTGATCGAGCGCCTGGACGAAGCGATCACGAGGTGCCGACGGTCGGAGAGGATCGTCGGGGTGCTCTTCGCGGACCTCGACCAGTTCAAGCTCGTGAACGACACCTACGGCCACCACGTCGGCGACGAGCTGCTCGTCGCGGTCGGCGAGCGGCTGTCCCAGCTGCTTCGCCCCGGCGACACCCTCGCGCGCCTCGCCGGCGACGAGTTCGTCGTGCTGTGCGAAGACGTCGAGGACGCGTCCCATGTCGAGCTGCTCGCAGCCGACATCGGCGCCGCGCTCGCAGGGGTCTTCGTCCTCGCGAGCACGGACGTCGAGCTGAGCGCGAGCGTCGGCATCGCGTTCGCCGGGCGGGGAGCAGACGTCGCGGAGCAGGTCCTCGCCGACGCCGACGCGGCGATGTACCAGGCAAAGCGCGAGGGCGGCGCTCGCTACGGCGTCGTCGACGGGCGCAAGCAGCGCGAGGCGCGCCACAGAGCGACCCTCTACCGGGACCTGCGGGGAGCTCTCGGCCGCGGTGAGCTGCATGCCGAGTACCAGCCGATCGTGGCGATCGCAGACGGCCGGGTGACAGGCGTCGAGGCGCTCCTTCGCTGGCGACACCCGAGCGAGGGAGTGATCGCGCCGGAGCTCGTTGTGTCCTTGGCCGAGCAGTCCGGTATCGGCGTCGAGATCGGCCACTTCATGCTCGCCCAGTCCTGCAACGACCTCAGGCACACTCTCGACCCGGACGGCGGTCGAGGGCTCGGCATCTCGGTGAACGTCGCGCAGTCCCAGCTCGTCTCCGAGGGCTTCGCCGAGACCGTCGCCGCGCTGCTGGCTGCGACGGGGACCGATCCAGGGCTCGTCACGCTCGAGGTGACCGAGGGGACGTTCATCGGCGACGACGAGAGGTGCGACACCGCGCTCGCAGACCTGAAGCGCCTCGGGGTGCAGATTGCCCTCGACGACTTCGGCACCGGCTACTGCGGCCTCGGCTATCTGATGCGACTGCCGATCGACGTCGTGAAGATCGACCAGGTCTTCGTCGCCGACCTCGGCCACGAGCTCGCGAGCCGCCTCATCACGAGCGCGGTGGTGGGACTCGCGCACGGCCTCGAGATGGCCGTCGTCGCCGAGGGCGTGGAGCACATGGACCAGCTGAAGGAGCTCGCGGCGCTCGGCTGCGACAGCTACCAGGGGTTCCACTTCGCACGGCCAGCGCCGGCCGAGGAGATCGCTGCCATGCTCGGCGATCGCCCGGCACTGCCGGTGAGCGCGTGACGAGCGAAGCTGTGCACGGCAAAGTCTAGCGGCGACACCGCGCTTTCAGACATGGAGATGTCGCCGCTAGACTCGACCCGGGTTCGCTCCGGTCGTGGGTCTCGGGTGGACGTCGGCCCTGCCCGTCCACCCGAGACCCACGACTATGAGGTCATGGCGCTGAGATCATGGCGCTGACCGGTGGCGAGAATAGGTGGGCACATATCATGACGGTCATAGCCGGGCTCGAAGGTACCGAGCTCACCGGCGCGGGACTCTGTGCGGCGAGCGCGGGGCTGCTGTCGGTCGACGGCGCTGCGATCGCCCTCTTGACCGGTGACGGGGTGCCCGTCGCCACCTACCGCTCGGACCCGTCGCTCCAGCCGATCGAGGACCTGCAGTTCGTCCTCGGGGTCGGCCCGGCTCTCGACGCCTACCGCCTGAGGCTGGCGGTCGCGGAGCCCGACTTCGCAGGATCTGCGCCGCTGCGCTGGCCGGGTCTCGCGAGGCTCGCCCTCGACTCGGGCGTCCGCTCGGTCTCCGCGCTCCCGCTGCAGATCGGGGCGGCGCGCCTCGGGGCGCTCACGCTCTACGACGGTCGGCCCGGTGCGCTCGAGGGCGAGCGGCTCGAGGACGCGCACGTGCTCGCGGGGATCGTCACCCGGGCGCTTGTCGCGATGCAGGCCGGCGGTGCCGGCTACGTGCTCGTCGCAGAGCTGTCCGACGCCGTCCTGCCTCCTGGCGAGATCGACCACGCGGAAGTGCACCAGGCATCGGGCATGGTCTCGGTCCAGCTCGGGATCGACGTCGGGGACGCGCTCGCCCGGTTGCGCGCCCGGGCCTTCGCCGACGGAACGACCGTGCGCCAGGTCGCTGTCGAGGTGCTCGCACGCAGGCTCAGGTTCTACCCGTGACGCCCGTCCCAGATAGCTCACGACCTGCGCGCCGAGCGCGGCCGGCCGGGCCCGAGACGCCGTCTGCCACCTTGGAGGGACACGCCACGATGGCGAGCCGAGAGACCCTGCTCGCAAGCACGTTCTTGACACTCGCAGACACCCTCGTGGACGACTTCGACGTCGTCGAGGTGCTGAGCACGCTCTGCGGGCGTTGCGTCGAGCTGCTCGGTGCCTCGGCGAGCGGGATCCTGCTCGCGGACCCGCGTGGCTCGCTCCACGTCATGGCGACCTCGAGCGAGCAGGCGAACCTGCTCGAGCTGTTCCAGATCCAGAACGAGGAGGGGCCGTGCCTCGACGCCTTCCGCTCCGGACGCGCAATCGTGCACGACGACCTCGGCGCGGAGAGCCCCTGGCCGCACTTCGCGCCCGCGGCACGTCATGCCGGCTTCAACGCGGTCCACGCCTTCCCGATGGTCGTCCGGTCGAGCGTCCTCGGGACGCTGAACCTTTTCATGGGGCCGCCGAGGCCGCTCGTCCGCTCCGACGTCGACGTCGCCCAGGCGCTCGCGCATGGCGCGACGCTCACCGTCCTGCAGAACCGCGCGACCGAGGACTCCCACCGCCTCACCGCCCAGCTCCAAGGTGCGCTCGACAGCAGGATCGCTATCGAGCAGGCCAAAGGTGTCATCTCCGAGCTCGGCCAGGTCGGGACCGACGAGGCGTTCGCCTGGCTGCGCTCGTTCGCCCGCAACCACAGCCGCAAGCTCACCGACGTCGCCACCGCCGTCGTCGACCGCACGCTCGGCGACAGCGAGAGGGTCGAGCTGCTCCACCAGAGCGGCAGGACCGGGCACGCGGGGAGCTAGGGCCCGCACGACCGTCCTACGGAAGCGTCACGCGCTTCTCGTGAGGGCGACGGGGCATCTCAGCTACGTCGGTCCCCCGGTCCGGTCTCCGGCCGCACGCCCGTGTCGACGAGGTCTTGCGCCACGTCCCGGAGCTTGCGGTTGAGGTGCTGGGAGGCCCGGCGCAAGACGTCGAACGCGTGGTCGGCTGTGATCCGCTCGCGCTCCATCAAGATCCCCTGCGCCTGGCCGATCACCTCACGTGTCGTGAGCGCGTCGTGGAGGTGCGCGTTGAGGTTGACCTCGTCCTCGTGCGCGTGCGCGGAGGTGAGGGCGAGACCTGCGAGCGTCGAGAGCAGCACCGCCTTCGCCCGGTCGATGACGCCGAAGGCGGCCGGGCACCGACCGTAGAGGTTCAGCGAGCCGAGGCTGCCGTTCGTCGTGAGCGGGAGCGCGAGAGCACTTCGCAGTCCCTCTCCGGTCGCCTGCCGGGCGAACAGGGCCCAGGGACCGCCGTCGGCGAGGTCTGCGAGGTCGTCGACGTAGACGATGCGGCGCTCTGCCACCGCGTCGAGGCACGGACCTTGCCCGCTCAGGCGCTGGAGCTCGTCGAGGTCCGCGACGGCGCGGTCGGTGTGCACGGGGGTGGCGAGGGCATCGCCCTCGACGAGGAGCAGCCCTGCGACGTCGCAACCCTCGATCGTCTCGACGGCCATCTCGACGACACGGGCGATGGTCTCCGCGAGGCCACCGGCTGCGAAGAGGATGCGGGCACTCTCTGCGACGTCCGCGGTGAGCACCGTGACGGGGTCGCCGTCGGGGGCCTCCGCGGCACCTGCCCTCTCCCCGAGTGCCCTCTCCCCGAGTGCCCTCTCCCCGAGTGCCCGGTGCTCGAGTGCCCGGTGCTCGAGTGGATCCATGATCGCCTACGTCCTTTCTCCGCAGTATCGCACCCACCGCCACCTCGCGACAACGGCCGGTGCGGAGCCGCCGTCGCCGAGGGACCTGAGGCTGTGGAGCCTGTTGCTGTGGAGCGCCCACCTGTGAGCTAGGGTCGGTGGCGCCTTCGACAGCGAGGGTCCGGAAAGGGCTGGCTCCGGCCGCCCGCCGCACCTCGGAGACGACGTCCTCGTGTCGAGCTCATGGCTGACAAACATGCGAACTCGTGTCGCGTCCATGCTGGGTTCCCCCCCGTACCCTCGGACGCACGGCGAGCGACCTGTGGTCTCCTCGTGGCGCGGCGACCGCCAGCCCTTCACCCGGGCATGGAGCTGGCGTGACAGACCTTGACGACTCGTCGCCGCACGACGCCGTCACCGCCGAGCTCGACGGCGACGAGGCGACGATCCACGTCCGAGGTCCCGCCGGCAGCGACAGCGCGGTAAGGCTCGGCGCTTTTTTCGACGCGGCGATCGCAACCGGCTGCCTCTCCGTCGCACTCGACGTCGACGCGCTCGACGAGATCGACCCAGCAGAGGTCGCAGTGGTAGCGAGCGCACGCCACAGGCTCGCCTCCCTCGGCGGTGCGCTCACGGTTCGCGCAACCTCGTCCTCTGTCCTCGAGGTCCTCGGTGCCGGCGGGCGCGCAGGGCCCGTAGAGCACCTGCGAAGCGAGCAGGAGCTGCTGCTCGGACCCGAGCAGCCGACCCGCCGGCCGCGCAACGGGGTGACGATCACCACCAACGGCGGCCGTGCCCTGCCGAGGAGGGTCACGTTCGTCCCGGCGGGAGACGACCTCGTCGACAGCGCGCTCCGTCTCGTCGTCGGCCTGGCGAGAGACGCCGTCGGCGGCGCGGACGGTGTGAGCGTCTCGCTCCGCCGCCACGGCAGCCTCGCGACGGTGGCGGCGAGCGACCGTACCGTCTTCGACATGGACGCCGGCCAGTACGCGACCGGCGAGGGCCCCGGTGTCGACGCGTCTGCGAAGGGGCGGTGGTTCCATGCAGGTGCGCTCGAGTCCGAGACGAGATGGCCGGCGTTCACGCCCCGAGCACGCGCTCTCGGGATCAACGCCATCTTGTCCTCGCCCCTGCTTGCCGGCGCGCGGGCCGTCGGGGCGCTCAACATCTACTCACGCACCGCCGGTGCGTTCTCGCCGGAAGGCCAACGGCTCGCGGCACGCTTTGCCGAGGAGACGTCCAACGTGCTCGACGAGGCTGGAGCCGACGTGACCGACGACCGCCTCGCCAACCGGCTCCGTGAAGCGCTCCGAGCACGACGCACGATTGCCCAAGCCGAGGGGGTGCTCATGGAGCGTGACCAGATCGGCGAGGCCTCCGCCTACGCGCTGCTGTGTCGCTACGCGGTCGAATCCGGTAGACCGCTGCGCGAGCGCGCGGACGACGTCGTGTCCTCTGCGAGGGAGCGCCAGCCGGCCACAGGTCGCTGGACGCGTCGCAACGGCAGTGGTTGACGCCGTCGGGCGTGCCGCTCCACTCGTCGCCATCGGTGCTCGACCCAGCCGAGGCGAGCTCGCCTGACCGGGCAGGCAGGACCAGACCGGCATCCGGCGACAATCGCCGGGTCTCGCCGCGCCCCGTCCACGTGCGCCTTCCTGTAGCGTGGTCGCACAAGCGCTCAGCGTGACGTACCTGGCGCGCCGATCAGGCCCTCTCCGCGTGGCCGAGGAGTACCGAGATGACGGCACCGACTGCCCGACGCGTCACCCTAGAGACGACGTCCCAGCTGCCATCCCTCGTGCAGGCCGGCCGCGCCTCGAGCCACGCTGGTGAAGACGCTCTATGGCAGCGATACTGGCACTGCCGTGAACGCGTCGCTCGCAACGACCTCGTTCTCTACTACCAGCCTCTGGTCAGGCTCGTAGCGTCACGACTGCCGTCGAGCGTGCGCACCTACTGGGAGATAGACGACCTCCGCAGCTTCGGCCTTCTCGGGCTCATCGAGGCGATAGGCCGATGGGCACCGACGTCGCCTGGCGCCATGTTCGAGGCGTACGCGACGAAGCGGGTACGCGGCTCGATGTTCGACGAGATGCGCAGGCTCGACTGGTTGCCCCGAGGTGAACGACACCGCGTCGTCGGCTACCGGGCCGCAGGGGACGACCTCTACGGGAGACTTCGGCGCATGCCCGAGAGGCGCGAGATCCTCGCGGAGATGGGGGCTGACGACACCGAGCGCGAGAAGATCGTCGCAGCTGTCCAGTCGTCGCAGATCCTCCATCTCGATCGACATGTCGACGGTGCGCCGTCGGGTGACGAGACGTCGTTGATCGACTTGCTCCTCTCCGATCGCAGTCTCGAGCCAGAGAGCCGCGTGGTCAGCGAGGAGCGTCTCGATGAAGTTCGAGCCGCGATGACGAAGCTCCCCGATCGCCAGCGGACCGTGGTCACGTGCCATTTTCTCGGCGGCCTCACACAGGAGCAGATCGGGTCCATGCTCCGCGTCAGCAACTCCCGAGTGAGCCAGATCGAGGCGAGCGCCATGCAGGCGCTGCGACGGTTGCTCGTCACCACCGGCACGGACTCGACGGAACGAGCCAGCTGACGCACCTGTAGGGCAAACCCCGACAACCAGTGCAATTGGACCATGTTTCGCTGCCCCGAGAGAGCCGTAGGGACGTCATGGGCACCGACGAGACCTCGAACACAGCGGGCAAGCAGTCCAGGCACAGCCGCCCCTCCACCCGGAGCGGCGCGGCGGACGAGTCGCATCGCCTCGCCAGTCGCACGCGCGCGCTCCCGGACCGACCTGACATCGCCGCGAGCCGGCCGGAGGTGGCGGGCGAGCACGCGTCACTCGAGCTCGAAAGAGAGATCTCGCTGCTGTTCTTTTCCATCTTCACCCTCGAACAGCACGTAGCACGCTGCTGTGACTTGGTGGAGCGCTCGAAGCTCACCGGTCGCGAGCCCCGACCACGCAGCCAGCTGACCGACGCGATCGAGTGGATGGAACGGGTGTCCGCGGCTGCGAGACCGACCCTGCTCGACGGCGGCCGCCTGGCGGACCACCTCGTCGGCCCGTAGGCCGTCACCTGGAGGCTGGCCACGCTGGCCCGACGCCTCCGGGCTCGACCCGGACCGCGAATCCCGTGAGCAGGTTCGAGCGAGGACCGGCTCTTCGGGCGTCGCGGCAACGACGTGGCTGAGCCGGTGCCAGACGGCGCCCGACAGCTAGGTTGGGGGGGGAATGACGGCGCGCAACCACCTTGCAGGCGAGACCAGCCCGTACCTGCGCCAGCACGCCGGCAATCCGGTCGACTGGTACCCCTGGGGAACCGAGGCCCTGGCGAGGGCGGCCGAGCTCGACCGGCCACTTCTGATCTCGATCGGCTACTCGGCCTGCCACTGGTGCCACGTCATGGCGCACGAGTCGTTCGAGGACGAAGACGTCGCACGCGTGCTCAACACGCGCTTCGTCGCGGTGAAGGTGGACCGCGAGGAGCGCCCCGACGTCGACGCCGTCTACATGGAGGCGGTGCAGGCCATCCACGACGGCCGCGGCGGCTGGCCCCTCACGGTGTTCGCGACGCCGGACGGCAAGCCCTTCTACGGCGGGACGTACTACCCGCCCGTGAGCCGCCCGGGGACGCCGTCGTTCGTCTCCGTCGTCGAGGCAGTCGCGACCGCGTGGACCGAGCGCCGCACGGAGATCGTCGAGCAGGCCGGCGACCTCACCGACGCTGTAGCGGCGCGGTTGCGCCCCGACCCGAGCACCACCCGCGCGCCCGCTCGCCAGCTGCTCGCCGACGCGCTCGCCCGGGCGGAGACGCTGTTCGACGAGCAGCACGGAGGCTTCGGCGGCGCGCCTAAGTTCCCCCAGCCCCTGCTCGTCGAGCTGCTGCTCCGAGCCCACCTCGCAGGACATTCCGGGGCGCTCGACAAGGCCACGACGACGCTGGCTGCGATGGCCGCCGGTGGGATCTACGACCATCTGGGGGGCGGGTTCGCGCGGTACTCGACCGACGCCCGGTGGCTGGTTCCGCACTTCGAGAAGATGCTCTACGACCAGGCGCTCGTCGCACGGGCGTACCTGCACGCGTGGCAGCTCACCGGAGTGGCGGAGCTACGCCAGGTGCTCGACGAGACGCTCGACTACGTGCTGCGAGAGCTCCGGGACACCTCGGGCGGCGTATGCTCGTCGCAGGACGCCGACTCCGACGGCGAGGAGGGTCGCTACTACACCTGGACTCCCTCGGAGCTCGAGGAGGTGCTCGGTGCGAGCCAGGCCGGCGTCGCGGCCGGCTGGTACGGAGTCGGCCCGCAGGGACACCTCGATGGGGGCCGGTCGGTGTTGCACCGCGAGCCTGGCGCCACCTTGCTGCGACCTGCAGCCGTCGAGCAGGCGCGCACCGCGCTGCTCGTGGCCCGCGAAGGACGCGTGCCGCCCGGCCTCGACGGCAAGATCCTCACGGAATGGAACGCTATGGCTTGCGCCGTCCTCGCCGAGGCGGGTGCCGCCACGGGAGACGGCTCCTGGATCCGCGCCGCTGTCGAGATCGCGGCGATGCTCCGCCGGAACCTCCGTCGACCCGACGGCCGCTGGATGCGATCCTGGCACGAGGGCCGGGCGAGCCACCTCGGCGTCGCGGCGGACTACGCGTGGCTCGTGGAGTGCTTCACGCGTCTCGGCGAGGCGACCGGGGAGGCCCGTTACATCGCCGACGCGACCGACGTCGCTGCCGGGCTCGTCGAGCTGTTCTCCGCGCCGGACGGCGGCTGGTACACGACGGGTGCCGACGCCGAGCAGCTCGTCGTGCGACCGAGGGACACCTACGACGGTGCGACGCCGTCCGCCGCGTCGGTCGCTGCCACGGCGCTTGCACGCCTCGGAGCGCTCACCGGTGACGAGCTCCTCGTCGCACGGGCAGCTGCGAGCGTCGATGCCGCAGGGGCGGCGCTCTCCCGGTCGCCCTTCGCGTTCCCCGGCCTCGTCACCGCCGCCCTCCTCCTCGACGGCGGGCCTGTCGAAGTCGTCCTCGGGATGTCCGCGGACCGCAGCCTGCTCGACACGGTGCGTGAGGCGTTCCTGCCAGAGGTCGTGCTCTGCTGGGGAGAGCCGACGCCGAGCCCTCTCTGGCTCGGGCGGGACGGCACCGCAGACCGCCGAGGCTACGTCTGCCGTGCCGGGGCCTGCCTGGCCCCGGTCACGGACGCCCGTGACCTTCTCGCGTCGATCGACGACGCCCGGCTCGACGCGGCAAGCGCGACGGGGATGCCGGCTGCGCCAACACCGGGAGCGGGGAGCCGCTGACAGTGGCGAGACAGTCGAGAGTGCACACCGTGCACCGCATCCAACCTGGTGCACGAGCTGACCGCGCGCCCGGAGCACGGCTCACCTGCGCGGTGCTGTCGACCGGCCCGGAAGAGTGGGTGGGAGTCGACCTCGCGAGCGGGGCGTTCCTCCGCGCCCGACCCGGGGCGGTCGGCGCGCCAGCCTTGCCCGGGGAGTGGTCGCCGTTCGACGTCGTCGTCCTCGAGATCGGCGAGGACACAGAACCGCCCGATCCCTCCCGGCCCGAGGTCGTCGCCGTGACCGGCACCCCGGAGCGCACCGGCCGGCTGCGGAGACGTGTGGCCCGGCGCCTGCTACGCCAGCTCTGCGCACCCGAGCAGCAGGGCCGGACAGTGCTCGGAACACGGGGGCCGTCGATCGCGTACGTCGACCTCGAGGTGTCGACACCGTCGCTCGTCGTCGTCGAGACGTCTCCACGCCTGTTCGGTTGCTATCTCCGTGACGACGGCAACGTCGCATGCTCCTTCTCCTGGGCGGGGACGACGCAGTCGCTCCCGCTCCTCGACGGCCGCCTGCGTGCTGCGGTGCTCGAGAGGTCGCCCCGCCCGCCGGACAGCGCGAGCATCGGCACCGCCATCGGAGGCAAGCCCGGCTTCCTGCTCGTCGGCTTGACAGCGGTCCGAGCCGGGCACGCGCCAAAAGCCGTGCTCTCGGTCCTCCCGCGCTGAGCCGACCCGTCGTCAGGGCGCAGCCCTGCGAGTGGCTAGAGCGGGAGCGACGAGGAAGCGAGGTCCTCCGCCATCGCCCAGCCGAACGCGACGAGCGCGTCGCGCCTCTCGCCGTCGAGGCGAGCGAAGAGCTCTCCGAGGCCCGCGCCGCCCCCGGAACCGTCGCCCACGGCACCGTCGATCCCGGCACCGTCGACCACGGCACCGTCGACCACGGCACCGTCGCCCAC
>JAJZCK010000290.1 GCA_021846125.1 Actinomycetes bacterium | reverse complement strand
TCGATGACGTTGTCGACGCCGTAGACCGTGGCGACCTTGACCGACGTCGACGGCTGGCCGTAGCGGTCGACGCGGCCCTCGCGCTGTTCGAGCCGGGTCGGGTTCCACGGCAGGTCGTAGTGGACGACGGCGTCGAAGAACTCTTGGAGGTTAACGCCCTCGGACAGACAGTCCGTGGCGACGAGGACCCGACGAGCGGAGCCCCCGAGGTCGGCGACCCGGGCCTCGCGGTCGGCGGGGGGGAGGACACCGGTGACGCTCTCGATGGCGACACCCGAGCCGAGCGCCTTTGCGAGGTGCTCTGCGACGTAGTCGGCGGTGGGGATGAAGCGGCAGAAGACGATCGGGTTGTAACCCTCGCCGAGGAGCTGGCGGACGAGCCGGGTGGTGTGGGCGAGCTTGGCGTCCTCGCTGCCGGCGAGCCGGTCGGCCTGATCGGCGAGCGCGCGCAGCCGTCGGCGTTCGGCCTTCCCTGTGCCGCCAGTGCCGCCAGTGCCGCCAGTGCCACCAGTCCCGTCTTCGTCGGGGTCGGGATCTGCTCCTGGGGTGGCGTCGGGGCGGCCGGCGTCGTCGGCGTCGTCCTGGTCCAAGACGCTGCGTCGGCCGACGTCGTCGGCCTCCTCGATCGTGGTGGTCGACGCGGGTGCCGCACGGTTGCGGAGCGTGGCCGCCGCAGCCGCGGGGCTCGACGCCAGGCTGCGCAGCAGCGCCAGCACGCTCCACCACCGCACCCGTTGGCGGTGGCGGCCGCCGCTCTCGTCCGCGACGGCCTCTCGTGCCCAGGCGAGGATCTCCTCGACGAAGGACCGGTAGGCGGGCGTGAGCTGGTAGCGGCCATCCTCTTCGGGGAGGTCGAGGCGGTCGGGGAAAGGCGTGTCGACATCGAGATAGGCGCGGATGTCGGCTCGTCGACGCTGGACGAAGTGCCGGGCGAGGCTTGCCCTGGTCGATTCGTCGATCTGCTCGTCGTCGGGCAAGCCGGCGAAGGCGGGGTCGAGCAGGCCGATGAGGGAGCGGAAGGCCCCCTCGTTGCCCGAGTGCGGCGTCGCGGTGACGAGCACGACATGGCGGGCCGGGTCGGCGGTGAGGTCTTTCAGCAGGCTGTAGCGCTGGTGGGCGGCTCCTCGCCCGCGCACATCGGCAGCGCAGGTGTGCGCTTCGTCGACGAGGATCAGGTCGGGGGCGCTGCGAACGAACTCGTCGCGGCGGCGCTCGCCTTTGATGAAGTCGGTGGAGACGATCGTGAGGGGGAACACGTCGAACACGCTCTCCCCGAAGCCGCATGATCGCTCCAGCCGGCTGGCGGTGGAGGTGAGGACGAGCTCGGCGTCGATGTGGAACTTGGTGGCGAGCTCGGCTTGCCACTGCTCGGCGAGGTGCGGGGGGCAGAGCACGCAGAGGCGCTTGGCCTGGCCCGAGACGAGCAGCTCCTTTGCTACGAGGCCAGCTTCGACGGTCTTTCCGATCCCGACGTCATCGGCGATGAGGAGGCGCACGGGGTCGAGGCGGAGCGCCATGAGGAGCGGGACGAGCTGGTAGGGGCGGGGCTCGACCGCGATGGCGCCGAAGGAGCGGAACGGCCCGGCCGAGGAGCGAAAGCCGAGACGGGCCGCGTCGGCGAGCAGGCGGGCGCCGAGGTGGTCACCGGCGCGGTCCGGGTCCGGCCAGGCGAACTCGGCGCGCTCGACGGGTTCGAGGCCGACGAGCAGGCCCGCGGTGTCGTCGTCTGAGCCCCCGAGGGGTCGCAGCACGAGCAGCTCGTCGGTCGAGTCGGGAAGGACGACCCATTCCCGGCTCCGAGCCCGCACGAGCGAGCCGGGAGCAAAGGTCGCCGAAGCGGTGGTCTCTCGGTCCGAGGTGGCCGCAGGAGTGGTCAACGGTCGCCCTCGCCGAAGGTGCTCCGATGCCGGGCGATCAATGCCGGCCAGTCGTCGTTGGCAACGAAGCGGATCACCGTCCAGCCGCGGGTGAACAGCGCCTCGTCGGCCGTCGCGTCCCGAGCGGCGCGCTCGGGGTAGAGGTGGTGCGGTCCGTCGATGTAGACCGCTATGTGGGCGTCGTCGTAGACGAAGTCGGGGCGGGTGCCGGGCTCTGCCATCAGCACCTGGGCGCGATCGGGGAGGCGATGGCCGCCTGCGGCGACGAGCTCGAGCCACTCGCGCTCCAAGTCGCTGCCGGCCTGGCGTGCGAGCCGGTCGAGATGCTCCCCTCTACTGGCGAGACCCGGGGACGTGGCGATGGTGGCACCGGCGAGGCGGTGCAGGTAGTCGGCGATGAGCATCCGGTCGACGAGGCGGTGGTCGGGCTGGTTGGTGTAGGAGAGCAGGCAGTCGTAACACGCGGCCTCGCAATCCTCTCGGGCTCGGGGTGCCCGGCGCAGGTCGGCGAGGGTGTCGGGGTCGAAGTGGCACCGTTGCAGGGCCTGGCGAGCGACGCGGACGAGGGCGCCGGGGTCCTCGACGAGTTGGCGGAGCACGCCGGCGCCGCCCTCGGCTGCCTCGTAGAGCAAGATCGACGTGCGGTCGTCTCGGTCGGGAAGGCTGACGACGGCGAGCTCGGCGTCTTCGAGGTCGTACTCGGCTTGGATGGCGATCTTGAGGGCGGCCTGGAGGCTCGCCATGAACGCCGGGGTGACTTCGATGCCCTCGGGATCGAACACAGCC
>JAJZCK010000051.1 GCA_021846125.1 Actinomycetes bacterium | reverse complement strand
CGGCCAGGGCGCTTCTCCGGGCTCGGGCTCGGCGTCGTTCCCCACGTCGCGGCGATCCCGCACTTCGACAAGTTCGACGGCTGGGCCCCCGAGCTCGCGAAAGGTCTGGTGGCGACGTGTCCGGCCGCCGTGTCCGTGCTCGGTATCGACGAGGAGACCGCTCTCGTCGGCGGGATCGAGGACTGGTCGGTCGCCGGCCGCCAAGGAGTCTGGCACCTCGGACGGGACGGGTCGAGGACACGCTACGCGCCGGGCGAGACGCTGCGCCTTCCCCTGCCGGGACTTACGGCGCCCACGCCCTGATCTGCGGGCACCGCGGCCGTCACCTGCGGGCGCGTCCGCTCGAGCGCCCGGCTCGGGCCGAGCTGCGACGGTCCACGACGACGTCGGACCGCTCGGCGCCGAGGAGCGCGCGAGCGCGCCCGGTGCCTCGCTCGGAGAGCTACCGTCGCGGCAGGGGCCCGGCCGCGCGGTCGGCCCGGAACGGTCAGCGACAAGACGAGCACGGGACGCAGATGGGCAGCGGTCTCCACGAAGGCACAATGCGCCACCGCCGGCTCGGGCCGAGCGGCATGAAGGCGCTTCGCCGGTCGTCCCGCGGGCGAGCCGGAGCGCGAGACCTCGCCGCGCGCGCACTCGTGCTCGGCCTGCTCGGCAAGGTGCGCGACGGGGCGGTCATCGTCCGCGAGGGCGACAAGCGCCATCTCTGCGGCCGGCCGGCTCCAGGCGAGCCCGTCGCTGAGGTTGTCGTGACGTCGCCGCGGGCGTGGCGCGTCGTGGCCACGGAGGGGAGCGCGGGTCTCGGTCGCGCGTGGTTCTCCGGCTGGTGGACCTGCCGTTCCCTCGACGAGCTGGCGCTGTTCCTTCGGGTCGTGATCCGCAACCTCGACTCGCTCGAGCGTGCGAGCGCACTCGGCCAGCGTCTCCGCGCTCCCGTCCACCGCGTCCTCGAGCGCTCCGCCGACCGCCCGGGCAACCTGGAGGTGGACCGACGGAACGCGCGGGCGCACTACGACCTCGGCAACGAGATGTTCGCCCTCTTCCTCGACGAGTCGATGACCTACTCCGCCGGCATCTTCACGAGCCCGTCCACGACCCTCCACGACGCACAGGTCGAGAAGCTGGATCGCATCTGTCGCAAGCTCTCGTTGTCGCCGGCGGACCACGTGGTCGAGATCGGCACGGGCTGGGGAAGCTTCGCCATGCACGCGGCTCGCCACTACGGCTGCAAGGTGACGACGACGACGATCTCGGAGAGCCAGTACGAGCTAGCGACGACGCGGGTCAAGGATGCGGGGCTCGACGACCTCGTGACCGTGCTGCGCGACGACTACCGCGACCTGCGGGGAACCTACGACCACCTCGTGTCGATCGAGATGGTCGAGTCGCTCGACTGGCACCAGTATGACCGCTACTTCCGCACCTGCTCGGAGCTCCTCGCTCCGAGCGGGGCGATGGCCCTCCAAGCGATCGTCATCGCCGACCAGCTCTACGAGCGCGCGAAGCACACCGAGGACTTCGTCAAGCGCTACGTCTTCCCCGGATCGTGCGTCCCGTCCGTCGCTGCCATCGTCGACGCGGTCGCGCGCACGACCGACCTTCGCCTCGTCGCCCTCGACGAGATCGGGCACCACTACACCGAGACGCTGCACCGCTGGCGCGACGCGTTCGTCGCACACGAAGGCGAGATCGGCGATCTCGGAGTCGACGTGACGACTCGACGGCTGTTCGAGTTCTACCTGTGCTACAGCGAGGCCGCATTCGCCGAGCGCAGGATCGGCGACGTGCAGTGCTTTTTCGCCAAGCCTGGCTGGCGTGCCGCCGGCCTCTCGCGCCCCTCCGGCTGATACCGGCCGCCGGGCCCACATCGCCTGTCGGGCAGCTGCGGAGCGGGGACCCCCTGCCCGTCAGGCGCTCGCCACCTCGACACGCGGCACCCGGGAGATCTGTGCCGTGGTCGGCAGCTTGACGTTCCGGACGAGACGACAACGCTCGAGCAGCCGGATGACCATCCACGAGACGTCCACCTGTGCGAGCGCGAGACCGTGGCGCGCCGAGCGCGGGAACGCATGGTGGTTGTTGTGCCAGCCTTCGCCGAAGGTGAGAAGTGCGACGAACCAGTTGTTCCTGCTCTGGTCACGCGCGTCGTAGGTCCGCCGCCCGAAGGTATGGCAGATCGAGTTGACCGCGAACGTCGCGTGCTCGAACGCGAAGATCCGTACGAGGCCGGCCCAGACCATCGCCTCTACACCACGGTCGACACTGCCGGTGACCGCGTAGCCGACGAGGAACGGCACCCCGACGGAGAGCACAACCCAGACGAGGTACAGGCGGTCGATCAACCGGATCGTGCGGTCCTCGAACAGGTCGCGACCGTACGCTGCTCCCCGCTCCATCCCTTTGGTCGTGAACATCCAGCCGACGTGCGCGTGCCAGAGCCCCTTGACCGCCCCGACGATGCCGTCGCCCGCGAGATGAGGTGAGTGCGGGTCGCCCTCGCTGTCGGAACGGGCGTGGTGCTTACGATGGTCGGTGACCCATTGGGTCACCGGTCCTTGCAGCGTCATGGCACCGAGCACGGCGAGCGCGATCTTCACGGCGCCGACTGCCTCGAAGGAGCGGTGGGTGAAGTAGCGGTGGTAGCCGACCGTTATACCGAGACCGGTGAGCACGTAGAGCACGAGACCGAGCACGAGATCGAGCGGCCGGAACGCGACGCCCCAGAGCAGCCCGGCCGCGGAGAGGATGCCCGCCGCAGGGACGACCACGGCGACGAGGGTCACGACCTGGCTGACGACGGAGGTGCGCTCGCGGACGGTCGCGACCTCGAGGGACTCGGTATCGACGTCCGCCGGACCGTCGGAGAGCGACTGCCGCTCCGTGACGGAAGGCGCGGGGTCAGGCAGGACTCTCAGCACGTCGCGATCTTCCCATCTCCGCGGCGCCGCCTGCACGCGACGGTGGCCAGCCCGCCGGAGACGTGCCCGTTCGTCGCACCGGGACGTCGCTCAGACCGACGACGGCACGCCGGAGACGACGACGGGCGACGTAGGACGTGGGGTCCCGCCGAGCGGCTCGGCGGTCACCATGAACTTCGTCATGTTGGGCGTGACCAGGACGGGAACATCGGTCGGCGCACGCCCGAGCAGCCCGATCGAGACGATCCGACCGTCGACCTCCGCCCACAGCTGATAGGTCTGGTCGGCGCGTAGCGCTTGCAACGCGCCCGTCGTGATCCAGTAGGCCTGGCCGCTCGGCAGCACCGCGAGCAGCGCACGCCGCGGTCCGGCCGGGCTGCTCAGCTCGACGGCGCGGTGCTGGGGGTCGGCGACGGCGAGCGCCGCCTGCTGCGCCACGCCGTTCGTCGTGACCGCCGTCCGGATGTCGGTCACCTGCTGGTCGAGGTTGCTCACCTTGGCCGAGAGCAGCCCCACGACGAGAGCCAGGGCCGCTGCGAGCGCACCGAGCGACAGCGAGGCGATCGAGACGCGCCGAGCGCGCCTTCTCGTCGCGGCGGAGACGGATGCAACCGGCCCCCCACCTTCGGCAGTCGGACGGTCCTCGACAGTACCGAGCCCGCCGAGGCGCACCGTGAGAAGCCCGGGAGCTTCCGGCTGCTCGGACAGCTCCAGCGCGAGCTCTCCCGCGACCCGGTCCCAAAGCCCGGCCGGTGGCTCGCCGCCGGCGTTGCCGAGCAGGCCGGCCACTTCGCGGTGCGCGGCCACTTCGGCCCGGCACCGCGGGCAGGTCGCGAGGTGCTCCTCGACCACGAGCGCCTCGCCCTCGTCGACCGCGTCGAGCGCGTACGCCCCGAGAAGCTCTTCGATCTCGGCGTGCGTCACTCGTCGCCCCTTGCCCCGAGGACGGGGACGAGCTGGGCATGCATCTTGCCCAGCCCGGCCCGGATACGGCTCTTCACTGTGCCCTCCGGCTCGCCGAGCATGGTCGCCACCTCCCGGTAGGAGTGGCCACCGAAGTATGCGAGCTCGATAGCCCTGCGCTGGCTCTCCGGGAGGTCCACGAGGGCGCTCCGCACGTGCTCCGCGACCGCCAAGTCGAAGACCTCGTGCTCGAGGTCGTAGCCGCTCGACACAGCCGTCCTCGCGTCCCGTGCCTCACGGTGCCTCCTCGAGGACTCGGAGCGGAGCTGGTCGACGGCGCGACCATGGGTCTGCGCGAGGAGGAACGACCGGAGCGAGCCCCGCTCGGGGTCGAAGCGCTCCGGGGCGCTCCAGAGCCGCAAGAAGACCTCCTGGACCACCTCCTCGGCGAGAGCAGCATCCCAGAGGACCCGCTTCGCGAGGCCGAAGGTCGCTCCGGCATGACGGCGGTAGACCTCGGCGAGCGCGTCCTCGTGGTAACGCGCGATCGCCATGACGAGGTTGGCATCGCTCGCGTCGTGAAGGTCGGGCCGCATCTCGTCGGTTGTTCGGCACGGCCGGCGCACCGGATGACGCGCGCTCACACGGCGACCACCCGGCGCCGGGTCAGAGCCCGCCGCCCTCGTGCGTCGAACGCGGCATGTCGTCGTCCGCCCCGTCTGACGCGGCACCTGCCACGGACCCGTCTCCATGGCCGTCGAGGGATCCGTACTCTGCCTCGTACTGCCGGAGCTGCTCCACGAGCTGCTCGGCCCGCCTCTCGTCCCCCGGCGCGCCACGGTTCGTCCGCGACTCGAAAGCGATGGTCCCGAGCTCGGAGAGGAGCGCGTCCGCCTTTCGGCGCGCCTGGACGGCCTCGAGCTTGGCCTGACCGACCTTGCCTGCCTCCTGCGCCTTCTCGGCGATCTGCGTCGCCTGAGCCTTCATCTTGTCCATCAAGCCCATGTCGGCCTCCTCGGCAACCACCCGGACCTGGCCGCCGCGACCTGCAGGTTCCACGGCGCGCCGTCCGGCGTGTCGCCAACCAGACTACGACAACGACGCACCACGGACGTGCTGGTCGGCGGCTCGGGCGACCGCGTTCCGCCGGTCGCACGCGCGCGGCAGGTGGCGGCCGCGTGCGCTATGTCGGCTCGACGAGGCGCCGCCAGTCGGTGGCCCGCACGGCAGCCGGGCTCGAGCGGAGCGTCTCGTCGGGGAGCGCCTCCGCTACCGCCCTCTGGCGCGAGTAGTCGTGCGCGGCCCCTGCAAACAGCGGACGCCGATGCTCGACGAGGTCGCCGGGAGCGTCGCCGAGGTAGCCGAAGACCGTGAGAGCCAGCTCGAGGTCGCTCGAGACGGGGGCCCTGCCGTAGAGCGCCGCCCGGCGGAGCGCCAAGGTCGAGGCTCCCGCGATCACGTCCTCGGCGTGCTCGCCCGGCAGGAGCATGAGCCGGTCCCGGAAGCGGGAGGCGAGGTGCAAGGCATAGCCCTGGTCCGGGCCCGGCACTCCGCCTCCGACGACCCCGGCCCGGACTCCCGGACGCAGATCGGCGGGGCGGCTCGCCCGCCACGGGGCAGGCGGCTCGAGGCGGTACGACGGGCGCACCTCGTCCTCGAGCGCGATAGGAGCAAAGCTGGGCTGGGTCATGGAGCCTCCTCCGGCACGTTAGCCGTCGCAGCCGAAGCCCGGAGCAGGCCGTACACGACCGAATCGACGAGCGCGTGCCACGACGCCTCGATGACGTTCTCCGAGACGCCGATCGTCGACCATCCACCGTCGGAGTCGGCCGTGTCGAGCAGGACACGCGTGACTGCCGCCGTCCCTTTCGCCGTGTCGAGCACTCTCACCCTGTAGTCGGCGAGGTGCATCGACGCCAGCTCGGGGAAGCGTGGTCCTATCGCCTGGCGCAGTGCCGCGTCGAGCGCGTTCACCGGGCCGTTGCCCTCGGCGGTCGCGACGACGCGCTCTGCAGCGATCCGGACCTTCACCGTCGCCTCGGTGACGAGCTCGCCCTCCCCGGCCCAGGGGTGCACGAGGCGCTCGTGGACGGCGACCTCCGGATCGAGGGCGGGCGCCGCCCTCCAGTCCGTGGTCACCCGGTACGACTCGACGGTGAAGAAGCCGTCGAGCGCCGCCTGGAGGCCACCCGCAGCGGCCCGCATGAGCAGCTCCAGCGAGCCGTCCGCGACTTCGAAGTGGTAGCCGGCGTGCTCGAGAGTCTTCAGCGCGTCGAGGACGCTGCCGAGCGCCGCCGAGTCGAGCTCGATGCCGAGCTCCGCCGCCTTCAGGGCGAGGGTCGACCGGCCTGCCAGCTCGCTCACGACGAAGCGTGTGCCGTTGCCCACGGTCTCTGGGCGTACGTGCTCGTAGGCGTCCGACCGGCGTGCGATAGCGCTCGCGTGCAACCCGGCCTTGTGCGCGAATGCGGCAGCGCCGACGTAGGGGCGCTGGGCGTCGAGGTTGACGTTGACGAGCTCCGCGATGTGGCGCGCGACGGGCGTCACCAGCTCGAGGCGCTCCCGCGGGATCGTCTCGACGCCCATCTTGAGCGTCAGGTCCGGGATCGCGGACGAGAGGTCCGCGTTGCCCGCGCGCTCGCCGTAGCCGTTGATGCAGCCCTGCACCTGGGTCGCTCCGTACCGGACCGCCGTCAAGGTGTTCGCGACCGCGCAGCCGCTGTCGTTGTGGAAGTGGACCCCGAGAGTCGCCGAGGTCGCAGCACGTACCTCGGAGAGGACCTGCTCGACCTCGTGCGGAAGCCGTCCACCGTTCGTATCGCACAGCACCAGCGCTTCAGCACCTGCGACCTCGGCCGCATCGAGCACCCTGAGCGCGAACGACGGATCGCGAAGATAGCCGTCGAAGAAGTGCTCGGCGTCGAGAAAGACCCGCAGCCCTCGAGAGCGGAGGAAGCCGACCGAGTCCGAGACCATCGCTACCGCCTCGTCGAGGCTCGTGCGCAAGGCGTCGGTCACGTGGAGGTCCGACGCCTTGGCGACGATGCACACCGCATCCGTGCCCGCACCGACGAGGTGACGCAACGTCGCGTCCTCGGCGGCGCGAGCACCGGGACGGCGAGTCGAACCGAACGCGACGAGCGTCGCCGAGGTCAGCTTGAGCTCATCTCGCGCCCGACCGAAGAACTCCTCGTCCTTCGGGTTGGCACCAGGCCAGCCCCCCTCGATGTACGCCACTCCGAGGTGGTCGAGCTGCTCCGCTACCCGCAGCTTGTCCTCGACGCTGAGCGAGATGCCCTCCTGCTGGGAACCGTCGCGAAGGGTCGTGTCGTACACCTCGACCGACTCCGGCAGCCGGACCTCGCCGTGGCCGAGATGCGCGCCGTGTCCGGTGCCGCCGCGCCGCGCGGCTCCGGTTCCGGCGTCAGTCGACACGTTCCAGCCAGTCCTTGTAGCGGTCCAGCTCGCCACGCACTGCAGCGCTGTATGAGTCCTGGATCGCCCTCGTGACCGGGCCCGGTCCACCCGAGCCGACGACGCGGTCGTCGACGGACGCGACCGGCACGACCTCTGCGGCGGTGCCCGTGAGAAACGCCTCGTCCGCGAGGTAGAGATCCGACCGCCGGAGGAGCGCTTCGCGGACGTCGTAGCCGAGGTCCCGGGCGATCGTCCGGACCGACGCCGCGGTGATCCCCTCGAGAGCCCCGACAGCCGAGACGGGAGGCGTGAGGAGCTCGCCCCCGCGCACGAGGAAGACGTTCTCCCCCGTCCCCTCGGCGAGGTAGCCGTCCGTCGTCAGGAGGATGGCCTCGTCGTAGCCGGCACGGACCGCCTCGACCTTGGCGAGCGACGAGTTGATGTACATGCCCGTTGCCTTCGCCGCCGTCGGCAGCGTGCGCGGGTCGAGGCGGGCCCACGAGCTCACCTTGAGCCGGATCCCGGTGCGCATCGCCTCGTCGCCGAGGTAGACGCCCCACGGCCACACCGCGACGGCCGTGCGCACCTTGCACGGGAGTGGGTTGAGCCCCATCTCGCCGTAGCCGAGGTAAACCAGAGGGCGTATGTAGCAGGCGTCGAGACCGCTCGCCGCCACGGTCGCTTTCACGGCGTCTGCCAGCTCGTCCACGCTGTGCTCGACGTCCATCGCGAGGAGGTGTGCCGAGCGCAGGAGGCGCTCGAGGTGCTCGCGCAGGCGGAACACCGCCGTCCCGGACGGCGTCGGGTACGCGCGGATCCCCTCGAAGACCGCCGTCCCGTAGTGCAGGCTGTGCGTGAGGACGTGCACCGTCGCCTGCTCCCAGTCGACGAGCTCCCCGTCCATCCAGATCTTCGCTGTCGGCGTGATCGGCATCCTCAGACCCTCCTTGCCACGGCGTCGCCGACGCTCGTGGTCGTCCATGCCGCGCGGTCCACGGCCATCTCGTCCTGGACGGCCAGGACGGCCTTCTCGACTCGCGCCGCCGCGTCTGCCTGGCCGAGGTGGTCGAGCATCATCGCCGCCGAGCGGATCGCCGCGAGGGGGTTCGCCGTCCCGGTGCCGGCGATGTCGTGCGCGGCTCCGTGCACGGGCTCGAAAAGCGACGGGCCGGTGCGTGCCGGGTTGAGGTTCGCCGAGGCGGCCAAGCCGATACCACCGCTGACTGCTCCCGCGAGGTCCGTGAGGATATCCCCGAACAGGTTGTCTGTCACGATCACGTCGTAGCGCCGGGCGTCGGTCGCGATGTAGATGCTCGCGGCGTCGACGTGGTTGTACGCGGTGGCGACGTCGGGGTGCTCCGCGGCGACGTCGTCGAATGCCCGCTGCCAGAGGTCGCCCGCGAAGGTGAGCACGTTGGTCTTGTGGACCAGGGTCACGGATCGGCGCGCCCTGCGCTCCGCGAGCTCGAACGCGAAGCGCACGCAGCGCTCCACCCCGTGGCGGGTGTTCACCGAGCCCTGGGTGGCGACCTCGAACGGCGTGCCGCGACGGAGCTGGCCGCCCTCGCCTGCGTAGGGACCCTCGGTGTTCTCCCGGACCACGACGAAGTCGGCACCCTCGGCGATCGAGCCGGGCGTCGCGTTGAACGGCCTGAGGTTGACGAACAGGTCGAGCTCGAAGCGCATGGCGAGCAGCAGGCCCCGCTCGAGCACCCCCGGCGGGACGGCGGTCGAGCCGATAGGTGGTCCGACCGCTCCGAGCAGGATCGCGTCCACGCGGCGGAGCTCCTCGAGGACGCTCGCCGGGAGGACGTCGCCGGTCCGCTGGTACCTGTCGGCACCGAGGTCGTAGCTGGTCGTCGCGAGCGCGACGCCTGCGGCCGCGACGACCTTCAGCGCCTCGGACACGACTTCGGGACCGATGCCGTCGCCACCGATCACCGCAACGTTGTAGGTGCCCACCTCGACCTCGTCTCTCCGGGCACGGCGCCCGCTCTCTGTCCTCGGAGGAAAGCGCAGCTCAGAGGAAACCACCGATCTCACTGGAAACACTCTTGTCACAGCAGGCGCCGCCCGCACGGGCAAGCTCCTCGCCGGGGACGCCGGAGCGCTCGCAGGGAGCGGCTCCCACCGGCACAGCACAACAAAAAAGCCGCCCACCAGGTGGACGGCCGCGACGCACTCCTACAGGGGTGCGTCGTTCAGGTAATTACGATCTCGATGCGCTTCGACACCTCCACGATTGTCGCGTCCACGAGGGCCGCCGTCAACTCGCCTCGGCCCGGGTGCAGGCGACAGGCGAAGCGACCCGGTGCGCGCGATCATTGACGGCGTGAGCGAGGCTGCATTCGAGCGGCACCGGCGTGACCTACGGGCATCGCATGCCGACCGCGAGCGCGCGGTGGACTTCATCCGGCACCACGCGGCCGAGGGGCGCCTGACGACGGAGGAGCTGGCGGACCGTGTCGGCTCGGCGCTGACCGCTGTCACGCTCGGCGAGCTCGACGACCTCGTCGCCGACCTGCCGCCCGAGTCGGCTCGGGCTCTCAAGCCGGCGGTGCCGGCGTCGGACCTGCCGTGGCAGCGGCCCGGAGCGCTGCGCGCCCTGCGTTTCGCCTCCCTCGGGCTGCTCCTCGTGAGCTTCGGCGCGTCGGGGCGCGGGGCGTCGGTGCTCTTCGTCGTGTGGCTCGTCATGATGGTGCTGCTCAGGTTCGCCCGCCGCTCCGCCCACCGGCGCGCGCGCGGCGGCGCGACTCTCCCGCCACGCCAGGTCTACCGGCCCGCCGCCGACGACCTTCCCCCGCTCTCGGAGTGGCACCCGCCGGGCCCGGACGACGTCACCTGGTATGCGGGCCCCGAGGAGCCGGAGCCGGGAAGCACCGACAGGTTCGCCAGCTGATCCCGGCCCGTGCCTGCCGCGTCCACTGCGGCGGTCGGCGCCACGAGCGGGTACCCTCTGGCCGATGACCGAGACGCACCTCACCGCGGAGACCCATGCCCGCCTCGTCTCCGAGCTGGACGACCTCACGACCCGTGGTCGTGTCGAGATCGCCCGGCAGATCGAAGCGGCCCGCGCCCTCGGGGACCTCTCCGAGAACGGTGACTACCACGCCGCGAAGGATGCTCAGGGCAAGATGGAGGCGCGTGTCCGCCAGCTCCAGGCGATGCTCGAATCGGCCGTGATCGTCGACCCGAGCACGACCGGTGGCGGTGCCGTCGTCGCCGGGAGCATCGTCGGCATCCGCTACGAGGGCGACGACGACGTCGAGCGCTACCTCGTCGGCTCGATCGAGGAGCACCCGGACGACGTCTCGGTCATCTCGCCCCGCTCCCCGCTCGGGCAGGCTCTGCTCGGCCAGGCGGTGGGGGCATCCGTGGAGTACGACGCCCCCAACGGGCGGCTCCGCGTCGAGATCGTCACCGTCGACTGAGGAGCACGTATGGGGCGCACGCTTGCGGAGAAGGTCTGGGACAACCACGTCGTCCACGCGGGTGACGGCGGGACGGATCCGGACCTTCTCTACATCGACCTTCATCTCGTCCACGAGGTGACCTCCCCGCAGGCCTTCGACGGGCTGCGCATGTCCGGCCGGCGCGTCCGGCGCCCGGACCTCACCGTCGCGACGGCGGACCACAACGTGCCGACGGCCGACATCGACAAGCCCGTCGCCGATCTGGTGTCGAGGCGCCAGCTCGAGGCCCTCGCTGCGAACTGCGCCGAGTTCGGCGTCGAGCTCTACCCGATGGGTCATGGCGACCAGGGGATCGTCCACGTCATCGGACCGGAGCAGGGCCTCACGCAGCCCGGCATGACGATCGTCTGCGGCGACAGCCACACCTCGACGCATGGCGCCTTCGGCGCTCTTGCCTTCGGGATCGGGACCTCGGAGGTCGAGCACGTGCTCGCGACCCAGACGCTCCCCCAACGCCGGCCGAAGACCATGGCGGTCGAGGTCGAAGGGGAGCTTCCCCCGGGCGTGAGCGCGAAGGACGTCGTCCTCGCGATCGTCGGTCGCCTCGGCACGGGTGGCGGGATCGGCCATGTCGTCGAGTACCGGGGATCGGCCATCCGCTCGCTCTCGATGGAAGGACGGATGACCGTTTGCAACATGTCGATCGAGGCCGGAGCGCGAGCGGGGCTCGTCGCCCCCGACGACGTGACGTTCGCCTACCTCGAGGGGCGGCGGCACGCCCCCCACGGAGCGGAGCTCGACGTCGCCGTCGCGCAGTGGCGCGCGCTCGCCACGGACGAGGGCGCCACGTTCGACACGACAGTCGAGATCGACGCGTCGACGTTGCGACCGTACGTGACCTGGGGGACGAATCCCGGGCAGGTTGTCGCTCTCGACGGCGTCGTGCCCGGGCCGTCCCCTTCAGCCGACCCCGCCGAGCGCGAGGCCGTCGAGCGTGCCCTTGCCTACATGGGGCTCGAGGCTGGCACACCGATCGCCGACGTCCGGGTCGACACCGTCTTCCTCGGGTCGTGCACCAACTCGCGCATCGAGGACCTGCGGGCCGCGGCCACGGTCCTCGATGGCCGCCACGTCGCGCCGGGAATGCGCGCACTCGCGGTGCCGGGCTCGCGGCGGGTGAAGCTCCAGGCGGAGCAGGAAGGCCTCGACAAGGTCTTCCTCGCGGCAGGCTTCGAGTGGCGTGAGCCCGGCTGCTCGATGTGCCTCGCGATGAACCCGGACAAGCTCGCCCCGGGAGAGCGCTGCGCGTCGACCTCGAACCGCAACTTCGAGGGTCGCCAGGGACGTGGAGGGCGTACGCACCTCGTCTCGCCGGCCGTGGCTGCGGCGACTGCGGTGGCCGGGCACTTCGCGGCACCCGACACCCTCGATCGCTAGGAAGGACGGACCATGGAGCCTGTGCATGTCGTCACGGGTCGGGCGGTCCCGCTCGACCGGGCTGACGTCGACACCGACCAGATCATTCCGAGCGACTGGCTGAAGCGGATCGAGCGCACGGGCTTCGGCGCCGGGCTGTTCTCGGAGTGGCGGGACGACCGTGACTTCGTTCTCAACCGCCAAGAGCATGCCGGCGCGACGATCCTCGTCGCCGGCCCCAACTTCGGAATCGGCTCGTCGCGCGAGCACGCCGTGTGGGCGCTCGTCGACTACGGCTTCGCTGCCGTCGTCTCTCCTCGCTTCGGCGACATCTTCAAGAGCAACTCCACCCGATCGGGTCTCGTCCCTGCCGAGGTCGGAGCCGAAGACGGACGGATGCTGCTCGACGCGATCTCCGGAGATCCGTCGCTCGAAGTCACGGTGGATGTCGAGCGACGGGTCGTCGAGGTGCCCGGAGCTGGCATCACGGTGCCGTTCGCCCTCGACGACACCGCTCGCGACAGGTTGCTGCGTGGCCTCGACGACATCGGGATGACGCTCGAGCACGCTAGGGAGATCGACCTGTTCGAGTCGTCCCGCCCGGCCTGGATGCCGGCCGTTGCCGTCTGAAGACGGAGCGGACCCGACTGCGTCAGACTGCCCCGGTCACCCTGCGGCCCTGCGGCCGTTCACCGCCGAGACGACAGCCTTCAGGCTCGCGGTGAGGATGCTGGGGTCGATGCCTACTCCCCAGCGGGTCCTGCTCCCGCCGTCGGTGGTCTCGACGTAGGCGACTGCACGCGCTCCCGCGCCTGCAGTCACGGCGTGCTCGCTGTAGTCCACGACGTCGAGATCGACGCCGAGGCCGTCCCGCAGTCCTGCGACGAACGCCGCTATCGGACCGTTGCCCTCGCCGGATATCGTCACGGCGCGACCGTCGACGACGAGCTCGGCCGTGACCTTGTCCCGGTCGCCGGACGTCGCCGACTCGTGGCGCACGAGCCGGACGGCACCGTCGCCGAGGTACTCCCCCGAGAAGACCTCCCACATCTCCGACGGCGAGATCTCCGTCCCGGTGTCCTCCGTGACGTGCTGGATGGCCTGGGAGAACTCGATCTGGAGCCGACGCGGCAGGACCATCTGGTGCTCGGACTCCATGATGTACGCGACCCCGCCCTTGCCGGACTGGGAGTTGACCCGGATGACCGCCTCGTAGCTCCGCCCGACGTGGTGGGGGTCGATCGGGAGGTAGGGAACCTCCCAGTGCTCGTAGCTCGCGCCGATCGCCGCTATGCCCTTCTTGATCGCGTCCTGGTGCGAACCGGAGAACGCCGTGTAGACGAGGTCGCCGACGTAAGGGTGCCGCGGGTGGACGGGGAGCCGGTTGCAGTACTCCGCCACGCGCCGCAGACCGTCGACGTCGGAGAGGTCGAGACGCGGATCGACACCCTGGGAGAACAGGTTGAGGGCGAGGGTGACCAAGTCGACGTTCCCCGTGCGCTCCCCGTTGCCGAACAGGCAGCCCTCGACCCGGTCCGCCCCTGCCATCACCCCGAGCTCGGCGGCCGCGACCGCGGAGCCCCGGTCGTTATGCGGGTGGAGGCTCAGCACCACGGAGTCACGTCGTGGGATGTTGCGGTGGAAGTACTCGATGAAGTCCGCGTAGACGTTAGGCGTCGACATCTCCACGGTCGCCGGGAGATTGAGCACGATCGGCCTCTGCGGGCTCGGCTCCACCACGTCCATCACCGCAGAGCAGATCTCGACCGAGTAGTCGATCTCCGTGCCCGTGAAGGACTCGGGGCTGTACTCGTAGCGCAGTGCCGTCCCCGGAAGAGTCCGTTCGAGATCCCTGCAAAGCCGTGCGGCGTCCACCGCGATGCGGGTGACGCCGTCCTTCTCGAGCCCGAAGACGACGCGTCTCTGGAGGACCGACGTCGAGTTGTAGAAGTGGACGATCGCGTTTCGAGCGCCGCGCAGGCACTCGTAGGTCCTCTCGATGAGCTCCGCCCTGCACTGCACCAGCACCTGGATCGTCACGTCGTCGGGGACGAGGTCCTCCTCGACGAGCAGGCGGACGAAGTCGTGGTCCGGCTGCGAGGCCGACGGGAAGCCCACCTCGATCTCCTTGAAGCCGGCCTGGACGAGCGCGTCGAACATGCGACGCTTGCGTGCCGGGTCCATCGGGTCGATGAGCGCCTGGTTGCCGTCGCGCAGGTCGACGGCACACCAGAGAGGGGCAGCGGTGATGACGCGCGACGGCCAGCTCCGGTCAGGAAGCTCGACGGGAGCGTACGCGCGGTATCGCTCGAAGGGCATCGTCTTCGGGCGCATCTCGGCTGGTGGCATCGGATTCCTCGCTTGGCAGCACGGGTCGGGGGCTGGGTTCGTGGGCTCGTGGGCTCGTGGCGGTTCTTCGCTGCGGGCCCGGTACGGGAAACAAAAAACCTCCCGGCCCACAGGCACGGGAGGTCACGGCGAGCGCAGGAGCGGCGCTCGCCGTCACATAAGGAGGAGGACAGTCACGGTATCGTCCGCTCGGGGCACTTAAAGAGTGTGACGGATGCCAGTGCCCGTCGTCAAGGCACCCGGGACCCAGGCGGGCCGCCTTGCAGTCCGGAGCACGCCGAGACCCGCTCGAGGGCCCGGGACGCCAACGGTTCCGCCGGCAGCACGAGACGAGCAGCAGCCCTGCTCGCCGAGCCACCGAGCCGGCCGACACGCACGCACCTCTATGCTCTTTCCTGCATCGGAACGACCACGAGCAGGGGCGGTATCTAGACGATGGTACGTCGGACGAGCACTCGGACGCGCAGGCGGCTCCTGGCGACCCTCGTAGCGGGCGCCGCCGGCGGCCTCGGTGGCGCCGTGTTCACGATCGTGCGCAAACGTGCCCGCAGGCGCCGCGAACGCGGGGAGCAGGTCTTCTCAAAGGCCAGCGCAGGCATGTGGCCGCCCGTACCCCCGGCACCGGAGCGCGGTCCCCACATCGTGGCGCACCGCGCCGGCGACGCGGCCGACGGCGACGCGGCCGGCGCAGGATCAGCCGG
>JAJZCK010000289.1 GCA_021846125.1 Actinomycetes bacterium | reverse complement strand
CGGTGACGCGATCGAGGCGCTCGGAGTGGCGCTCGCCAGCGCTGTCCGCCGATTCGGACCACAGCACTCCTGCGGCGTCCTGGCCGTCACTGCGGGCCTCCTCAGCCCAGACGGATAGCCCCCCGGGATCCTCGTCGAGGTCTCGTCGAGGATCCCGCAGTATGGGGGCCGTATGGACGCCGGCGCTCTTCCTCGCGTCGGCACATGCCACCAGCTCGCGCTCGCCAGCCCCTTGGCTGTCACCCGCCCGTCACTGGGCGCCGGTCCCTGCTCTCGTGGCCCACCTCCCCCCTCCGGCGCAGCAGCCGAGCACAGCACTTCTGTCTTTGCCGACTGGAGCACGTCTGGAGCGAGCGGCGCCGGCGCCCCGCTCACGAGAAGGCCTCCGGCGCGTAGTCCGACAGCGCACTGGCGCGGACCTCGCCGATGGGCACGACGAGCGTGCCGCCGGGGCGAAGCTGGACGAGCGCCCGATCGAGCTGCGGGCGGCGGTCGAGCGACCCGCTGGCCCGGTCGGTGAACACCTTGACGCGCTCGGCCGGTTCCAAGACGTCGGCGTCGGCGGGTCAGAAACGGTCGTTTATTGGACATCTCGGACACTGATCGTGCAGCTGCGGGATACCTGCAGTGTGGCTACACTACAATTGTATTGTGGCTACAAAGGAGACGGACGTGAAGGTCGGGGTGCGTGAGCTGCGGAACAACCTAAGTCGGTACCTGGACCGGGTCCATGCTGGCGACGAGGTCGTCGTGACCGACCATGGCCGCGAGATTGCGCGGGTCGTCCCGATTGCTGAGCGGAAGCCCAGTGCGCTCGATCGGCTCGTCGCGGAAGGTCTGGCGACCCCACCGATGAAGGCGAGACGTCCTCTGCCGTCTCGAGGCATCCCGGCCTCCCAAGCGGTGAGTCCGCTCGTCTCCGAGCTGCGAGGGTGACGACCGCCTATTTCGACACTTCGGCCGTCGTGCCCTTGATCGTCGAGGAGGCGGGATCGGATGAGGCCAAACGCCTGTGGCGCGACGCGGAGCGCGTCGCGAGCGCGAGGGTCGTCTACGCGGAGGGCCACGCGGCATTGGCGTTGGCGGTTCGCCTTGGTCGTCTCCCATCCGACCGCCTGCGCGCCGCCATCGGCGAGCTCGTTGATCGCTACGAGGAGCTCCACCTCGTCGAGGTCTCCGACCGATTGGTGCGACGTGCCGGCGCGCTCGCGGAGGAGCACTCGCTGCGCGGCTACGACTCGATTCACCTGGCCGCGGCGGAGCTCGCCCGAGGCGACGACGCATTCGTGTTCGTGGCCGGCGATGACAACCTCTGCGTAGCCGCCGAACGGATCGGCCTGGAGGTGGTCCGCCCAGGGAGGGGAGGGGAGAACGGGTGACCGCTGGCCTGGGCGCTCTCAGACCTATATCGGTGAGTAAGTCGACGCGAACATCTGTTCGATACGCGACAAAGTGCCCTTCAACTGGGAGAATGGTGGTTGGACAACACGCCATGATCTCAGAGGAAAGGCACCTGTCAGGTGAAGAAGATACGCCCTTCGCGTCCCGGTGTCACGCTTGGTCGAGCTGACCCGAGCCTCACGCCACGAGCGGGCTTGCATCTCGTCGCAGAGCTCGATCGCGTCCTTGGGATCACCGCGACCCTCGACAGCCACATCGGACCGGTGAAGTCACGACGACGGGGCCTCACCGCTGCAGAGATGCTGCTCGCGATGGCCGAGACGATGCTCGGCGGCGGTGACTTCATGTGCGATCTCGACGCCGCTGACACCACCAGCGAGTCGACACCGTCGGCGCACAGCTGCGTGCGGTCCCTGCAATCCCGGCCGCGACGACGTTCATCGGGGTCAAGAAGCACTTCGACGGCCCAGTCTTTGCAGGGATCGAGGCGGGCACCACGGAGCTTGTTCGCCGCGGCTTTGCCGCGCTTGTGAGAGAAGCGTCGGGCCCGCCTTGTCGCGATGCGCCCGACGATCGATCTCGACCCGACCGACGTCGAGGTCTACGGCACGAAGAAGGAAGGGGTCGCGTTCAACCACCAAGGTCAGCGCTTCGGCCGACCGCATCCGGCGATATGGGCTGAGGCCGGTGTCGTGCCCGCCGCGGATCTCTGAGCACGAGCGATCCACGCCCCCAGGCCCCCTCTCTCGTCGCCCGTGCGGTCGCCGCGCTTCCCGAAGGTCTCCTCCGGCCGATCATCTGGTGCGACTCGGGCTTTCTCGACCGGGAGGAGATCGCCTCGCGCGAGGCGCTCGCGGGAATCGTGCGGCCGGGCAATGCGGGCTCGAACACCGCCGCTGACCACGTGAGCGTCCTCGAGATGGCGATCGAGAGCCTTCCCGACCACGCCCAACCGCTGAAGGACGATCTCGACTTTCCCCGGTTCCTCGTGCGTTCGGACTCGGCCGGCGCGACCCACCTCTTTGCTCGGGCGTGCATCGAGGAAGGTGTCGGCTTCAGCTTCGGCTTTCCGATCACCGCCGAGGTCCGCGAGGCGGTCGGGGCACCGTCCCGGCGATCCTGGCACAAGGCGGTCGAGGTGGACGAAAGCGTGCGTGACGGCGCCTTCGTCGCGCAGATCACGAGGCTGCTCGACCTCCGCCTGCCGAAGGGGTCGCGGGTGATCGTGCGAAAGGAGCGACCGCGACACGTCCCCGGTTGCCGTACTCGAGATCCGCCACCGCCG
>JAJZCK010000050.1 GCA_021846125.1 Actinomycetes bacterium | reverse complement strand
TGGGGTCATCTCGGCGACAACGCGGGGACGGTCACGCTCGTCATGTCGGCATTCTACCCGCCGAGCTGGCACTTCCGTGCCGCGACGAGAGTAGGGCGACGCTGCCGGTCCTCAGCGCCCTGGTTGTCGGCGCTCTCGTGCGCGCCAACAGCCAGCGTGCCAGTGCCTACGGTCGTCCGGGTGCGCGAGTGGGACGACGACGACGTGCCCCACACCCGACCCGATCTGCTGACGGCAGCCCGGGCACGCGTACGGCTTGCGCGCCGCAAGTGGCTGGACGCGCCGGACCTCGGCCGCCGTCCCGGTGAGAGGGTCGACCTCGAAGCTCCCCGCCGCTCCGGCCGGCCGCGCGCGTGCCGCTCTGGCGGGCGAAGGTGACGTCGCGCCTCTCGGGGTGTCCCTCTCGCGAGATGGAGGATGGCGGCGTGGCACCGCGCGAGTATCTCGCGCGGCGTGCTGGCCCGACCACGAGCGAGCATCCTCCCACTACGGTGCGCTCCGTCGTCGCCTCCGGGTGACCGTGACATCCCCCTCGTCGATGGAGGCGCCACGTGCTCGCCAGCGTTCCCGCAGCGACATTGCTCGGAGTGGAAGGGCGGCCTGTCGCAGTGGAGGTGCACGTCTCGGCAGGGCTTCCCGGGTTCGCGATCGTCGGCCTGCCTGACGCAGCCTGTCGCGAGGCACGGGACCGCGTCCGTGCGGCACTTCTGTCGAGTGGCCTCGCCTGGCCGCTGCAGCGCGTCACGGTCAACCTCGCACCCTCGGGGATCCGCAAGGCCGGTGCCGGTCTCGACCTAGCGATCGCAGTCGGTCTGCTGCTGGCCACCGGAGCGATCGAACCGAAGGCCACCAGCGGGTGTGCGTTCCTCGGCGAGCTCGGCCTCGACGGGTCGCTGCGCATCGTCCCGGGCATGCTCGCCCTCGTCGACTCGGTCTGTGCCGAAGCTGTCGTCGTACCGCTCGGATCTCTCGCCGAGGCTCGGCTGGTACCTGGAATCCGGGCGCTCGGAGCGCGTTCCCTCTCCGAGGTGGTCGACGTCCTGGCAGGGCACGGTACGTGGCCCGACGTTCCTGTCACGGTGCCCGTGCCCTCGTCTCCGGACGACACCGGGGCCGGCTCCGTCGACCTGCAGTCCGTCCGTGGTCAGGTGGTCGCGCGCCGTGCGGTCGAGGTCGCGGCCGCCGGCGGCCACCACCTTCTGCTCGCAGGTCCGCCCGGCGCAGGAAAGACCCTGCTCGCTCGCTGCCTGCCGGGCCTGCTCCCGCCGCTCGGGCCGATCGAGGCCCTCGAAGCGACGAAGGTGCACTCTGCGGCGGGACTGGCGCTACCTTCCTCCGGGCTGCTCGAACGGCCACCGTTCCGGGCGCCTCACCACAGCTCGTCCGCAGTCGCCCTGCTCGGAGGGGGAACGAGCTGCATGCGCCCTGGTGAGATAAGTCTCGCGACGAACGGCGTGCTCTTCCTGGACGAGCTCGGCGAATTTCCGCCGTCGCTGCTCGAGACGCTACGCCAACCGCTCGAGGACGGGAGCATCCTCGTCGCGCGAGCGCGGGCGAGCATCCGGCTTCCGGCTCGCTTCGTGCTCGTTGCTGCAACGAATCCCTGCCCCTGCGGGGAAGGCGGTCGTCCTGGCGCATGTCGCTGCTCGCCCGCGATGCGTGAGCGCTATCTACGGCGGCTCTCGGCGCCGTTGCTCGACCGCTTCGACCTCGCCGTGCCGGTCGAACGGCCGGGCGCGCTCGAGCTGCTCGGGGAACCGAGGGGTGAGTGCTCCGCAGCGGTGGCAGGACGTGTCGCAGCAGCCCGCCAGCTCGCGCGCGAGCGCGGCGTGCGGTCGAACGCGGAGATACCTTCCCATCATCTCGACGAGCTCGCCCCGCTGTCTGGACCTGCCCGACGGTTGCTCGTGGAGCGCGTGCGCTCGGGCGAGTTGAGTGCACGCGGACTGGATCGTGTCCGTCGCGTCGCGAGGACTCTCGCCGATCTCGACGGCACCGGCGAGGTCGTCGGCGCCGAGCACACCGCAGTAGCGCTCGAGCTGCGCTCAGGCCGCGAGGTCCTCTTCGGTGGGCGAGCAGCATGAGCCGCAACGCACGTGCCGACGGGGCGCACCGCGTTGAAGAGGGCCCTCGGTACGCGAGTGGCACGGGCTCGATCTGTCGAGCCGACGGAGACGTCGCGTACGTCGTCGCGCTCTGTGGCTTGCCGGGGATGGGGCACGCGACCCTGCGCAGGCTGCTCGAGGCACATCCTGCACAACGCCGGTGGGCGCAGGTGTGTGCCGGCACCCTCGCTCCTGCGGTGCTGTCTCGACGTGGCCGGGTCGCCGACGCCAAGGCTCGGCTCGAGCGGTGGCGAGAGATGGCGCTCGACGTCGACCCAGACGATGTGCTCCGACGCGCAGCGGCCCGAGGCATCGCTTCGCACGTGCTCGGGGACGCTACCTATCCGACGGTGCTCACCCGCGAGTCGGATGCGCCTGTGGTGTGCTTCACGAGCGGTGGAGGAGTCCTTGCCTGCTCGACGCCTGGCGCGCGCGACGGAGACGATCTCGGACGAGTAGCGATCGTCGGGACGCGCTCTGCCACCCACTACGGCGCGGAGGTGGCGGCAGAGCTCGGTGCGAGGCTGGGGGATCGAGGGATCTGCATCGTCTCGGGGCTCGCGGCAGGGATCGACGCGGCGGCGCACGAAGGCGCGCTCGCGAGTGGAGCGACCCCACCTCTCGCGGTCGTCGGCGGCGGGGTCGACGTCGTCTACCCTGCTTGCAACCGACGACTGTGGACACGCGTCTCAGCTGCGGGGACGATCCTCTCGGAGGCGCCGCCGGGAGGACGACCGGAGCCTTGGCGATTTCCGCTGCGCAACCGTCTCGTCGCCGCTTTCTCCGACCTCGTCGTCGTCGTGGAGGCGCACCGGACCGGCGGAGCGATGCACACCGTCGATGCCGCCCTCGCCCGGGGCGTGGTCGTCGCTGCCGTGCCCGGCTCGGTCCGCAGTCCGGCGTCGGAGGGCACCAACGCCCTGATCGCCGACGGCTCCGCTGTCGTCCGGGACGTCGACGACGTCATGGCGCTCCTCGCTCTCGCGCGAGCGTCCCGGCCGCCAACGCGTGATCTCGGATGGCTTAAAGGAGCTGCGCAGCGAGAAGGGAGTGCGACGCAAGGATCGCTCCTCGCACCGCCGGCAGCGGGAGGCGACCTCGCCGCCGACCCACGCAGTGGCGAGCAGGAGGCGGCAGACGGCTGGACGGGGGGCGGCACGAAGGGCCTTGATGTGGTCGTCCTCGCGGCGCTCGACGAGCGAGCGACGAGTCTCGAGACGATCGTTCGTCGCACTGGCCTTGGACTGGGCAACGCTGCCGTCGCGCTCGAGCGCCTCGTCGAATCAGGCAGGATCCGCCGGCATGCCGGTGCCTACGAGCGCCTCGCCCGACCGATCGGGCTCGGCTCCCGATGACGTCGCTGGAGGCGAGATCTTCCGCGCTCCGGTGCGTCGACCCCGAAGACGCCGATAGAGCGCCCTGGCGTCTGCTACGAACGGCGTCGTGGCGAAGCCTCGGGAGCGTCGAGCGGTGCGCACGGCGGTGCGCGTCGTCACGTCCGTGGCGGGCGCACCGCGGTTGGGCACCGATGCGCTCCTTGCCGTCGTCCGACTCGCCGTTCAGTGCGACGCTGCCGGGGTCGACGCTGTGTTCGTCGGTCCAGATATAGGTGTGGATCCGTACGTGCTCCTCGGCGGTGTCGCGGCAGCAACGTCGACGGTCGTGCTCGGCTGCCTCGCGGCCCCGGTGAGGGAACGACCACCGGCCCTTCTGGCGAAGCAGGTGACGACCCTCGACGTATGCTCGGGCGGCCGTGCGGTGCTCGGGATGGCGGCGGGCGGCGGCGCGCAAGGTCTCGCCGCGGTCGAGTCGGAAGCCGAGCTCGGCGACGCCGTCGAGATCTGCAGGGCGATGCTCCGTGTGCCCGGTCCGAGCTATTCCGGGGTGCGGCACGCGATCAGCTCGGCGTGGAACGAGCCTCGTCACGCAGGCGGCGAGCCGATGCCGCTGGTGATCGTCGTCGACCGTCCCGGTGCGCCTCCCCTGTTCGACGGCCAGCAGGACCGGAGCCCGATCGCATTGGCAGCGCGGTTCGCCGAGATGTGCGCCGTGGGCCCTCTCGACGTAGATCGGTTCGACACTGGTCGGTGCTTGAGCCCAGCCGCGAGGAACCGACGAGGGCTCGGCCGCGCGGAGTCGCTCCTCGCCTCGACTCGTCACGAGCTCGATGCGCTCTCCCTCGAAGCGGGGCGTGTCCGAGGGTCGGTGCGGCTCCTCGCCCTTCTCGCAGCGGGGCGAGCCGAGGATCAGCTCGCCGCGGCGTCCGCAGCCCGCTCGGCCGGTGCGGACGCGGTGGTCGCGGACATCGAGGTGGGCCGGCTCACGAGTGGCGCGACGCACCTCGTGAGCGGTCTAGCGCGCCTCTGAGACCTGTCCGGGGGTTGTTGACCGGCAAGGTGGGCTCGCACACGGGTACGGTGCGCACATGGCTCTGCCCGTGCTAGACGGTCCCCGATACCCATCGATCAGCGCGAAGGCCTACGAGCATCCGGCAGACAAGGCGGCGACCGCGGCGCTCGGGTCCATCCCGCTGCTCGACCGTGTGTTGAAGAAGCTCAGCGAGCTCCGCTTCGAGCGCTCGTTCCAGCAGCTTCTCCTCGCCGACGCCGTTCGGCTCGGCGACCGGCAGCTCCCCGATGTCTACCGGGCGCACCTCGGAGCGCTCCAGGTGCTCGACCTCGACGCGAAGCCCGGCCTCTACGTCGCGCAGCTCCAGTCGATCAACGCGCTCACGGTCGGTTCGGCGCACCCCGTCGTCATCGTGAGCCCCGGCCTCGTGAAGTCGACGAGCCCGGAGGAGCTGAAGGCGGCACTCGGGCACGAGGCCGGCCACGTGCTCTCCGACCACGTCCACTACTCGACCGTGCTTGCGATCTTGCAGCGCCTGATGGCCAGTGGGCTCTCGCCTGTCGGCCGCCTGCCGATCCAGGCTGTCGTCCTCGTCCTTCTCGAGTGGTATCGCTGCGCTGAGCTGAGCTGCGACAGGGCAGCGACGCTGGTGGTCGACGACCCGCTCACCGTCTGCCGCCTGCTGATGGGCGTCGCAGGTGGAGGCGTCGAGGGCCTGAACGTCGATGCCTTCGTCAAGCAGGCGACGGAGTACGCGGAGACAGAGGACCTGCTCGCTCGTCCCGGCAGGTGGCTTACCGAGATCGGCCGGACACATCCCTTCGCCGTCCGGCGCGTCGGCGAGCTGACGCGCTGGGTGGGCGAGGGCGAGCTCGACCGCATCCGCTCCGGGAGCTATGTGCGCCGCGGTCAGGAGCCTCCGGTGACCGACCAGCTCCGTCAGGCAACGGACCACTACCGGGAACGCTTCACCGAGATCGTCGACCGTGTCGCGGGTGGGACCCAGAAGCTCTTCAAGCAGTTCTCGTCGTGGCTGCGGATGGACGACGACGGTGACGGCGAAGCGCAATGACGGCTGCTACGGCTGCTACGGCGGCAGCTCCTCGTCACCTGGTGGCCCCGCCCACTCAAGGCTCGTCGGTGGACCCCAGCAGCTCGCCGTAGGCGGCGCGGGCTTTTTCGGTGACCGGTCCGGGGCATGCGCCGAGCTCTTTGCCGTCGATCGATGCGATTGGCTGGACGCCGCGCAGAGACGAGGTGAGGAAGGCCTCCTCGACGACCGTCGGGACGAGCTCGGCGATGTCGACGTCCTCCTCGGAGGCGCCGACGATCTCGAGCACGAGCGCCCTCGTTATCCCCGCGAGGCACCCGCTCGACAGCGGTGGCGTGACGAGGTGGCCCTCCCGGACGAGGAAGATGTTCGAGCCGGTGCCCTCGCACAGGTTGTCGACGGTGTTCGCGAAGATCGCCTCGTCGCCGCCCCGGTCGAGCGCATACGCGAGAGCGAGGACGTTCTCGCCGTAGGAGGTGGTCTTCAGCCCGGCCAGGGCTCCTCGCTCGTTGCGCCGCCAGGGGACGACGACGACCGAGGACGAGCGGTGCGTGTCGGCATCCGGGGCGACCGCGACGACGAGGGTCGGCGCCCCTGCAAGACGCGCGGAGCCGAGCGGGCCCCTTCCCGCGGTGAGCGTTATGCGGATCCTGCCCCTCCCGATTGCCGACGCGGTCACGACGCGACCGACCGCCATGCGGACCTCCGCGAGGTCGGGGGGCTCGAGCCCGAGACCTGCGGCCGACCGGGCGAGTCGGTCGATGTGGCGATCGAGAGCGAAGGCTCGTCCGGCGTCGAGCAGCACGGTCTCGAACACGCCGTCACCGACGACGAAGCCGTGGTCGAGAGCGGAGACCTGCGCCTCGGACTCCTCGACGAGCTCTCCGTTCACGTATGCAAGGGCCACGAGAAGAGCGTACTGCCGTTGCGGTTTGTTGCTCTGGACGGCCGCGTCGGGGCCACGCCGAGCCGACATCGCGCTTCCTCGGCCCGGCGCTAGCGTGCCGCTCGTGGACGACGACAAGCGCGCGTACCCCCTCCTCGCGACGATCACCTCCCCCGAAGAGCTGAAGAGGCTCTCGCTGCGGGAGTGCGGCGTGCTCGCCGAGGAGCTGCGCGGCTTCGTCGTCGACGCGGTGACGCGCACCGGCGGCCATCTCGGCTCGAACCTCGGCGCGGTCGAGGTCACCCTCGCGCTCCACCGGGTCTTCGACTCCCCGCGCGACGTGCTGCTGTTCGACACCGGCCACCAGAGCTACGTCCACAAGCTGCTCACCGGCCGCCAGGCGGGCTTCGCTCACCTGCGCGAGGAGGGTGGGCTGTCGGGCTACCCGAGCCGTGCCGAGTCCCCGCACGACTGGATCGAGAACAGCCACGCCTCGACGGCGCTCAGCTACGCGCACGGTATAGCGACCGCGTTCAAGGCGACCGGTGCAGCCGAGGTGCGGCGCGTCGCAGTGCTCGTCGGCGACGGAGCGCTCACCGGAGGGATGGCCTACGAGGCGCTCAACAATCTCGGCAGCTCCGGGGCGCGCGTCACCATCGTGCTCAACGACAACGGCCGCAGCTACGCCCCGACGGTCTCGAAGCTCTCCGAGTCGCTCACCCAGCTGCGGTTGAGCCCGAGCTACGGCGCGCTTCGGGCGCGTGTGACCAAGGCGCTCGAGGAGATCCCCGGGGTGGGCTCGCTCGCGGGCCAGTCGTTGCGCTCCCTCACCTCCGCGCTACGCGAGCTCGTCGAGCCGCACGTGTTCTTCGAGGCGCTCGGCATCCGCTACACCGGGCCGATCGACGGTCACGACGTCGGCCTCGTCGAGCAGGCACTCGAGCGTGCAGCGGCGTTCCCCGGACCGATCGTGCTCCACGTGCTCACCCGCAAGGGCAAGGGCTACGGCCCGGCGGAGGCCGACGAGGTCCAGTGCCTGCACGACATGAAGGCCTCGTCCGCCGTCGCTGCCCCCGGGAGCCTGCGTGACGCGGGAGCGCTCGCCGTCGGGCCCCGCTCGCTCGACGCGAGCTACACCGAGGCGTTCGCGAAGGCGCTCGTCGCCGAGGCGGAGAAGGACGAGAGGCTCGTCGCGATCACCGCGGCGATGCCCGGGCCGACGGGCCTTCTCGGCCTCGAGGCCCGCTCCCCCGAGCGCGTCGTCGACGTCGGCATCGCGGAGGCGCACGCGATGACCGCGGCGGCCGGCATGGCGATGGCCGGGCTGCACCCGGTCGTCGCGATCTACTCGACGTTCCTCTCCCGCTGCTTCGACCAGCAGCACCTCGACGTCGGCCTGCACGGCGCCCCGGTCGTGATCTGCGCGGACCGGGCGGGGATCACCGGCGACGACGGCCCGAGCCACCACGGCCTTCTCGACATGGTGCTCGGCCTCGCGGTCCCCGGCCTCGCGGTCTTCGCCCCGTCCGAGCCCGCAGAGATCGCCCCGATGCTCGGCGCCGCTCTCGAGCTGCGTGCCCCTGCGCTCGTCCGCTACCCGAAGACCCCGTGCCACGAGCGCCTCGGCCCCCCGGGCGAGGGGCTTCGTGCGCGCACGCTGCGCGAGGGTGCCGGCGAGGTCGTGCTCCTCGGGATCGGCAAGATGGCGGCCCGGGCGCAGAAGGCCGCCGAGCTGCTCGCACGAGACGGGATCGACGCGACGGTGATCGACCCACGCGTCGTGCGTCCCGTGCCCGACGAGCTCGTCGAGGCCTGCGTCGGCGCACGCCTCGTCGTGAGCGCCGAGGACGGCCTCGTCCACGGTGGTGCGGGGCAGTTCCTCACCGCGGCGGTCGGAGCCGCTGCAGCGGCGCGCGGCCTCGAAGGTCCCACATGCGTCCACCTCGGCGTGCCGACGGCCTACATCGCCCACGCGAAGCCCGACGTCATCCTCGCCCGGCTCGGCCTCGACCCCGGCGGCATCGCGGAGGCGACCCGTCAGGGCTTCCGGCGCGTCGAGCGCTACCGGCCCCGCCCAGAGCCCGTCGGGACCGCGCCCGTCGGGACCGCGCCCGTCGGGGCCGCGGGGAACGGGGCCGCGGGGAACGGGGCCGCGGGGAACGGGGCCAGCGCTGGCGTGAACGGTGCGAGGGCTGGAACGGCGGCGAAGGTCAGGCGAGCGAAAGGCCGGCCCTAGCGGGTCGGCGTCGGCCCGCCGGTGCGTGTGCGCTCGGAAGCCAGGAGCTGCCCCGTGGCCAGCCGCGCCGGACTGCGGACGGGGGAGCGGTCGTCTATCGAGCACGTCACCTCGTCAGGCTCGGCACACCGCTCGCACTCGAGCTCGAGAGTCGTGTGCACGATGCGGAACGGCTCGCCGATGCACGCCTTCACGTCGTCTCCGACTGCGTTCGCCTGCTCGAGGGATGGATGGCCTTCGAGGACGACGTGAGCGGAGAGGGCACGGACCTCGCTCGAGAGGCTCCAGCAGTGGAGGTCGTGCACCTCGGTGACGCCCGGCACCGAGGTCATGGCAATCCTCAGCTCGGCGATGTCGACGTCGCCGGGAGACGCCTCGAGCAAGATGTCGAGACCCTCACGTCCGACCGTCCAGCCGCGCAGCGCCACCAGGAGGGCGATCGCGAGCGAGAGGGCTGGATCGAGCACCGCGAACCGGCCCGTGACGAAGACGACGACACCGACCAGGACGACCCCGACAGAGGTGAGAGCGTCGCTCGCGAGGTGGACTGCGCCAGCACGTAGGTTGAGGTCGTGCGAGCCGTCGGCGAGAAGGAGCGCGCCGGCGCCGTTTGCGACGGCTGCCGCTCCGGCGACCGCGGCGACGAGGCCCCCGTCGATGTGGCCTGGGTGACCGATCCTGCCCGCGGCGTCTGCGGCGACGAGGACTGCGACGACGAGCACGAGCGCGACGTTCGCGAGGGCGCTCACGATGGTCGCCCGGTGGTAGCCGTAGGAGCGGAAGTCGGTCGGGGAGCGACGCGCGAGGCGCACGGCTGCCAGGCTGAGGGCGAGCCCGCCGACGTCTGCCACGTCGTGGCCCGCGTCGGCGAACAGGGCGCTCGAATGGGCGACGATACCCCCGACCACCTCGCCGCCGGCGACGACGAGGTTGACCGCGAGAGCCGCGCCCAACCGTCGGGCTCGCGTCGCCCCCGAGCCCTCGTGGCCGAGGCCGTGTCTGAGCTGCAGCGGCAACCGCTTCCTGCCGCCGGTCTTGCCTGGACGACTACCTCGAGACGCACACCGCGCCCGAATGGTCACGTTCCCAGCGTACTGGCGCGGAGTGCTTCCTTGCTCCGGGGTCCGGGGTGAAGTCTTTCGCCTCAGGCTTGCCGGGCCCGGACCGCGTCGAGGTGCGCGGACTCGCGGGCGACCTCGCTCCGCACGATCGCGATGTCCTCGCGATGGGTGATCCCGATGCAGCGATTGGCCGTCTCGACCACGTGGACGTCGTCCTGTCCACTTCGCACGAGCCTGCCGACGACGTCGGGCAGGAGGAGCTCGGGACGTTCCGCAGTGTCGGGATCAAACGCTGCGACCGCCTCGTCCAGCTCGCCGAAGAGCCGGGTGTGGAAGCCCCACAGGTTCATCGACACGAGCTCGTGCCCCGACAGCAGGATCTGCGTGCGCGAGCGCTCGCCGGTGGCGAGCGCTCGAGGTGCCGCGTCGGCGAGCGGCACCGCGTCGAACGTCCCGTCGTCGTGCATGTGGACCTTGTGCTCGGCGATCCGCTCGAGCCGGTGGTCGCTGCCCACTGCGCATAGGCCACGCGTGACCGTCGCCCCAGACAGCACCGTCCGGGCGAGCTGGTACGCCACGAGGAGGTGGCGATCGGCAGGGCAGCGTTCGTCGAGCATCTCGCCGGATGCTCCGCCGTGCGCGTCGAGGTGCTCGACGATGAGCCTGAGCGCTGCCTCGCCGTACAGATCGTCGGCGTTAGCCACTCCGAAGGGACCGTCGACGAGAGGTCGCGTGCAGAGCACGGCCTGCGCCGTGCCCGGCACGGGCGGCTGCCGGGCATACCTCACGTCTAGGTGCGCTGGCCAGCGCCGACGGACGTGGGAGGCGACCTCGTCTTCGATCTCCTGGCGCACCACCACGACGACGCCCGTGAAGCCGCAGGCCATTGCCGCGAGCGCCGTATAGTCCATGATGGATTCGCCGTTCGGGCCGACAGGGGCAAGCTGCTTGAGCCCCCCGAAGCGCCGGCCATGTCCCGCGGCGAGGATCACGAGCTGCACGACGGGCATCCTAGGTGCTCTCGTCGTGCCGGAGACTCGAATGGTGTTCAATGCGCGTTAGCAGATTGTTAAGCAGGCAACGGGTGCGAGAGGTAGGGCATGGCGCCGCGCCTCCGCGGACGGACGAGAAGATGTCGAGGACAGGTCAGGACGGCTCGGGCCGGGACGAGCCGGCACTCGTGCCGACCCCACCCTTGGCATACGTGTCGGCGAGCGGCATGACCGGGGGGGCATCCGAAGTCTCGTCAGCCCTGGAGGATCTCGAGGACGGTCAGGTGGGTGCGAGGGCTGTGCTCGACGTCGACGAGCCGCCCGCATCGGATTCGCCCGCGGCCGCACTAGGCGAGGACGAGATCGAGCAGCGGAGGTCGGCGCTCGAGAGTCTTGTCGAGATGATGCGCCCGGCCGTCCAGATGGACGGAGGCGACCTCGCCGTCGTATCCGTCGACTACGAGAACGGGATCGTCGAGGTCCAGCTCCAAGGCGCATGCGGTTCGTGCGCCATATCGTCGAGCACGCTCAAAGGTGGCGTCGAGCGGCTCTTGAAGGAGCGGCTCGTCTGGGTGCGCGAAGTTCGCGGCGACGTCGACGACTCCGTCGATCCTTTCGAGAGCGCTGCAATGGGTCGTGGGGCCTACGTGCCTCGCTACTACTGAGCCGCCGCTACTGACGAGGACTCGGTGGTCGTCCACCTGGCGCCGGCTCTCGCATGAGCTGGCGGAGCGTGCGGTAGCCGACGAGGTGGGCACCGGAGGCTGCGAGCGCGCCGGAGAGCGTCCCGCGGTCGGACAGGGCCCGTCGCTCGCCGACGCGCTCCTCCCAGTCCGGCGCCGCCGCCCGAAGCTCGGGTGTGTCGATCGCTGGGTGCGCGTGGATCTCGGTCACGCCGCTCGGTAGGAGGTGCAGCGCGTCGAGCAGTGACGACGGGCCGGCCGCGAGCCCGGCGAGGGTCACAACCCGGTCCGGCACCACGATGCCGCGCTCTGCAGCGAGCGCCCGGAAGGGGAAACCGACGCGCGGCTCTTCCTCCGCGCCAGGTAGGCGTACGGGAAGGCGAAGCTCTTCTGCGAGCTCGACGTAGACGTCGAAGAACTCCGGCTTCAGCTCGACTCCGCCGAGGTGGACGTCGAGGTGGCTGATGTCGAAGCCCCAGTAGATCGCCCGCTCGACCTGGGCACGCCATTCGCGGCGCACCTCGTCGAGGTCTGCGTGCTCCCAGACGTCCTCGACCGTGCGGGGGAAGCCGCCATCTCCGTCGAGGAGGGAGGGTGCTTGGGTGATGGGTCCCCAGCGGTAGAGATCGAGCTCTGCATTGAGGGTGAGGTGCGCTCCGACGTCCTCGCCCCGGTAGGCCTCCGCGGCGCCACGAGACCACGGCGCGGGGACCATGAGCGAAGCGGACGTGGCTGAGCCCGTGCGCAGCGCGTCGTAGACGGCGACGTTCGACGCGTGGGAGAAGCCGAGCTCGTCGCAGCAGACCACGAGCACCTTCGCGTCGCGCTCGAAGCCGAGCCGCTCGCAGAGCGTTACGTCTCGTGCCACCGGCGAGGTCAGCCGCCGAGCCGGGCCTGGAGCGCGGCGTCCTTGGCGCGCACCTCGGCGGTGAGGCGCTGCTGGAAGGCGAGCATGGCGGTCGAGATCGCCGGGTCCCCGACGCCGAGGATGCGTATGGCAAGCAGCCCGGCGTTGCGCGCGCCGTCGACGGCCACGGTCGCGACCGGGATGCCGCGTGGCATCTGCACGATGGAGAGGAGCGAGTCGAGACCGTCGAGGACCTTCAACGAGATCGGGACACCGATCACGGGAAGAGGTGTGACAGCTGCGAGGACGCCCGGGAGGTGGGCGGCGCCACCTGCGCCGGCGACGATGACCTGCATGCCGCGCCCGCGCGCCTCGCGGGCGAAGGCGATGGCGTCGTCCGGAGTCCGATGTGCGGACAGCACCCTCATCTCCCAGGCCACTGCGAACTCGTCGAGAACGTCGGCCGTCCCGCGCATGACACCCTCGTCGGAGTCGCTCCCCATGACGATGCCGACGCTCATCTCTGCCTCCTGCTCCTCGATGTTGGACGCAACCCGGACGAACAGGCTGGTGCTGCGCCGGTGCGCATCGGGACGATCACCTTGCCGAGCTGCCCGAGGCCGAGCCCGACGACTACGCCTCCGACGACGTCAGAAGCATGGTGCAAACCAACGTAGACCCTGCTCGCGGCCACGATTGCGGCTGTCGTGAAGTACGCCGGCGCGAGCGGGTCGCCGTCCGCGAGCAGCGTCGCTCCGCAGAACGCGGCAGTGGCGTGACCGGACGGGAAGCTCGAGGAGAGCGGCTGGCGGACGGGGAGTGGGTGGTCTGGCTGCTCCTCGGGCCGTCCCCGGCTGAAGAGGGACTTCAGCAGGACGTTGACGAGGACGGACTCGATACCCGTCGCCGAGACGGCCCGAAGGGCCGCCCGCTCGTTCGCCTTGCCACCACGCAGGGCCCGCAGCATGGCGAACGCCACCCAGATGAGGCCGAAGTCGCCGAGTGCCGATGCGGTATAGAAGACACGATCGGCCCAGCGGCGGCCGCGCAGGGGAACCACGAGCGACTCGACGCGGTCGTCGAAGGAGTGGACCAGGCGGTGGAGCATCGTCGTCGAAGGCTAATCGGCCGCGGCACCGGCTCCGACCGCGGCGCGTACCGATGTGCCCGCAACGGCGCGGGCCTCGTCTGGGTTCCCACCGAACGCCGGGCAGTACCGCTGGAACGAGCAGCTCTTGCAGAGCGGTGACGGGCTCGGCCGGAAGTCGTCGCGCTCGCAGGCGCGCTCGATCGCCCGCCACACGGCCGTGGCACGCTGGCGGATCCCCCGCATCGTCTGGCTCGTCGGCGACTCGACGACGACGAGAGGCTCCCGCAGGTACACGAGCCGGATCTCGCGGGGGAGGCGACCGAGCATCTGCTCACACAAGAGCGCGTAGAACTGGACCCCGACCATCCGGGAGCGGGCGTGCTCGGGCCGTGGTGCCCGCCCGGTCTTGTAGTCGACCACGACGAGGTCGCCTCCGGGCAGGTAATCGAGGCGGTCGATGATGCCTCGCATCTCGATCCCGTCCACAGCGACTCGCAGGTCGAGCTCGACGCCGATCGCGTGCACGGCACGCGGGTCCTCGACGGCGAAATAGCGCTCGACCAGGTCGGTAGCCTCGGCGCGGAACGACGCGGCCGCGTCGGGCGACAGGTCGAGCTCGGCGATGTCGTCGTGCTCGAGGGAGTCCCACGCCTCGGCGAAGCTCGTCCGGGCCCGCTCGGGCGTCCGGCTCTCTGGTCGCTCGCTCGCGACGAGGATCTGGAGCGCCTTGTGGACGAGGGTGCCGCGCACGAGGTGTGGCGAGGGGGCCTCCGGTAGTCGGTCGATGTAGGAGAAGCGGAACGCCAGCGGACAGCTCGTGAACTTCGTGAGCTTCGAAGGCGTCAAGGTATCGGGAGGGGGGAGGCTCACGCCACGAGGCTACGCCGTGGGTGTCCCGAAGGCGCCGAGCACCGAAGCGGCGACATCGGCGGGCGACTCCAGCGGACCGAGATGACCGAGGCCTTCGACCTCGACGAGTCGAGCGTCGGGGAGCGCGGCGACGACCACCGGTGCCGAGCCACGCCCACGGTCGAGCGATCTGGTGCCGACTGCCACCGTCACCGGGCAGCGGACCTCGCCGAGCCGGTCGAAGGCGTCGGACGCCATGCCGTTCTCGTAGACGAGGGCCTCGTGGTCGGGGAGGCAGCGCAAGGTGACCGTGCCGTCGGGGCGGTCCGCGAACCCGTGCGAGATGTACGCGGCGAGCACCTTCGGGTCGAGGTGTGACAGCGACCGGCTCGACCGGTAGCGGTCCGCGGCCGCCGTCCGTGAGGAGAAAGTCGCCGTGCGCCGTCTCGCTGCCTCGGCGAGGGGGTTGGGCGTGCCGACCGGTCGCCGTTCTCCGGCGGGGACCAGGATCGGCTCGTAGCAGTAGAGGGCCGAGAACGTCCCGGGCCACGACGCCTCGGCAAGGAGAAGCGCGGTGGCTCCGACCGAGTGCCCGATCCCGAGAAGCTGCACGCGGCCCCCGTCGGCGAGCCGTTCGCAGCGAGGGGTCTCGTCCGCGGCAATCTCGTCCGTGACGAGCCGAGCGCTCGCGATCACGTCGAGGGCGAAGCCTCCCCACGCGAAATCGCCGCCGGGAGGCGCGCCGGAGCATCCGTGGCCGCGTAGGTCGGGGGCCCAGCTGGCGATCGCGCCGTCGAGCTCGCTCGCCAAGGGCGCGAGGACCTGTGCGAGGAAGCCCGCCGCATGGACGAGGAGCGCGAGCCTTCCGTGCCCACCAAGGTCGTGGACGGCGACCATCGTGCCGTCGGTCGCCGTGGTCCCGAGCACCGCCGACACGCAAAGCGACGCTACCAGCCGAAAGGGCCAGGGGCTTCCGCTGCCTGAGCTGCACGACCGCCGGAGCCTCGCGCTGGTGCCGGGACGTGCCACGGAGGATCGACGGGTGG
>JAJZCK010000288.1 GCA_021846125.1 Actinomycetes bacterium | reverse complement strand
CCTCATCGTCGCGCCGGGGGGTCTCGTCGCCCAGTGGCAGGACGAGCTCGCGGAGAAGTTCTCCCTCGACTTCGAGATCCTGACCCGAGACGCCATCGAGGCAAGCCATACCGGCAACCCGCTCGCGGAGCGAGACCTCGTCATCGCCCGCTTGGACCACCTGTCGCGAAACGACGACATCCAGGCACGCCTCGAGGCGACCGAGTGGGACCTCGTCGTCGTCGACGAGGCGCACCGCATGTCGGCCCACTACGAGGGCGACGAAGTGCGCGAGACCCGCCGCTACCGCCTCGGGAAGCTTCTCTCGGCTACCACCCGCCATCTGCTGCTGCTCACGGCCACGCCGCACGCAGGCAAGAACGAGGACTTCCAGCTGTTCTTGGCGCTGTTGGACGCCGACCGCTTCGAGGGCCGGCGTCGCTCCGCCTCAGGAGAGATCGATACCACCGACTTGATGCGCAGGATGGTGAAGGAGCACCTGTTGCGCTTCGACGGCCGACCGCTGTTCCCCGAGCGGCGCGCCTACACCGTCCCCTTCGAGCTCTCCGCGGCCGAGACCGATCTCTATGATGCGGTCACCACGTATGTGACCGAGGAGATGAATCGGGCCGAGCGGCTCACCTCGGGGCGGCGCAACGTGGTCGGCTTCGCCCTCACCGTCCTGCAGCGTCGCCTCGCCTCTTCACCTGAGGCGATCAGCCAGTCCCTCGCTCGGCGGCGCAAGCGCCTCGAAGACCACCTCGCCGAGCTCCGTGCCTCAGCAGACCGCACCGGGGTGGATGCGGCTGGCGACGACGTCGCCCGATTCGGACTCGGCGAGGACCTCGCCGACGATTTCGATACCGACGACCTCGAAGCCGCCGAGCTCGAAGAGGTCGAGGAGCGCCTCGTCGACCAGGCCTCCGCAGCCGAGACCGCTGTCGAGCTCCAAGCCGAGGTCACCACCTTGTCGCATCTGGAGAGCCTTGCCCGCTCGGTGCTCGGCTCGGGCACCGACCGCAAGTGGATCGAGCTCGCCGGCCTGCTCGCCGAGAAGCCCGAGATGTTCGAGGACTCCGGCGCCCGGCGAAAGCTGCTCATCTTCACCGAGCACCGCGACACGCTCAACTACCTCGTCCGCCGTCTCCAAGGCTTCCTCGGGCGCCCTGAGGCCGTCGTCTCGATCCACGGGGGGATGCGCCGCGAGCAGCGCCGAGTCGCCCAGGACACCTTCACCTCCGACCCGGGCTGTGTCGTGCTCGTGGCGACCGACGCGGCCGGCGAGGGCATCAACCTCCAGCGGGCACATCTCGTCGTCAACTACGACCTGCCGTGGAACCCGAACCGCATCGAGCAGCGCTTCGGGCGGGTGCACCGCATCGGCCAAGAAGAGGTCTGCCACATGTGGAACCTCGTCGCCGCGGAAACCCGCGAGGGCCAGGTGTACCAACTGCTGCTCCACAAGCTCGACGAGCAACGCCAGGCGCTCGGCGGCCAGGTCTTCGACGTCCTCGGCCAGGCCATGTCCGGTCGGGCACTGCGCGACCTGCTCATCGAGGCCATCCGCTACGGCGAACGTCCCGATGTCCGTGCTCGCCTCGAAGAGGTGATCGATGCCCACGTCGGCGACGGCATCGGCGCGCTCATCGCAGCCGAGGCGCTCGCCTCCGAGGTGCTCTCCGAGGCCGACGTCACCCGCCTGCGACTCCTGATGGAAGAGGCCGCGGCGCGCCGGCTCCAGCCGCACTACGTCCACGCCTTCTTCGACAAGGCGCTGGCAACCTTGGGCGGCCGCCTCGTCGAGCGGGAACCCGATCGCTACGAGGTGACCCACGTGCCCGCCGAGGTCCGGGCCCGCACCGCGCGCTCGGGTCGGCCGGTGCTGCGCCGCTACGAGCGGATCTGCTTCGACAAGACGCTCATCCACCAGCCCGGCCGGCCCCCCGCCGAGCTCGTCGCCCCCGGACATCCCCTCCTCGACGCAGTGGTGGCGCTTGTCATCGAACGCCACGGGTCGCTCCTTTCGACCGGCGCGGTCCTGATCGACGAGACCGACCCCACAGAGTTGCCCCGAGTTCTGTGCTACCTGGAGCACACCATCACCGACGCCCGACCTGGCCAAGGCGGGCGAGACCACGTCGTCTCCCGGCGCTTTGAGTTCGTGAGCGTCGACCGTGACGGCAGCGGCTCGCCGGGCGGATACGCGCCGTATCTCGACTACCGCCCCGCCACCCCCGACGAGCTGGTGACCTGCAAGCGGGTCCTCGGAGAGGACTGGCTGTCCGGCCCCGGGCTCGAACGCCGGGCGCTCGACTACGCCATCGAGCACATCGTGCCTCGGCATCTCGCCGAAGTCGCTGCCCGCAGCGACGAACGCGCCGAGCGGACCATCACGGCGGTGCGTACCAGGCTCACCCGGGAGATCAACTACTGGGACCAGCGAGCAGCCGTGCTCAAAGAGCAGGCCGCGGCTGGACGCCAGCCGAAGATGAACCCCGAGCGTGCCCAGGCCCGAGCCGACGAGCTTGCCGCCAGGATGCGCCGCCGTCTCGGCGAGCTCGAAGAAGAGCGCCAGCTCCAAGCCCTCCCTCCCGTGCTCGTCGGTGGGGCGCTCGTCATGCCCGCAGGGCTGCTTGCCTCCCTCGGTGACCCCGAGGCGGCCGCCGTCAGCTGCTTCGCCCGCGAGACCCGTGAGGTCGAAGAGCGGGCGGTGCAGGCAGTGCTCG
>JAJZCK010000287.1 GCA_021846125.1 Actinomycetes bacterium | reverse complement strand
GGGTGTCGAGCGCGTCGAGGGTCTCCTCGGCCGGCGTGGACCCGTCACGCTCGTGGACCTGGTAGAGGTCGATGTGGTCTGTCCGGAGGCGCCGCAGGCTCGCCTCGCACGCGCGGAGCAGGTAGCCACGAGACAGGCCCGCGTCGTTCGGCCCCTCGCCACGCGCGAAGCGGGCCTTCGTCGCGAGCACGACACGCTCCCTTCGTCCCGCGAGCACCTCGCCGAGGATCTCCTCCGAACGGCTGTCGGCATAGACGTCCGCGGTGTCGACGAGGTTCACCCCTGCGTCGAGAGCGCGGTCGACGATCCGGCGAGCGTCCGCCAGCTCCGTCGCCCTGTCAGCTCCCGAGCCAGCGCCTGCGCCGAAGGTCGCCGTGCCGAGAGCGAGCGCGGACACCCGCAGCCCACTGCGGCCGAGCTGTCGGTACTCCATATGCCTCTCCCCCTTCGCCGTGCCTGCCGGCGGGCCGCAGCCCGGCCCCGTACCTGCGGACCCTACGCTTCCCCGTCGTCACGTGGCGAGCCGGTGAGCTCGAGCGCCGCGACGGCGGGATCGGCCATGCCGGTGCCCGCGGCGCCCGAGACGGCCGAGCGCATCGCTCGTGCGAGGACGGCGAGGACGGCGAGCTGGAGAGCGCCGGCGATCTCGAACGTCGGCCTCTCGCCCCATCGGGCCGCGAGCAGCCCACCTGCCAGGGCGCCGAGCGGGACGAGACCCGTGACGCACATCCGAAAGGCGTTGTTCACCAAACCGAAGCGCTCCGGCGGGATGAGCCGCTGGCGCAGCGACATCGTCGTCACGTTGCCGAGCGTCGAGGCCGCGGCCTCGACCGCGAGCGCCGCGCCCGCGAGGTAGAGACCGGGCGCCGAGCCGAGAGCGACATAGCCGATGCCTGCGAAGGTGCCGGCAAGCACGAGCGACAGGTACGGCCCGATCCGGCCGTGGACACGCCGCGCGACCAGGCTCGCGCCGACGTCGCCCACCGCCGCCACGGCGAGGAGCAGGCCGTAGCCGGTGCTGTCGAGCCCGAGGACCCGCGTCGCGTAGAGCACGAGCACCCCGAGCACCATCGCCTGGCAGAACGCGAAGCTCCCGACCACAGCGGCGAGGACGGGCAGGCCCCGGATCCGGACGAACAGGCGTAGACCGCTCGAGATGTCCGCCGCGACGCTCGGCGGCGCGTCCGTGCGCTTGGCCGGACGGCTCGGGATCGCCGTGCCGAGCAGGAGCGCGGACCCGAGGTACGAGAGCGCGTCGCCGAGGAACGGGAGCGCGGACGACAGCGCAAAGACCGCACCCCCGGCGGCCGGCCCGGCGAACTGCTTGCCCGCAGTCTCCACCGCGCTGACCTGCCCGTTCACACGGACGAGACCCTCGCCCTGCACGAGCTCGGGCACGGTCCCACGGGCGACCGACAGCACGACGGTGTCTCCTGCCCCCACGAGGAAGGCCGCCGCGTAGAGCGCCACGAGGCTGACCGGGCCCGTCGCCGCGCCGAGTGCGACGAGACCGACCGCCAGCGCCCGGAGAAGGTCGACGGCGACGACGAGACGGCGCTTGTTGTGCCGGTCGACGAGCACGCCCGCCGGCAGGGCGAGCAGGAGCCACGGAAGTCGGGACGCGACTGCTACCCCCGAGACGAGCAGCGCAGAGTGGGTGACGCGAAGGGCGAGGAGGGGGAACGCGACGAGGGCGAGTCCGTCGCCGACCGCCGAGATCGCCGACGCCGCCACGAGGCGCCTGAGGAGCAGGACGCGCCTCACGTGCCGCCCCACGCCACCGTCCACATTTCTTCCTCAAGCATCGACATCGACCTGCCGTTAGGACCGACACGGCCGGACGACCGCAGCCGGCCGGCCGTGTCGGCACCGAGAGGGAGGTGGCGCTCCATCGACCACGAACAGGCTTTCCGCGCCCGCACGTGCAGGATGCCAACTACTTCTCTACTGGGAGCCCGCCTAGCGGGACGTCGTCAGGCCCACTCGCTGCGTCGCATCATGCCCCACCTCCTTCCCTTGGCATCGAGAGAGGTGGGTGGAGCGGGCTCCCCCGGCAATCCGGGGGCGCCCGTTCCAGCGAGAACGCCGAAGGGCCCGCCTGCGACGCATGGCCTCTCGGGGCAGCGGGCCTCGAGTGCTCCCGCGGCGAGGGCGCCAGGATCTGCAAAGCCGCACTCGGCAGCGGCGTCTCGAGACGCGCCGCCGCGCGCGACGTCTGCCCACGCAGGAGTGCCGTGCCACACGACTCGTGTGTCACGGACGTCAGCAAGTGACGCATCGCGCCTCAATCACCACAACTGTCACAGTAGACCCAGGTAGGTCTCGTGACCAGAGGTCGCTTCCCCGGTTCCGTGGTGTCGCTCCGCTGGTCGCCGACTGCCCTGATCGCGCTGTTCACCGCGTCCCTTGCCGGTGCCGCACTCGTCATCGTGCTTTCCTGCGCGCGGCACGTCCACGACCTCGCCGCGCCCATCCACCTCGCCTGGCCGCTCCTCGCGGCCGGCTTCGCGCTGGGCCACTTCGCCGGCATCCGCCTCGAGTTCCGCAAGCAGTCGCACACCGTCGACCTGACCGACGTCATGCTCCTCCCTGCGCTCGTGTTCTCCCACGGCGGCTCCGTGATCCTCGCGGCGATGGCCGGCACGGCGGTCCGGGCTCTCTGGGTCCGGCGACAGCCGCTGAAGGCAGTGTTCAACGTCGTCGTCCACGGC
>JAJZCK010000286.1 GCA_021846125.1 Actinomycetes bacterium | reverse complement strand
CGCCTCTGCTCACGCGAAAGCCGTGGTGGTGGGCTCTGCATTATGCAGCCGGCATGGCGGTGCACTACTCATATGCGACCGCCGGACGAAGCCGAGTCAATAATGCCAGTGAGTTGCGGCGATTTCCTGGACGGCAAGGGTCAAGATGGTCCCAGTTCCGTCGTCAGCGTCTCGATGGTCCACGTGGGACAGCCGCAGCCAAGGAAGTCATGGTCGCCCGTCAGGATCGCAACGTTGAGGGCGAGGGCAAGTGCGACCGGTGCCCAGTCGTTGGGGTTTCGGGGCACCCGTCGGCGCGCCGCGCGCTCCATGTGCTCATAGAACGTCCGGGGTACTACCTCGATCACGTCGTCCTCGACGAAGTCGTGGACGACCCCGAGCAGCTTCTCTCCCTGCTCGCTCGACAGGCGCCCTTGGCCGGCCATAGCAGCGACACGCTTCTGCAACTCATGCCGCGCCTCCCCCCACTGCTCCTCGGCAACTACACACTGGAGGTCAGGATGGGCGAACAGCTCCCGGCCGCGCCGACGTAGCAGCTCCGCCACGAGCACGCTCGCATCGACGACAACGATCACTCCGGCAGCGCCCGCCGCAAGTCAAACAGCTGGGCCAGCTCCTCTTCGGTCATGCCAGTCTCTTCGAGGATCTCCTCGACCGAGCGACCGAGCCGCTCGATGGCGCGCCTTGCCTGCTCCCGGTCGCCTTCGACGGGGATGTAGAACCCGATCACCTGGCCGTGCTTGCTCACGGCGACGGGATCGGAGCCTGACAGGTAGGTGGTGGCGTGGTCACGGAACTCCCGGACACCAACGTTTTTCAGCTTCGGCATTGTGGTCACCTCGTGGTCACACGATACCAGAGCCTGCGTTCGCCGTGGTCCCGCGATGGCCGACAGCCATTCGGGATGGCGACGATGCCACTTTGGCGCTCGTCGGCATCACGGTCGGCTCCATCGCTGACTGGACAGACGGTCCGACTGGCCTGGCGCAGACCGAAAGAGTGCCCTCCCTATCCGGGAGTGAGTCGTGCCAGGCTGGAGCTGGTGGGCAGGGTTGACGACCGTCGGGTTGCTCTTCGAGGTGCCGTCTTCGATGCGGACGGTCGACGCGTCGTCGTCGCACTGTCGAAGGGGCCCTGGGACGAGCTGCTCCAGCTCGCGGGCGACGGACTCCTCATCGCGTTGGCCCAAGGCGCGGAGGGAGCGCCCGACCTGGCCCGGCGCTGCGCCGAGCAGCTGCGGGAACGCGCCTGGGAGGGTGACGACGATCTCGCCGACCAGCTCGACGCGGCGCTCGGCGATCGGCCCGCACCTACGCTCCGTCCGCTTCCCGTCGACCTAGAGGATCTGGCCGGCATCCTCGAGGGGGACCCGGTCCATGGCGGCGGGCGGATCGACGTTCGCACCGGGGAGGTCTGGCCGCTGGCGGCGATCGACTACGCCCGCGAGGTGGGCGAGGAGGATCCCGACGACGAGGCCCCCGACCGCTGGCTCCCCGTGTCGTGCGAGGGCTCCCGGGCCGCGTACGGCGACATGGAGGACTTCGTCGAGGGGATCTCGGATCGGGACCGGGCGGATCGGCTGTCGATCGCCATCTCGGGTCGCGGGGCCTTCCGCCGCTTCAAGGACGTCCTCGGGCGCTGGCCCGGCGAGCTCGAGGCCTGGTACACGTTCTCCGAGGAGCGCCAACGAGGCCGCGCCCGAGCCTGGCTCGCCGCTGCGGGGTACTCACCTCGCGTGCCGGGGCGGCCCACCGCCCCATGACCTGCCCGGTGCGGGCTCTGCGATGGATGCCGTGGCGCTCGTAGCATGCCGGGATGGCCTCTGCATCCCCTCGGCGGATATCAGGCGACCTCGGAGAGGTCTTCAATCGGCGCCGGGTCCGCTCCCTCGCCGCTCCTCGAAGCTTCGAGCGCGGGGAGGACTACGCGAGGAGCGGCACGGTCACGAAGCTGCGCGTCACCGCGACGTCCGCCGAGGCGACCGTCCGGGGATCGGCCCCCTACAAGGTGCACCTCGGGGTCGAGGACGGCGAGCCGGTGTTCTCCTGCACCTGCCCGGTCGGCGCCGACGGGAGCTTCTGCAAGCACGCCGTCGCGCTCGCCCTCGTCGCCACGGATCCCCGCTCCACCCAGCCTCAGCCCGACGTCGAGTCGCACGTCGACGTGCAGGCCTTCCTCGAGGGCCTCGGCCACGAGCGGCTCGTGAACCTCGTGCTCGAGCTCGCCGCGGCCGACGAGCTGGCGCTCGCCCGGCTCCGTCTTGAAGCGGCGAAGGCGGTCGCGGGTCCTCCGCCGCTTCGGGCATTCCTCGACGCGATCGACGACGCCTTCGAGACCGACGACTACGTCTCCTACCGAGAGGCATACGACTACGCCGAGCGCATCGGCGAGGTGATCCTCGCCGTGCGGGGCCTGCTCGACGATGGCGAGGCCGAGGCAGTGATCGACCTGTGCGAGCACGCGCTCGAACGGGCCGAGGACGCAATCGGCTCGGTCGACGACTCGAACGGCTGCCTCGGCGACATCGCCGCCGAGCTCCAGGAGCTCCACCTCGCCGCCTGCAAGAAGGCCCGTCCCGACCCTGTCGCGCTCGCCCACCGCCTGTTCGACTGGGAATCGAGCGCCGGCGACCTCGACGTGTTCTCCGGTGCCGCCCACACCTACGCGAAGGTGCTCGGCAAGACAGGCCTCGCCACCTACCGCCAGCTCGCC
>JAJZCK010000285.1 GCA_021846125.1 Actinomycetes bacterium | reverse complement strand
CTTCCGATCTTCGGACGACGACGAGTCGGACGACGACGAGTCGGACGACGACGAGTCGCCGGGATCGTAGCGGGAGCCTCGACTGGCGCTGTTCGAAGGTCCCATCCAGGACCTCGTCGACGAGCTCGGCAGGCTGCCGGGCATCGGACCGAAGTCTGCCCAGCGGATCGCATTCCACCTGCTCAAGGTGACCAAGGAGGACGCCGTCCGCCTCGCCCGTGCGATCGTGGAGGTCAAGGAGCGGACCGTGCTCTGCTCGGTCTGCTTCAACATCGGCATGGGCGAGCGCTGCGCGATCTGCGCCGACGAGCGGCGCGACGGATCTGTCGTCTGCGTCGTCGAGGACCCGCGTGACATCGTGGCCGTGGAGCGGACACGGGAGTTCCGCGGCCGCTACCACGTGCTCGGGGGCGCGCTCAGCCCCATCGACGGGATCGGTCCGGAGCAGATCCGCGTACGCGAGCTGCTCGCGCGCCTCGAGCCCGAGCACGTGGCAGAGGTGATCTTGTGCACGAACCCCAACCTCGAGGGCGAGGCGACGGCGATGTACCTCGCCCGGCTCCTCAAGCCGCTCGGACTCCACGTCACGCGGATCGCCAGCGGCCTGCCCGTCGGGGGCGACCTCGAGTACGCGGACGAGCTGACGCTCGGGCGCGCCCTCGAGGGCCGGCGTGAGGCCGCGACCTGACAGCACCGAGCAGGCCCCGCCACTAGCCTCTGGCCGATGTCGCCGAACCCTACGACCGACGACTCGATGGCGGCGCGGCTCGCGACGCTGCTCGAGCGCAAGGATCAGGCACGCAACCCGGCCACGCAGAGAGCGGTCGAGGCACAGCTCGCCAAGGGCAAGCTCACGGCACGCGAGAGGATCGACTACCTCCTCGACGCGGGCTCGTTCCAGGAGCTCGATGCTCTCGTCCGCCACCGGAGCCACGACGCCGGCCTCGACCACAGCCGCCCGTACACCGACGGTGTCGTCACGGGCTTCGGCAGCATCGACGGACGCCGCGTCTGTGTCTACAGCCAGGACTTCACCGTCTTCGGTGGTTCGCTCGGCGAGGCACACGCCGAGAAGATCCACAAGGTCCAGGACCTCGCCGTCCGCACGGGCGTGCCGATCGTCGGGCTGAACGACGGTGGCGGAGCCCGGATCCAGGAGGGCGTCGTCGCCCTCCACGGCTTTGGCGGCATCTTCTCCCGCAACGCCCGTGCCTCTGGCGTCGTGCCGCAGGTGAGCGTGATCCTCGGACCCTCGGCCGGCGGAGCCGTCTACTCGCCGGCTCTCACGGACTTCGTCTTCATGGTGCAGCACACGAGCCACATGTTCATCACCGGGCCCGACGTCGTCCGCACGGTGACCGGCGAGGAGGTCACCCCCGAGCAGCTCGGTGGGGCTATGACCCACGCGACACGCTCGGGCGTGGCGGCATTCGTCGCCGCCGACGAGCGCTCGTGCCTCGACGACGTGCGCTACCTGCTCTCCTACCTCCCGTCGAACAACCTCGAGGAGCCGCCGGCGGTCCCGTGCACCGACGACCCCGAGCGCCTCGTCCCGGAGCTGCGTGACATCGTCCCCGCGCGCCCCAACCAACCGTACGACATGACGTCGGTCGTGCGGGCAGTCGTCGACGACGACGAGTACCTCGAGTACTTCCCCCACTGGGCGACGAACCTCACGTGCGGCTTCGCCCATCTCGGCGGGCGCGTCGTCGGGATCGTCGCCAACCAGCCGCAGAAGCTCGCCGGCGTGCTCGACATCGACTCCTCGGAGAAGGGCGCGCGCTTCGTCCGAACGTGCGACGCGTTCAACGTCCCGCTCGTGACCTTCGTCGACGTGCCGGGCTTCATGCCCGGCACGGACCAGGAGTACGGCGGGATCATCCGCCACGGCGCGAAGCTCCTCTACGCCTACTGCGAGGCGACGGTGCCGAGGATCCAGGTCATCGTGCGCAAGGCGTACGGCGGTGCCTACCTCGTGATGGACTCGAAGTCGATCGGGACCGACCTCTCGTTCGCTTGGCCCTCGGCTGAGCTCGCCGTCATGGGCCCCGAAGGTGCCGTCGAGATCGTCCACCGCCGCGAGCTCGCGGAGGCGGACGACCCCGACGCTCGGCGCGTCGAGCTCGTCACTGCCTACGCCGAGCGCTTCACGAACCCCTACGTAGCGGCCGAGCGCGGCTACGTCGACGACGTCATCGACCCGGCGGAGACCAGGCGCATCCTCACCCGCAGCCTCGACATGCTCGCCTCGAAGCGCGAGGACCTTCCGAAGCGCAAGCACGGCAACGTCCCGCTGTGAGCACGGCCCCGCTGTGAGCACGGCCCCGCTGTGAGCACGGCCCCGCTGTGAGCACGGCCCCGCTGTGAGCACGGCCCGCGGACGGGCCGGGAGCGCGGCTGGGCCCGCAGCGGTCGGGCGGCACGGCCCGCTCGCTCCGGACGCAGAGGCCCTCGCGGTCATCCTCGCGGCGATGGAGCAGTGCGCGCCGGCGGCCAGCACCTTCGCGGCTGCTCCGCTCGGCGTTGCAGGGCGACCGGGGTGGCGCGCTCGGCCGAGCTACCCCTGGCGCTTCTCCGGGCGCTGGTGGACAGGCCCGGCACCGCTCAGGAGAGAGCGCCCCGGGCGCTGAGGCCGGGCGTCGCGGGCCCCGGGAAGGGCGAACGCCTGTTCTGCACAGGTGTCCCGGACACCTACACTCGCGCGCGTGGCCGACGAC
>JAJZCK010000284.1 GCA_021846125.1 Actinomycetes bacterium | reverse complement strand
GATCCCGAGCGCGAGAGCAGGACCGATGCCATGCGCGCCGATCAGCAGCTCGAAGGCCCGCCGCTCGGCCGGCTCCGCGAAGCCGTAGAGGGTGATGGCACCCTCGCGCACGTGCGTGTGGACCGCGAGCGCGACGGTCGTGCCGATCGGACCGAGGCCGGCGGCGCAGCGAGCGCCGACGAGCACCCGGTAGCCGACGCCGCCGACGTCGACGACGAGGTCGGCGGCGCCGTCGCCGGTGACGCGCTCGGCGAGCTCGCCCCGCAGGGAGCCGATCAACGCGTCCCCCCCGCGACACGCAGCCTCGCCGAGCGGGACGAGGCGATGTGGCAGAGCGCGAGCGCGAGCGCGTCGGCGGCGTCGGGTGGGCGTGGTGGGCGCTCGAGCAGCAGCAGCGTGGCGACCATCCGCTGGACTTGCTCCTTCGTCGCCGAGCCGTAGCCCGCCACCGCGAGCTTGACCTCGTTCGAGCTGTACTCGGCGATCGCGCAGCCTGCCTCCGACGCAGTGAGGAGCGCCACCCCGCTCGCCTGGCCCACGGACATCGCGGTGCGTACGTTGGTCTGGAAGAAGACCCGCTCGACGACCACGACGTCGGGCGACAGCTCTCGGACGAGCTCGCGCAGGTCGTGGCGGAGCGTCGCGAGCCGCTCGGGCAGCGACAGCTCGCGATCGGTGGTCACGACGCCCGCCGCCACGGCGCGCTCCCGGCCCCCCTCCTGTGCGACGCACCCGTAGCCGCAGCGGGACAGGCCGGGGTCGATACCGAGCACAAACACGCGTTCGATGCTACAGCGCGCCGAGCCCGCGCCGCTGCGGCGACCCGGCACCCGCGGTCAGACGCTCACCTGCTCGAGGATCGCATCCGGGATGTCGAAGTTCGACCAGACGTTGTCGGTGTCGTCGTGCTCCTCGAGCAGCTCGAGCAGGTGGAGCACCTTGCGAGCGGTGCCTTCTTCGGCCACCTCGACGGTCGTCGTGGGGACCATCTGCAGCTCCGCGGCGTCGATCGCGATCCCCGCCTCCTCGAGCGCGGTCCGCACCTGCGCGAGGTCGTGCGGGGGGGTGTAGACGACCCACGCCTCGCCCTCGTCGCGCAGGTCCTCCGCACCCGCGTCGAGCACTGCTGCCATGAGGTCGTCCTCCGCGAGGCTGCGCGGCAAGGTGACGACGCCCTTCCTCTCGAACTGCCACGAGACGGCTCCCGGCTCCGCCATGGAGCCGCCATTGCGCGAGAAGATCGCGCGGATCTCCGAGCCCGTCCGGTTCCGGTTGTCCGTCAGGCACTCGACGATCACCGCGACGCCAGACGCCGCGTAGCCCTCGTAGGCGATCGCCTCGTAGCGCACGCCCTCGAGCTCCCCGGTGCCGCGCTTGACGGCACGCTCGATCGTGTCCATCGGGACCGACGCGTCCCGCGCCTTTTGGAACATCGCCCGCAGGGTCGCGTTCGACGTCATGTCGCCGCCGCCCTCGCGGGCGGCTACCTCGACCTGGCGGATCAGCTTCGCGAACAGCTTGCCGCGCGCCTTGTCCTTCGCGCCCTTCTGGTGCTTGGTCGTCGCCCACTTCGAATGCCCGGACACCCATCGCCTCCCTAGCCGTCGGCCGTCAAAGCTCCCGGAGCGCCGCGGCCCGCTCGCCGACGTCGAGCACCCCTCGACGGGCTGTCCCGTCGAGCGCCTCGTCGAGCTGCGCGCACCACAGTGCCGAGGTGAGCCGCGCCGTCACCGTATCGAGCCCTGCCGGTCGCACACCCGGCGCGCCCGAGAGCTTCTCGAGCGCTGACGAAAGACCGGGAGGATAGCGCGTCGCGCTCACGGCGCGCAGGTCCGCGAGCGACTCGCGCTCGGGGCCCGCGAGCCTGCGGACGGACCGGCCCGCCGAGGAGCCGAAGAGCGCGACGAGCCCGAGCCCTCGGGTGGCGAGGCTCGCGCGCTCGAGATCGCCGCGGCGCACGTGTGCGAGCTCGTGCGCGACGAGCCCCTCGAGCTCGATCCTGTCGAGCATGGCGACGAGACCGGTGGTGACGACAAGGACAGCGGACGACGCGTCCGGCCCGAGCACGATCGCGTTCGCCGCCGGGTCGTCGAGGAGGCGCAGCTCGGGAGCACGCAGCCCGAGCACGACGCAGAGCCCGTCGACGACGCTCACGATCCCCGCGTCGGTCACCGGGTCGGCTGATCGACCGCCGACGCGCGCTGCGAGCCGGGCAGGAGAGCCGAGGCGACGGCTCGCTGTCGCGACGCCTGCACCGAGCACGAGGAGCACGGCGCCGACGGCGAACGTCCCGAGCGCGAGGAGCACGACACCGGCGAGAGCGACGGCGAGCGGCGCCGCGGCCACCGCGCGGGCGGCCCGTGCGCCCGACGCGGCAGCGATGCCCGCTCCGAGGTCCCGGGTGTCACGTACCGGGTCCGGCGCATGCGACGAGGCACGCGGACGAGCCGGAGCGCCGTCTGCGCGCGTCCCGGCGCCGCGTGGCTTGGCAACGGGAGCGCTCGGGGCCTCTCGGTCGCCGCCGGCCCGCGTCTCGCCCACGGCCCCGGCCGTGCGACGCGAGGCCGACGAGCCACCGCGCCGAGCCTGTGCTGCGGCTGCGGCCCGGGGGTCCCTGCTCGCTCCCGCGGCTGTCACGCCGGTCGCCCGGGCGTCCCGGGCGCGGCTCGCCTGCCCGGTGCGCTGGCGCCCGCCCGCGCCCCGGGTCCCGCGCCCTGCTCCGTCGGGCGGGCGACCCTCGCCGGAGCGAGCCTGGGCC
>JAJZCK010000283.1 GCA_021846125.1 Actinomycetes bacterium | reverse complement strand
CTCGACTCGGCGCGCAACGACGTCCTCGCCGTTCTTGCGACCGGCCGGGGCGTGCCGATCGTGGCGACAGCGAATGCCCACTACGCGACTCCCGCCGGCCACCCGCTCGCGTGCGCAGTCGCGGCGGTCCGCTCCCGGCACTCCCTCGACGACCTCGACGGCTGGCTGCCGCCGGGGCCATCCGCGCACCTGCGCTCGCCGGCCGAGCAGGCCCGGCGCTTCCGCCGCTACCCCGGCGCGGTCGAGTGCACCGCCGAGCTCGCGGCGGAGCTCACCTTCGACCTGAAGCTCGTCGCGCCAGGGCTGCCACCGTTCCCCCTGCCTGACGGCATGGACGACATGGCCTACCTCCGCCACCTCACCGAGGAGGGCGCCACCGCTTGCTATGGCTCGCGAGGCGCGGAGCAGGTCCCCGGCGCATGGGCGCAGATCGACCACGAGCTCGAAGTGATCGAGCACCTCGGCTTCCCCGGCTACTTCCTCGTCGTCTGGGACTTGGTCGAGTTCTGCCGGCGGAGCGGCATCTTCTGCCAGGGCCGAGGCTCCGCCGCGAACTCGGCCGTCTGCTACGCGCTCCGGATCACGCTCGCGGACGCGGTCTCGCTCGGCCTGCTCTTCGAGCGCTTCCTGTCGACCGAGCGCGACGGGCCGCCCGACATCGACCTCGACATCGAGAGCGGGCGCAGGGAGGAGGTGATCCAGTACGTCTACGAGCGCCACGGCCGCGACCGCGCGGCGCAGGTCGCGAATGTCATCACCTACCGACCCCGCTCGGCGATCCGCGACGCCGCCCGCGCGCTCGGCTACCCGATGGGTACCGTCGACCGGTGGTCGAAGCAGCTCGAACGCCGCGGCCGGGTCGCCGCGGCGGCGGGGGAGACCGACTACCTCGGCCAGCGAACGAACGACATCCCCGACCACGTGGTCGAGCTCGCGACCCGGCTCGAGGGCTTCCCGCGCCACCTCGGCGTCCACTCGGGCGGCATGGTGATGTGCGACCGCCCCATCGCCGAGGTCTGCCCGGTCGAGTGGGCGACGATGCCTGGCCGCACGGTGCTCCAGTGGGACAAGGACGACTGCGCGGCAGCGGGTCTCGTGAAGTTCGACTTGCTGGGGCTCGGGATGCTCGAGGCCCTGCACCGCACCGTCGATCTCATCACCGAGTTCCACGGGGTCGAGGTCGACCTCGCCGGGCTGCCGCAGGAGCCCGCCGTCTACGACCTGCTCTGCGCGGCCGACACGGTCGGGGTGTTCCAGGTGGAGTCCCGGGCGCAGATGGGGACGCTGCCGCGGCTTCGACCCCGGACCTTCTACGACCTCGTCATCGAGGTTGCCCTCATCAGGCCCGGTCCGATCCAAGGTGGCTCAGTCCACCCCTTCCTGCGGCGGCGAGCCGGCAAGGAGAAGGTGACCTACCTCCACCCGCTCCTCGAGCCGTCGCTGGAGAAGACTCTCGGGGTGCCGCTGTTCCAGGAGCAGCTCATGCAGATGGCGATCGACGTCGCCGGCTTCTCACCGGCCGAGGCCGACCAGCTCCGCCAGGCCATGAGCTCGAAGCGCTCGGCCTTGCGCATGGAGGCGCTCCGCGGTCGCTTCTACGCCGGGATGGCCACTCGAGACATCACCGGCGAAGTGGCCGACGAGCTGTGGAGCCGGATGGCAGCGTTCGCGAACTTCGGCTTCCCGGAGTCCCACAGCGTGTCCTTCGCCTACCTCGTCTACTCGTCATCGTGGCTGAAGCTCCACTACCCGGCAGCGTTCTGTGCGGGGCTCCTCAACTCCCAGCCGATGGGGTTCTGGGCACCGCGCACGCTCGTCGCGGACGCCCGCCGGCACGGGGTGGTGGTGCGTCGCGCCGAAGTCAATGTGAGCGGCGCGGAGGCGAGCCTCGAGGCGGCGGCCCGAGGCTCGCCGACCGCAGCGCTCCGCCTCGGGCTCGCCTCGGTCCGCTCGATCGGCGACGAGGCGGCGGAGCGTATCGCCGCCGGTGCGCCGTATGTAGACCTGGAAGACCTGTCGCGCCGGGCGGAGCTCAATGCCGCGCAGCTCGAGGCACTCGCGACGGCCGGAGCGTTGGCTCGGCTCGGCCGGGAGGGCCGCCGGGGCGCGTTGTGGTCAGCCGGTGCGGTCGCCGCAGCGAAGCCCGGTCAGCTCACCGGGATGGTCACAGGTGCAGAGCCTCCGAAGCTGCCGGCGATGGAGCGGAACGAGGAGCTGGTGGCGGACCTCTGGGCGACGGGGGTCAGCGTGGACTCGTCGCTCACCGAGCTCGTCCGTCCGGACTTGGACCTCCGGGGCGTGACGACCGCGGCCGAGCTGAGGGAGGTGGAGGACGGCACGAAGGTGACGGTGGCCGGCGTCGTGACGCACCGCCAACGTCCAGAGACGGCCGGCGGTGTCACCTTCATCAACCTCGAGGACGAGACCGGGCTCGTCAACGTCGTCGTCTCGGTGGGCTGCTGGAAGCGGTACCGGAAGGTCGCTGCCGGCGCTACCGCGGTGGTCGTGAGCGGCCGTGCCGAATCGGCAGACGGTGTCGTCAACGTCATTGCCGAGCGGATCGAAGGGCTGGTCCTTGCTGCGACGACCCGAAGCAGGGACTTCTCCTGACGCCGGGTCGTGGGCGGGTCGAGGCAGCCACCGGTACGGCCGGGCCGACATTGCGGGAAGCACGGGTGAGGAGGCGCGGCCTACCGATGGCGCGGGACGGCGCGGCCCACGTTCTGGGAATGGTCGAGCCGCTCCAGCGCGTTCGCCGATCTCTACGACG
>JAJZCK010000049.1 GCA_021846125.1 Actinomycetes bacterium | reverse complement strand
GGTCCTCACGCTGCTCGTCGTGCCTGTGCTCTACAGCCTCGTCGACGACGGGTCCCGATGGTCGAAGGCGTTGCTCGGCCGGCTCCGCAGGCACGACGTCGCGCCGCCGGTCGCCCCGGTCGGCTCCCCCGGCTGATGTCGCGGGGCCGGTGCAGCTCCCGGTGCTGCGGGTGGTCGCTCGACAGGAGAGACCGAGGTGCCGCGCCGGTCTCGCATCGGTTCTGTCGAGAATGTTGGCTTGCTCTCATCGGAGTCTCATGTCGGACTGCTTGTCTCGTGCATGCGAGATCCCCGGTGCCTGTCGTCCGATGTGACGCCCGGGCGCCGGGCATCTCGTCCAATCTCGGAGAAGGAGAGGGCACATGACGAGCGACGAGCACACGAGCGACGAGCAGGCGAGCGACGGGCAGGCGAGCGACGAGCACGCAGTGAGGCAGGGGACCTCGAGGTCCCGCGGGGTCGGGAGACCGGGTGCCCGGAGAACCAGCGCCAGGCGGAGGGTGGCCGCCGGGGCGTCCGCGTGCGCTGTGTCTGGGCTCGCGGTAGCAGGGCTCGGTGTCGGCTTCGCCGGGCCCGCGGTCGCGGCGACGGCTCACCGAGTCGTGACGGGCACCGTCGAGACGCCTGGGACGACGAGCTTCACCGTGAAGAGCGGCGCGGCGACGATCACCGTCGATGTGACATCGACGACCAAGTACCTCGACCACGGTGTGAGCGCGCCGACCATCGCGAACGTGACGGCAGGTGAGCGCGTGAAGGTCCGTGGCACCGTCGCGGGGACGAACACCGTGGACGCGACGCGGGTCCGGGTGCTCCCTGCGCTCCCGGTCGTCGTCGGAAAGGTCGCGTCGATCGCATCGATCTCCTCGGGGAGCTTCGCCCTCACCCGTGGCACGGCGACGATCACCGTGACCGTCTCGAGCGCGACCAAGTACCTCGACCACGGCGTGAGCGCGCCGACGGTCGCGAACGTCACCGTGGGCGAGCGCGTCGAGGTCTTCGGCACCGAGACCGGAGCGGACGCGGTCGACGCGTCACAGGTCCGGGTGCTCCCGGCACAGCCTCGTGCCAAGGTCCGCTCGAGGCTCGACAGGGGGCTGGCTCGCCTGCACAGCGGGGTCGCCGACGTGCGCGGCACGGTCGCAAGGGTCCCGGTCTCGTGCTCGCTGTCGAGCTGCCGGGGGACGATCCGCCTCACCGAGCGAGTGGTGAGCCACGGCCGGGCGGAGGTGCTCACGCTCGGCACCGCGAGCTACGGCATCGGTCGCGACGCCACGGCCGACGTCCTCGTCCACCTGGACCGGACCGGCTTCGTCGCACTCGGTCACGCGCGCGGGCATCGGCTCCTCACGACAGCGGTGATCGCAGGTGAGGGGAGGTCGGCGGCGAGCGGTCGGCTCGTCCTCGTCGGGTAGCCGGTCGGCCTGCGCGCGGACGGACAAGCTGGGCCGGGACTCGTCATAGTGGTGCAGGCGGTACGCGGACGACCGGCTCGACCTCGTGCCGGTCGTCCGTGCCCACACCGGCGGTGTCCTGGTGGTGGGTGTCCCCGTTGTCCGTCCCGGAGACCCTGGGCCGACGGCGCACGTGAGGAGCAGTGGTGTCCGAGCCGATGGGGTCAGATGAGCACCGGTCGCACGTCCTCGTCGTCGACGACGACGAGGGTGTGCGGCGGGCGGTCGAGCGGGCGCTCGTGCTCCACGGGCTCGAGGTCGAGACTGCGGCATCGGGTCTCGAGGCGCTCCGCCTGCTCGCCGCCCGTGCTCCAGACGTCCTCGTCCTCGACGTCGCGATGCCCGGGATCGACGGGCTCGAGGTCTGCAGGAGGCTCCGGGAGGCGGGGGACCCGACCCCGGTGCTCATGCTCACGGCGCGGGACGCGATCGGCGACCGGGTGGCCGGCCTCGACATCGGCGCCGACGACTACCTCGTCAAGCCGTTCGCACTGGACGAGCTGCTCGCTCGGCTGCGTGCGCTGCTGCGCCGCGCGGGGCCGGCCGAGGCGAGCGTCGTGCTCCGCTTCGGCGAGCTCGTCCTCGAGCCGGGACCGAGGACCGTCGTGCGAGCAGGGCGGCCGATCGAGCTGACTCGTACGGAGTTCCTCCTCCTCGAGCTGTTCCTCCGCCATCCCCGCCTGGTGCTCACCCGCGAGGTCATCTCTGCCAACGTCTGGGAGTACGACTTCGGCCCTTCGTCGAACTCGATCGACGTCTACATCGGCTACCTCCGTCGCAAGACCGAGGCCGGCGGCGAGCCGCGGCTCATCCAGACCGTTCGCGGCGTCGGCTACGTCCTTCGTGACTGAGCAGCCCGGCGCACGGCCGCGGCGAGATCGGCACGGCCCCTCGGTCGGCGTGCGGCTTCGTCCCCGCCGCAAGCTTTGGTCGGCGCGCCTCGGTGTCCGCACGAGGGTCGCCCTCGTCGCCGCGCTCGCAGTAGCGGTCGCGGTGCTGTCCTCGTCCGGGGTCGTCTATCTGAGCGTCCACCACGACCTCGTTGCTCGTGTGGACGCGACGCTCGAGCACCACGCGAAGGTGCTCGCTCGCCGGGACGCCGCCCGTGGCCTCGCCGGGGCGTTCCAGCCGGTCCGCCACGTGGCGCCCGGGCTCACGGTCGGACCCTTCGCCCAGGTCGTCGCCTCGAACGGCGCGGTGCTCGCTCGCGAGGACCCCTTTGTCCACCTGCCTGTGGGCGTCGCGCAGCGACAGGTCGCGTCCGGCGAGGCTTCGCGGTACTTCGCGAGCGAGACGATCGGCGCGCTGGCGGTCCGGGTGCTCGTCACACCTTTCGGCACGGGGCGCGCTCTCGAGGTCGTCCAACCAGACGGCGAGCTCGTCCTCGAGCTGGACCGCCTCGCCGTCGTGCTCGTCGCGACGGCGGCCGGGGGAGTGCTCGTCGCAGTGCTGCTCGGAGCCGCAGTGGCAGGTGTCGCGCTCCGGCCGGTCCGGCGCCTCACCGTCGCCGCGGAGCGCCTCGCAGAGACCCGCGACCTCGCGGAGCAGATGCACGTCGACGGCAAGGACGAGCTGAGCCGCCTCGCTTCCAGCATCAACACCTTGCTCGCTGCGCTGCAGCGCTCCCGACAGTCGCAGCGCCAGCTCGTCGCGGACGCGTCGCACGAGCTCCGGACGCCGCTCACGAGCCTGCGCACGAACGTCGAGGTGCTCGCCGGTCCGGTCGAGCTCGACCCCGACGCGAGGCGTCAGCTCGTCGCGGACGTGGCAGTCGAGCTCGACGCGCTGAGCAGGCTGGTCGCGGACATCATCGACCTCGCGCGCCAGGAGGGCGCCCCCGCGTCACCGGACGCAACACAGGTCGTCGCATTCGACGCGCTCGTCGCCGCGGTGGTCGATCGCCTGGAGCGCGTGCACCCGAGGCTCTGCTTCGAGACCGATCTCTCGCCGGTCCTCGTGCGCGGCGTGCCCGCAGACCTCGAGCGCCTCGCGTCGAACGTCGTCGACAACGCCGCGAAGTGGAGCCCGGAGGGTGCCACCGTCCGGGTAGGGGTGGTCGAGTCGACCGGCAGCGCCGGGGCCGTGCCGGCTCGTGGGCAGCCTGATGCTTCCCGGGGGAACGATGCTTCCCGGGAGAGCGACGCGGGTCACGTCGCCGTCCTCGTGGTCGAGGACCACGGGCCCGGGATCTCGCCCGAGGACCTGCCGCACGTCTTCGACCGCTTCTATCGAGGCGGCAGCGCCCGGCGCGTCCCCGGCTCGGGCCTCGGGCTCGCCATCGTGCAGGGGATCGTCGACGCCCACCGGGGAGAGGTGCGCGTCGAGGCGGCCTCCGGCGGTGGGACGCGTGTCGTCGTCCGCTTGCCGGCGCTCGATCAGGGCGAGGCGGGCGAGACGTGAGCCTCGGTCTCGGCGTGCCTGTGCATCGGCCTCCCGCCGTGGAACGAGCGCCACGTGGCGATCGACCGGCCTGCTGGGGGTATCCGCGTGGCGCTCGAGGTCACGACCGGTCGTCGGGCTGCGCTCGGCTCTCTCCTCGAGAGAGGTCGAAGTCCACGACGCCCACGGCGCGACATCGACGGCTCGCGGTCTCGGATGGCAACGGTGGCCACGACGGTCGCCCACAGCGCTGCCGCGACGGCGAGGTGGAGGTCGGCCAGTGCCTCGGGCGCCCGGAGCAGGGCGTCGACGGCTCCGACACCTACCTGCAGCGCGAGCGCACCGAGCCCTGCCATCGCGAGCCTCCGTCGAGGCGAGCGAGAGGGCGAGCCGCGGCGCACGTCGAGGAGGTAGAAGGCGACGAGCGCGCCACCGACAAGGACGACGGAGCGGTGGGTCAGCTGCAAGTTGACGAGCCCGCCGGCTGCTCGGCTTCCGAGACAGACCGGCCACGACGGGCACGCCGCCTCGGCGCCGCCGTCTACGACGAGCGACCCGGAGACAAGGACGAGGAACAGCCCGACGACCGCTGCCCAGGCGAGGCGGGAGGTGCCGCGCAGCACCGGCAAGGATCGCTCGGGGTCCGCGAAGGACGCGACGGCCGTCACGGTCACCACCCCGAGGAAGAGCAGTCCGACAGCCAGGTGGAGAGCGACGGTGACCGGTGCGTTGTTCGTGACGACGGTGACCGCCCCGAGAGCCACCTGAACGGCGACGACCCCGACGCCTGCGAGCGCGGGCCCGCGCACGAGACGAGCCTGCGCTCCGGTACGGCTGGCGAGAATCGCGAGCCCGACGACGAGCACGGTGACGATCGTCACGAGGTAGCGATGGGACTGCTCCATCAGGGGGTGGAACTGGTCGATGGGACCGATGCTCCCCGAGCAGAGAGGCCAGCCCTTGCAGCCCATGCCGGATCCGGTGACCCTGACCGTGCTGCCGAGGACGATGAGGAGGTAGGTCGCGACGAGAGTCGTCAGTGCCAGCAGGCGCATTCGCTGCACTGCGCGAACCCGGTTCCCGCGACGCTGGCCGCGGTTCGCCCGGCCGGGCTGCCAAGCGTTCATGCATCAGATTGCTATACCTTGTGCGGTCGAGATGTCAACACGAACTGCCAGCTCGCAGCGTCGAGCAGCCCGTCCGTCGTCGTCTGTCGTCTCGTGAACGACGCGCGCAAGCAGGTTGCCTGCGTCGTGTACCGGGGCTCGTCCGCGATGCTCCAGCTGCTTCCCCGTTCGGTGGTGCTTCGTCTCGGAAGCCGGGCGGGGCAGCTTCTCGCCGCGGTGTCACCGCGGCGACGGGCCGTCGTCGCGGGCAATCTCCGTCACGTCGTCGGCCCGACAGCCTCGGATGCCGACCTCGCGCGCCTGGTCCGGCGGAGCTTTGCGTCCTACGGGCGCTACTGGACCGAGAGCGCGCTGCTCGTGGCGAAGAACAAGGGCCTGTTCGCCGCGGAGACCGACATCGTGGGTCGCACGCACCTCGACGAGGCGATCGCCCGGGGGAGAGGGGTGATCTTGACGCTTCCCCACGTCGGGTCGTGGGACGTCGGAGGCGTCTACCTCGTCGAGCAGGGCATAGCCTTGACGGGAGTCGCGGAGGTCGTCGAGCCTCCGGAGCTCTTCGCCTGGTTCGTGGCGCGTCGGGCCGCGCTCGGGCTCACGGCGTTGCCTCTCGGTGGCGGCGCTGCGGCGCAGCTGCTCAGAGAGCTCCGTCGCGGTGGCGTGGTAGCGCTTCTCGCGGACCGCGACATCCTCGGCGGCGGCGTCGACGTCGAGCTCTTCGGGGCACGGACCCGACTGCCCGGTGGGCCCGCCCTGCTCGCCCTGCGAAGCGGCGCGGCGCTGCTGCCCTGCGCCGTCTACCAGCGACCCCGCGGTCGCTACGAGATGGTCGTGCGGCCGGCCGTGGACGCGTCGCGAAGCGGTCGGCTCCGCGACGACACCGCCATCCTCACCCAGGCGGTGGCGCACGAGCTCGAGGAGCTCATCCGTCCCGCGCCCGAGCAGTGGCACGTGTTCCAGCCCAACTGGACAGCCGACGCGGGAGAGCTCGCGAGCCGTTCGGCTCGGTCCGTCGCCCCACGTCACCTCGCGACGAGCCTCGCCTACGGTCGGGCCGGGCGCATGGCGCCGTGACCGGCGGGCGGACCGAGGCTGCGTCGCCGACCGACCGTCGCCTTCGCCCCACCGGCAGCGACGATGCCCCCCGAGGGCGCGGGCTGGTGCATCTCGCAGCGCTCGTCTTGGCGCTTCCCGCCGCCGGCGTGCTCGTATGGCGCGACGGGGCCGGCGACGGCGTGGCGGTGTACGCAGTCGCGCTCGTCGGCCTCTACGCGGCGAGCGCCAGCTACCACCTCGGTGCCTGGTCGCCCGAGTCGCGCCGGCGCCTTCGTCAGGTCGACCACGCCATGATCTACGTGTTCATCGCGGCGTCGATGACGCCCTACTGCTTGCTCGGAGCGCCCGGCGCCACGTCCCTCGTCGTGCTCGGCCTCGTCTGGCTCGGGGCAGCTGCAGCCGTCGTGACCACGACGTTCCGGTTCGAGGCACGACCACGTCTCACGTCGGCTGCCTACCTCGCTCTCGGCTGGCTCGCCGTCGTCACGCTGCCCGAAGCGGTCCATCGCCTGAGCGCCTTCGAGCTCGCCCTGCTCGGCGCCATGGCGCTGTTGTACACCGCCGGCGCAGGGGTGCTCGCGTCGAGATGGCCGGACCCGAGCCCTGAGCTGTTTGGCTACCACGAGGTCTGGCACACGATGGTCGTCGTCGCGAGCGCTTGCTACTTCGTCCTCGTCTGGTCGCTCGCGGCACCTCGTCACTGAGCGACCCCGGGACGACCCGCGAGCCGCGGTGGATGCCGATCCGGCGGGCCGCTAGCGTCCCCGGGATGCTCTTCATCTTGCGCAAGCTCCTGCGGCTGCTCCGGTCTCGACGGGCGAGGAGACGCTAGCGACCGGGCGCGGCACCGACCATCGCGACGATCCGGGGTCACGGGGTCACGGGGTCACGGGGTCACGGGGTCACGGGGTCACGGGGTCACGGGGTCACGGGGTGCAAGCCGGCAGAGTCTGCGACCGAGGCGAGGAAGTCGAGGTGCCCTTCGACGGAGCCGAGGCCGAGCCCCATGGTGACCACCGAGACATGGGTCCCGCCCGCGTCGCGCCATGCGTCGATCTCCGCGGCGAGGTCGCTCACGCTGCCGTCGACCCGCACCACGTAGTCCGCTCCGAAGTCTTCGACCCGCCTGCCGGAGCCGCGTACGCGCTCTCGCAGCCGGTCCCAGGCATGGAGGGTGTGGTCGATGCCGCCGCCGACGAAGATGAAGCCGTCCGCGAGGCGGGCGGCCCGCTCGAAGGCCGCCTCGCCGGATCCACCGAGCCAGATCGGGACGGGCCGGGAGGGCTTCGGCACGAGCGCGGCTCGGTCGACCCGGTCGAAGTGACCTGAGAAGTCGACCACCGGTTCTGTGAACAGCCGGCGGAGAAGCCCGATCTGCTCCTCCTGCCTCGCGCCGCGGGTGTGGAAATCCTGCCCGAGCGCCTCGTACTCGACGTGGTTCCAGCCGACTCCCACGCCGAGCCGCAGCCTGCCGCCGGACAGCAGGTCGACGTCGGCGGCTTGGCGTGCCACCAACACCGTCTGGCGCTGCGGGAGGATCAAGATCCCCGTGGCGAGACCGATCCTCTCGGTGATGCCGGCCAGGTACGCGAACATCACGAGCGGGTCGTGGAACGGGTCGTCCTCTGCGTAGGGGCCCGTCAGCCGAGGCGTCCGGCCGGCGTGGACTGCACCGACCACGTGGTCGTAGGCGAGCAGGTGGTCGAAGCCGAGCTCCTCGACTGCCCTCCCGATCCGTCCGACAGCGGTCGGGTCTCCTCGGAGCTCGATCTGCGGATAGACGACGCCGATCTGCACGGCTCCAGCTTGCCACGGGCGGGCAGGTGGCACTGCGTGCGCCGGCGAGGCCCGTGGGCGACGACCTCGCCGGCGGCGCCCGGCCACCGGCGCTTGCAGTCGGCACACATCGCGGACCGACACGACCGCCACGACCGGCTCCTCCCGAGGTCGAGGCGTGTCGCGCGCGATCGATGCGCGGGTCCTGCGGCAATCAGCGTGCGACCCGTCCCCTGCGGGCACCGGCGTCGACGGCGACCGCGACGAGCAGGACGAGGGCAGCCACCATGAAGGTCGTCGCCGCCGACAGCCCGAGCAGGCCCAGCCCGTTGTAGATCGCGGCGATGACGAGCCCGCCGAGAAGGGCGTGGAGCATCTTTCCCCGGCCGCCGAAAAGGCTCGTGCCGCCGATCACAGCCCCTGCGACGGCGTAGAGCACGAGCGTGCTGTCGATGTCGGTCGAGATGGACCCGAGCCGTGACGCATAGATGATCCCCGCGATGCCGGACGTGAACCCGGAGAGCGCGAACGCGGTCGTCCGGGTCCGGCGCAGGTTGACACCTGCGCGCCGCGCTGCTTCGGCGTTCCCGCCGATCGCGTAGACGTATCGACCAAAGCGCGTGCGACCGAGAAGGAACGTCCAGGCGGCCAGCACGCCGAGGACGATGAGGACCACCCACGGGACGCCGCGCAGCGTCAGGCTGGTGAGCACTCCACGGTTGGCGTTGCAGACGAGCACGACCACCACTCCGGCGGCGGCCATGACGGCGAGCTTCAGCAGCGTCACGCTTATCGGCTGGGTATGGAGCCCCGAGGCTCGCCGGCGCCTGTCCCGTGCGAAAGCGAACACGCCGAACGCTGCCACGATCGCGACCATGACGACCCAGCCGGCGACAGCGCTCAGGTTCCCGTTGACGAAATCGTTGATGATGCTGTTCGTCACGGAGATCGTGCCGCCGTTCGCAGCGGTGTCCGCGTTGATGATGTCGATCAGCAGGCCTTGGAAGCCGAGGTAGCCAGCGAGAGTCACGATGAACGACGGCAGGCCGAGGCGCGTGATCAGCAGCCCCTGGACGAGGCCGATGGCTGTCGACACGGCGAGGCCGGCTGCACATGCGATCCACCACGGCAGGTTGTGCGGATTGGTCGCGAGCTCGAGTGTGACGGTCGCGCCGATGCCCGCGACATATCCCGCCGACAGGTCGATCTCGCCCAAGAGGAGGACGAACACCTCGGCCATGCCGAGGAGCATGTAGACCGCACCCTGGGTGAGCAGGTTGGTGAGGTTGCCTGCAGAGAGGAAGACGGAGTCCTCGGACTGGAAGATGACGACGAGCAGGACGAGCCCTGCGACGACGGGGAGGACGCCGATGTCGCCGTTACGCACCTGCTTCAGCCAGGACCGGAAGAATCCAGCGAGAGTGTCTGCACCAGGGGTGTAACCGGACGACGAAGAGGCACCCTCCGGCGCCGTGCTGCCGTTGGCGCTGCGTGCGTCGCCCTCCTGGGCGTCCGTGCCGGGCGCCGGCGACACGCCGGTGGGTGGGTCGTTTCGGATGGTCGATGACATCTTGCCGCCTAGCTCGCCGCGCCGCCGACGGCGCCGGCGTCGGATGCATCCGGGGAAGTGGCACGGCTGGTCCTCCCAGTCGTGATGAGCTCCACGGTGCTGTGGGTGTCGAAGGCGCCGACCGGTCCGGATCCGGCGATCCGGCCGAGGTAGAGCACGGCGACGTAGTCCGCGACCGCGAACACGTCAGTCAGGTTGTGGCTTATGACGAGCACGGCGACGCCACGCTCGGCCAAGCGCTGGATGAGACCGAGGACCATGGCGGTCTGCGAGACGCCGAGGGCGGCCGTCGGCTCGTCGAGGATGACGAGCCGCGCATTGCCCATGACCGCCTTGGCCACGGCGACTGCTTGGCGCTGGCCACCCGAGAGCGATCCGACCACCTGACGGATCGAGCGCACGGTGACGACGGACAGCTCCGCGAGCGCCTGCTTGGCCCCGAGCTCCATCGCCGACTCGTCGAGGAGGCGGTGCTGGAGAAGCTCGTGTCCAAGGTACATGTTCTGGACGATGTCGAGATTGTCGCAAAGCGCGAGGTCCTGATAGACGGTGGCTATGCCGAGAGCCGTGGCATCTTTCGGAGTGCGCACGTGCACCGGCTCGCCCTGCCAGACGATCTGGCCCTCGTCGGGCGGAGCTATTCCCGAGATGGCTTTGATGAGCGTGGACTTACCGGCGCCGTTGTCGCCGACGAGCGCGGTGACCTTGCCCGCCGGGATGTCGAGGTCGATGCCGCTCAATGCTCGGACCGAGCCGAAGCTCTTGCCGATGCTGCGCAGTCGCAGCACCGGCTCCCCGTCACGGGGAGCCGGTCGCGACGTCGCGCCCGGGGCATCGCCCCCCGGCGCCCGGCCCGAGGTCTCGGGCCGGGCGCCGCTGCTCGCGTCGGTGGTCGTCACCGGGCGTCCCGGGGGATCTGCAGCGCGATCCCGTGGACGTGCATGGCGCGCAAGCTCACTACTTGATTCCTGCCGCCGAGCACTCGGAGACGTAGGTGCCCGTGCACAACTGGCTAGCGGGCACGAAGTTGTCCGCGATGACCGTGGACGCCATGTTCGACGTCGTGACCCACTCCGGCTTCAGCAGCACCGACGGGACGCGCTTGTGCGTCTTCGGGTCTGTCGTCATGCCGTTCACGAGGGTGGCCGGGGGAGTGAGGCCCGCCCGAAGGTACATGCCAAGTGCGACGGCAGCCTGAGCTTCCAGGTAGATCGGCTTGTACACCGTTCCGCACTGATAGCCGGAGAGGATGTTCTGCAGTCCGGTGAGCGTCGCGTCCTGGCCCGTGATGGGGAACGTCCTCGGCTTGACGCCGAGGTTCTTCAGGTACGAGATGATCGGTGCTGCGTTCTCGTCGTTCGGGATGACGGCCGAGTTGATGTTCTTGTGAGCTGTCACGGCCTGCTGGAACTCGGTCTCGGCGACGTCGGGCGTCCACGTGCCGGCTGTGCTCGTCACGAGCGTGTACTTGCCAGACTTGAAGAGCGGGTCGAGGATCTGGTTGTAGCCCTCGCCGAAGAGCGTCGCGTTGTTGTCCGTGGGTGCGCCGTACATCTCGACCACCTGGGGCTTGGAGACGTGCCACGCGGCGACGCAGCTCTGGAAGCCCTTGCCGATGAGGTTGCCGACGACGACGTTGTTGAAGCTGTCGTAGTACGTGCGATAGCCACCGAGCGTGAGGCGGTCGTAGTCGATCACCTTCACGCCGCGTGCCTTGGCATAGAGCTCGATTCTCGCGCCGACACCCGAGTCGAGCGGGTCGATGATGAGCACCTTCGTGCCCTTGGTGATGTCGGCTTGCGCGTCTGTGAACTGTGTGGACGTGCTTCCGAGCGCGTTCTGGACGACGTACTGCGACGGCTTCAGACCGGCCGTCTGGAAGGCCCTCTTGAGGTACGGGGCGTCGAACTCGGTGTAGCGGGTCGACGTCACGGTGTCCGGCAGGATCGCGGCGATCATGCCGGACCCCATCGCCACGAGCGGCTTGAGCTTCGCCATGGCCGAGAAGGTGCGGTTGAACTGCGAGATGGAAAGCGTCGGCGGCTTCGCAGCAGAGCGGACGCTCGCAGAGGCGACCGCCCCTCCGCCGAACGCAGCAGCGACGATGCCAGCGGTCACCACGGGCGCGATGGCGCGCGTCTTGGACGGGTGCTTCATGGATGTCCCCCTTGTGTCGACGTGGACCGATCGGCGAGCCCGGCGGCGATCGCCGCCGCGGCCTCCCGGTGGCCCCTTGGATGCTTCGCGACGGACGTTACGCCGCAAGTCGTGAACGCCACCGTAAACATGTGCTCGTCACCGTGAACAATCTGTAAACGGCTGCGTGCGCCGGTGGCGTCGAGCGAGCGGGTGCCGAGGAGCGGACCGGGCCGCGCGCGCCTCACTGGCCGCAGAGCTCATCCGGGGGCGAACCGGTAGCCGGCGCGTGGCTGGGTGAGGATCAGCGGAGGGCTGTCGTCGACCTCGAGCTTGGCGCGCAGGCGTCGGACGTACACGCGGACGTACTCCGTCTCGGTCTCGTAGCCCTGGCCCCAGACCCGTCGGAGGAGGTGTGCGTGGGTGAGGAGCTTGCCGCGGTTCGTCGCGAGCTCTCGCAGAAGTGCGAACTCCGTCGGTGTCAGGTGAACCGGCGTGCCGGAACGCGTGACCTGCTGGCTGGCGAGATCGATCACGAGCTCGCCGGCGACGATCGTCGACTCGTCGGGCTCGGCCGGAGCGAGCATCCGAGTGCGCCTCAGGGTGGCCATGATCCGGGCGAGAAGCTCCTCGATGCTGAAGGGCTTCGTCATGTAGTCGTCAGCGCCCATGTTCAAAGCAGTGACCTTGTCTCGCTCGCCGCCACGCCCCGAGACGACGATGATCCCGACCGAGGAGCGCTCGCGGATCATCCGGCAGAGCTCGAAGCCGTCGGCCTCTGGGAGCATGAGATCGAGCAGGACGATGTCCGGCACCTCGGTCTCGAGCAGCTGGAGCACGCGGGCGCCGTCGGTCGAGACGACCGCGTCGAAGCCGCGGACCGCGAGGTTCGAGCGGATGAGGTCGACGATGTTGAGGTCGTCTTCGACGAGCAGGACGCGAGTCGTCGCTGTGGTGGCTTCAGCCATCGCGGTGCACATGGCCGACGTCCGGGGGGCGCGCAGCCGGCGCGAGAGCGGGGGGAGCGGGCCCGCGTGCCGGCTGGTCGCCGTCGGCCGGCTGCTCGCCGGGTTCGCCGTGGGGACGTTCCGGTGCTTCGATCGGGAGCTCGATCCGGAAGGTGGTGCCGCGCCGTCGCGGTTCGAGCTCGATCGTGCCGCCGTGCGCGTCGACGATGCCCTTGGCGATCGAGAGGCCGAGACCGGTGCCGGCGGTCGGGCTCGAACGGCGCCGACCAGGCTCGAACGGCGCGCCCGCGACGTCGGGGGGCACCCCCGATCCGTCGTCCGCGACGGTGATCGCCACCCGGGTACCGCCCCGGCGGTGGACACCGACGACGACGCGGCGTCCTGGTGCGTTGTGGCGGAAGGCGTTGTCCATGAGGTTGACGAGCACCTGCTCCAGCCGGTCGTGGTCCGCCCAGACGACGGGCAGGTCTTCGTCTCGGTCGATGCGCACCGCCGCTGCCTGTGCCGGTGGGAGGCACGCGGCGGCGGCGTCGGCGACGAGCGGAATGTCGCACCAGTCCCTCTGGAGCCGCATGACGCCCGATTCGATCGCCGAGATGTCGAGGAGGTCGTCGACGAGGCGCCCGAGCCGGGCCGACTCGGCAGCGATGCGCGTGAGGAAGCGGCGCTGTGACTCGCCGTCCCACGTCACGTCTGTCTGCATGAGGCTCGACGCGTAGCCGCGGATGGCCGTGAGGGGCGTCCTCAGCTCGTGGCTCAGGCGGGAGAGGAAGCCCCGCTGCAGCTCGTGCGAGCGCCGCAGCGCGGCGGCCTCCTGCTGGACCTGGCCGATCTCCTCGCGCTCGAGGGCGAGGCGCAGCGAGCGGGCGGCGTCGCCCATGAGCGCAGAGGCCTCCTCGGGGACAGCACCGCTGCTCCAGCTGGCGAGGAGAAGCGTGTCACCGCCGGGGGCGAGGAACCGTACCGCGAGGCACCGGAACGCGTCGGCTGCGAACGCAGCCGGGACCGCGGCGTTCTCCTGAGCCGACAGCGCAGAAAGTGCTGCGTCGACCAGCGCGTCAGGAGCTCCGACGCCGGGCGCGCCGGCCCGGGCGCGGCAGACGCGCCCGGGGCCGTCGGGCAGCGCCACGAGCGCGACCTCGTCGGCGCGTAGGCCGGATCGGAGCGCCCGCACGGCCATCTGGAGACCCTCGCCGACCGGAACGGGTCCGGCGAGGGTCTCGAGGACCTCGCGAAGCGTCTCGAGCACGCGGTTGCGAGTCGTGACCTCGCCGAAGAGCCGGTCCCTTTCGATGGCGCTCGCGGCGTACCCGGCGTAGAGGGTGACGAGGTCGAGCTCGTCACGGCGTGGTCGCCCGAGTGCCTGGGGGAAGACGCTGAAGACTCCGAGAAGTCCCGCCGAACCGCTGATCGGGACGGTCCAGGAGCTCCCGACAAGCGGTTCGGCGGTGACGTCGGACGTCCGGCTCCAAGGTGCCGTGCCTTGCACGTCGTCGACGACGACGGGCTCACGCGCCGCCGCGGCAAGTCCGAGCGGTCCACCCGCGCTCCCGACGGGGATCCGGGCGAGCGCGTCCGACAGCTGAGGCGGGAGGCCGATCGACGCGACGCAGGCGAGGGACGAGCCGTCCACGAGGTGGATGCACATCCGCTCCGTCCCGAGCGCTGCTCCGAGGGTGGACAAGATGAGTGACAGGCTCGACGATCGGTCGCTCGAGGCGAGGCGGTCGGCAAGGCCGTGCAGGCGCGTGAGCTGGCCCCGAGCGGAGGAGTCGAGCTCCTGCCCGGACACCAGCGCGACGACGTCGTCGGGATGGGCGTCGGACGGGTCGACCTCGGCCACGACCCTGCCGTCCCTGAGCACGACGATCCGGTCGGCCAACCGGAAGAGCTGCTCGATGTCGTGGGAGACGAGCACGATGGCGACTTGCTGCTCTCGGAGCCTCAGCACGAGGCTCTCCACCTCTGCGGACTCGCTGACGCCGAGGGCTGCCGTCGCCTCGTCGAGGAGCAGGATCTTCGGATGGTCGCGCACCGCCCGGGCGACTGCGAGGAGCTGGCGTTGGCCGCCCGACAGCGATCGCACGCTCTCGGTGGTGTCGTGGAGCCTGATGCCCAGCTCGTCGAGAAGGGCCGCCGCCCTGGCGTGGAACCGGGCGTCGGACAGCAGGATCAAGCCCCGCTCCTGGCCGAGGAGCAGGTTGGCCGCCACGCTCATGTTGTCGCAGAGGGCCAGGTCCTGCCAGACGACTGCGACGCCGAGGCGCCGTGCGACGGTCGCGTCGCCTGCGACGAGATGGCCGGCGACCAGGATCTCTCCACCAGTCGGCGATATGTCGCCAGCGATGCTGCGCACGAGGGTCGTCTTGCCGGCACCGTTCTCACCTGTGAGCGCGACGACCTCGCCGGGGAGGACCTCGAGGTCGACGCCACGCAGTGCGGCGAAAGGCCCGAAGTCGACGGTGAGACCGCGCACCGCCAGCACCGGTCGGGAGCGATCCGCGGTCGCAGGGACAGGGGACGGCACCGCACCATTGTGCTCCGGCTGGACCGTGGCGCGTGAGGCCACGTGCCGGACGACGCCGGAGCGGCTGCCGCTGTCGGCAGATCGGTGGGGCGAGCTCCTCGGTAGGCTCGAAGTGGTGAAGGGGCAACGAGGGCGGTCGCTTGGACTGCGTGCCGTCCTCGTGCTGGCCGCGCTGCTTGGCGTGACGATGTTGGCGAGGTCCAGCCAAAACATGGGTCAGACGACCTTTCCGCTCCTGGCAGCGGATCTGCTGCGTCTACGAGCAAGCACGATCGGCGTTCTCACCGCTGCAAGCGGAGCAGTCGCGGTGGTGACGATGGCGGCAGTCTCCGCGCGCGTCCCGACCCGGCAGGTGCGCCACGCGCTCGTCGTGGCGCTCGTCGTTCTCGCTGGCGCCTTTCCGCTCGTAGGCGACGCGCATGGGCTTTTCGCGCTCACGATCGGCATCCTCGTGCTCGGCCTCGCGGGCGGACTCGTGTTCCCGGCACTCGTGACCGCGGTCGGAGGGATCGGTGGAGAGGAAGTCGTGCGCGGCTCGCGAGACCGGCCGATCGCCCTCCTCGGCGTGTCGCTCAGCCTCGGCCTCGCGATCGGCCCGTTCGTCGAGACCGCGGTGCTCGCGCTGAGCCATGCCAACCTGCGGACGGCGTTCCGCTGGTTCGCCCTCGGACCGCTCGCAGCGGCGCTCGTGATGGCGGTCGTGATCGTCCTCGGAGCGGACGGCTCCGCGCCTGTGGCTCCGCCAGTCCCGGTGGTCCGGGTGCCTCTGCGCCGAGCGCTCGCCGATCGGGCATTCGAGGTCGCGCTCCTCGGCCAACTGCTGTACACGGCACCTTTTGCGGCTGTCGTCGTGTTTGGCGCGCTCTTTGCCCGGCATGTCTACGGGCTGTCGCTCTCGCAGGTCCAGATCGCGTTCGGAGTCTTCTTCGCCATGTCGTTCC
>JAJZCK010000282.1 GCA_021846125.1 Actinomycetes bacterium | reverse complement strand
TTGGCGCGCACGAGAGCGCCGCCAACCAGGGCGCTGAGGACCGGCAGCGTCGCCCTACTCTCGTCGCGGCACGGAAGTGCCAGCTCGGCGGGTAGAATGCCGACATGACGAGCGTGACCGTCCCCGCGTTGTCGCCGAGATGACCCCACAGGTACTCGGCGCCGCGCTGTTCGCGGGGTACAGCCGAAGCGAGGTCGTCGTGTCCTTGGTGTTCGCATGCGTCTTTGCCGGTCTCGGCTACCGCATGTCCTACCGGCACCGGCTCACCCGGGGCGTGACGCCGTGGCGCCTGCCCTCGGCCATCTGGGCACTGATCTGCTTCTTCCTCCAGCCTTTCGGCATCATCGTCGAGATCCTTGCCCAGGCGACCACGAAGTCGGCATACCCGTCGCGCGCCGTTCGAGCCCACGCGGGCACCCGCCCCTACGGCGTGTTCCCGGTAGCTCCGCCGGCTGGCGTCGCAGGCCCACAGCTCGCCGAGGCCCCACCCGCGCCGAAGGGACCGGCGGCGCCGACGAGCGACGTCGAAGGCAAGCCCGCGATGTTCGGCTGGTACCCGGACGTCATGTGCCGCCACACGGAGCGTTACTGGGATGGCCGGGGGTGGACGGATCTCGTTCGAGACGGCGAGGTCAGTGGAACGGACCCGATCTGAGCCCGACCGTGATGTGGTCGGCAGGAGCACCGGGTCCGAAAGCGAGCGTCGGTTGGCAGTAGGCCAGCATCGAGCGGTAGCGATCCCGCATCGTCGGCGCACCTCGCGGGAGCGATAGTCGAGGTCGCGTTCCCGTCCCACGTCGCCGCGAGCGACATCCCCTCCGCTCGAGCGCCCGGCGATGCCGGCTCGCCACGATGCAATGGTCGTCGCGCACTCGGTTCGACAGCAATGTCGTCGAGCACGGCACCGCTTGCACCAGCAACCTCGACGGCGACTTCGACTTCCTCTGACGACGTCTACGAGATCTGGGCGGGCGGCCCGCGAGGGCCAGTCGGACGGGCTCAGGCATATTAGTGCACGCGGCGACCCAGACTGCGCGATGCTGAGAACCGTCGCAAGGCGCCGATTCGACGACGCGGCGCCCGGGACCGAGCTCCCCCACCGGACCAAGGAGGATGGACCCGTGACGGATACGGCTCAAGAGGTATCTGCGGCTCGCGCCTATGATCTGCCGGCGCTTCCGGCAGCGGCCACATCCCCGGGGACGTTCCAGATCGTCCCGACCAGGGCACTACCGGTCGTCGCCCTCGTCCTCGTAGGGCTGATCGCGACGATCGCGACGAACCGGCTATGGGCGATCGACTTCTTCCACGTCGTCGGAGGAGGCATGTGGACCGCCATCGACCTCTTCTTCGGCTTCGTGATCGGTCCCATCCTCGGCCGCCTCTCGATGCCGGCGCGGACGGAGCTCACAAAGCGGCTCATGCCGAAGATGATCCTCATCATGCCGACCCTCGTGGTGTGCACGCTGGCTGCCGGTTGGCAACTCGCCCGGTACAAGGGCTATCTGTTGACGACCTACTCCCACCACGGTTGGATCGTGGTGTCTTTCGTCGTGGTGGCAGTGATGGCTGTGGTGGCGTTGGGGGTCCTGGAGCCGGCGAACGTCGCGGTGCTCTTCGAGCTTCAGAAACCCCAGCCGAGAGGCGACGTGATCGGTCGGCTGATGCGACGGTTCATCCTCACCGCAGGAGTCACCGGTGCGATGCAGATTGTCACGCTCGTGATCATGACGAGGATCGCGACGACATGACTGTCGACGACAGTGCCCACACCCGCTCCGCTAACCCTGGGCCGGCTGGCGCCGATCGGCATCTCCCCCCGATCGCCGAGCTCGTGGTGGCATCGGTCGCCCTCATGCTCGCAGGCGGTGTCTACCTTGCGGCCCACCTCCCCCGGCTGCCTCCGCTGGCACCCGCCGTCGGGCTGCTCGCCGCAGGCGGTGCTCTTACGCTCGTCGCGATGACGCTTATGAGTAGGATCCGTCAATTCGCTTGGGCGACGTTCTTCCAAGTCGCCCGGTGGGCGTTGGTCGCGTATGTCTCCATCGCCGCGATCCTGGGCTTCGTCTTCGTCTACGACCATACCCGCGGCTCGACGCTGACCGTGCTCATCCTGACGCTCGTCGTGTTCGCGATAGACGTACCCGTTGTGATCGCTTTCACCGTGGCACGGTTCCAGGATGTACCGGGTGCTCACCGCTCGTAAAGAACGCAGTCTCGCCCCGAGACCGTCGCATCGTCGCAAGGTCCGACCAGATCCGCCCTGTGGAGATCTTCTCAGTCTGCCGGCCGCGGGCTCCGAGGCGGCGCCTTGGACCGAAGTGCAAGCGCGCTACGCGGTCACCGCCTACCGGACCGTGCTACCCACATAGTCCGGCTTCGGATCGAGACCGAGCAGCCGACGTCCAAGCGGGTTGACAGCTGCAAGCTGCTCCATGCCGTACGGGCGCCAGCAACAGGGCACCGGCCCCGTGTGGGTGGTCCGTACGGGCGTCGCGGACGAACTGCGCTGCATGCGTCGCCGATCGATGGCCATGTGAAGCGGCATGTGGCATCAGACGGCGGACGAGTGCAAAGTCGCCTGCACGTCCGAGAACCTCGATGCTCGTCATCGGTGGGATCCACTTCCAGTCCGCGGAACGATGGCGCCCGCCACTCACCTTGGCAGCTTCCTCGGCAACGGTACGGTGACCAACAGCGACGACGTGGAGGCCGCCGCCACCGGGTTCAACGTCGGTGAGGAAGTGTCACCCGCCAACCTGGACCTTCTCGAACGCGCCGAGGAAGTCGTCGACTCGCCGGGCACGGAGGAGCTCGGGTGTGTCG
>JAJZCK010000048.1 GCA_021846125.1 Actinomycetes bacterium | reverse complement strand
CGAGGCTCGACGGCTGGAGGCCGGAGCCGCCTTCGACAAGGTGGGCAGCCGTGACGACGGGTGCCTGGAGCGGTCCCCCGAGGACGGCGGGCGCGATCTCCCAGGTCCCGTAGGTGCACTGGCTGCCCTGCAGTCCGTTGTGCAAGAAGTGCTGGCCGTCGAAGGCGAAGACGTCGACGCTCGTCCCGGAGAGGCAGTCGTAAGCGGAGGAGGGGAGGTTGACGTGCAAGGTGGCCTGGCCGACGACGCTGGCCCCGAGGTCCTCCAGCGTGAGGTTGTCGAGATGGAGCAGGTGCACGGTCTCACCTGCGTCGGGTCCTGAGGTGACGGTCGCCGTGTAGGGCCACGGTGTCGGCAGCGTCGCCGCGCTCGACGCCGTGCCCGTCGATACGGAGGAGAGTCCGAGCCACACCACGATCGACGCCGCAACGGGAGCCGTGCGCCGTAGGAAGAGCCACGGGCGACGGTTGCGATGGCCAGTGCCCATCTCGCGCCCACCCGTCTGGTCAAGTGGCATATGGACTGCCCTGGATTTGGTGAAGGCTCTCGCGCTTCGACTTGCGCGGCACCGGTTGGTCTCTGCTGAGGTCAGTATGCACGATCGAGGCGGTGTTGTGAAGATGCGATTGCCGAGAAAGAAAGGCAATCAGTGCCGAGGTGGCCTCTCGTTGTCGACGCCGGCCGCTCGAGCGCGCGGCCCTCGGGCCCGCATGGGGCCGCGCTAGCGGCACGGCCCCTCCCCCTCCTGACCGGCGGGATCGGGGACGGCCAGCTCGGCTTGCACCGTGCGCCGGCACATCTCCACCACCTCGACCAACCCGAGCCACCCCGAGAAGGGCAGCGGGCCGACGCCGTCGTCGGAGACGACGACGCCCGCCAGCCGCGAGCCCCTCTCGAGCATCAGGTGGAGCACCAAGCTGGAGCTCTGCACCGGTTGTCTCCTCCGGATCTGCGACGCCGCCGTCGGCGGAGCCGGTGACGATCCTCGCGCCGCGCACGGGCCGGTCGCATCGGGAAGCTTCCCCATCGAACAGGGCTATTTGCCGCGGGGCGAGCTAGTGTCGAGCCTCGGTTCGGAGGCGCAGCGTGACGGCACTGTTCGAGCGGGAGAGCGCGCTGGCAGCGATCGACGCGGCCCTCGGGCGCGCGGGTGCCGGCGGGTCCGGCGTGCTGGCCCTCGTCGGCGAGGCCGGGCTCGGCAAGACGACGCTGCTTGCCCGCCTCCTCGAAGAGGGGCGCTCTTTTCGCACGGTGCACGTCGTGTGCTCGGAGATCGAAGGCTCGTTCCCTTTTGGCGTGCTCGACCGGTTGCTCGGCCGGGCAGGCCTTGCAGTCGCTCCGCACAGGGTCCACGAGGGGCGCATGCCGGGCCACCACCCCGGCGACGCCCGCGTCCGACGTTACGAGCAGCTGCTCGACTGGCTCGAGAGCGGCATCGATGCCCCCCTGCTCCTGGCCGTGGACGATCTCCACTGGGCCGACCCCGACTCGATCGAGCTGCTGTGCCTCATGTGCCGGCGGCTCGAGCGCGTGCCCGTCACGGTCGTCGTCACGATGCGGCCCTTCCCCCACACGGCGATCGAGCAGGCGATGCTCCTCGCGTACGACGGCGTTGCCCAGGTGGAGCGCCTCCTACCGCTCTCGGGCCCCGCCGGTGCCGCGCTGCTCGCGCAGCACCTCGGCAAGGCTCCCGGCGACGACCAGCTGCAGGCTGCGAGCCGTGCTGCGGCAGGGAACCCTCTCTTGCTCGTCGAATGCGCGGCGGCGCTGGCACACGGCGAGGACCTGACAGCCCCCTCGGCCGGCGGCGGCGGCATCTTCCTCCCGCGCTTCGCCGGAGTCGGCGCCGCGGCGCTGCACTGGGCACGAGCGGCGAGCGTCCTCAGCACGAGGTTCCGGCCCGTGCTCGTCGCCGAGCTCGCCGGGCAGTCCGAGCGGGAGGCCGCCGCGTCGCTGCAGCATCTCTGCTCGGCAGGGCTGGTGCGCTCGGCCGGCGACGGGAAGGCGGAGTTCGTGCACCCGCTCGTCCGCCAGGCGCTCTACGAGGACCTGGCGCCCCTCGTCCGCGAGGGGCTGCACGCCAGCGCCTTCCGGCTGCTGCGCGAGCGGGGCGCCGAGGCAGAGGAGCTGCTGTCCCATGCCCTGTCGGCCGACCTGAGCGGCGACGCGTCCGCGGCGAGCATGCTCGCGGCGGCAGGGGAGAGGGCGCTCGCCGCCGGTGCCGTGGCCACCGCGGCGCAGCACCTGGCGCGGGCGGTCGAGATCTCGTCGGGCACGGCCCCACCGGGGCTGCGCCTGCAGCTCTCGCAGGCGTGGCTGGCGACGGGCGACCTCGCCGCGGCCGAGGACGTTATCCGCGAGACGCTTCGGGTCGAGGGTCTCACCGTGGCCGACCGGGTGCGCTCGCTGCGCCTGCTCGCGCAGGCGCAGTTCGCCTCGGCCAAGGTCGTCGAGGCCAAGCGCACCGCGGCCAGCGCCAGCGCGCTCGCGGCCGGGCTCGACCGGGACCTCGCTGTCGAGATCCGGCTCGACTCCGCCTACATCGACTGGCTGTTCGAGGGCGTCCACGAGGCGAGACGCGCCATCGCCGGCCTCGGAGAGGGCGTCGGCGGCGCTGTCGGCGAGGCGGCGAGGGTGGCCGACGCCCACCTCGCCGTCATCGGCGGCGACGCCACCGCCGTCGAGACGGTAGCGGCCTCCGCAGCAGGCGAGATGCCCGCCGCCGGCCAGCCGGTGCGCACTCCGTGGCAGTGGGACATCCTCTTCAGCTGGGCCAACATCGCCAAGATCCTCGAGCGCTTCGACGAGAGCGAGCGCAGCTTCGAGCAGCTCGACGACACGGCGAGGTCCCAGGGCGCCGCCGTCACCTTGCAGACGCTCGCCGTCAACCACGCGGACACGCTGTGGCGGACCGGCGAGCTCGGCCGGGCCAAGACGCTCCTGCTGCGGGCAGCGGAGCTCGTAGCCCTGGTCCCGAGCATCGCCCCGTTCAGCTACGTCGGGCTGGCACATGTCGACAGCGAGCTTGGCGACGGCGAGGGGAGCGCCCGCTGGGCGGCCAAGGTCGAAGAGCTCCTCGAGTCGTCGGTCGAGTCCCCCTATCTACGCCTCTGGCTGCACCACCTCGAGTGCCGGCGCCTCCTCGCCGCCGGCGAGGCACCGCGAGCGGCCCGCGCCGCCGACGCGGCCGCCGAGATCGCCGAACGCTTCGGCATCCTCGAGCCGTGCGTCGTCCCCTGGCACGCGAGCGCGATCGACGCCTATCTCGCCCTCGGCGAGCTCGAGCGGGCCGAGGAGCTCTCGCTGCGCCTGAGCGGGCTGTGCCGGTGGCTCCCGTGCCGTGCGCCGCGCGCCACGGCGCTCGCCGGCCTCGCCACCGTCTCCTGGCTGCGCGGGCAGGACGGGGAGGCCTACGAAGGCTTCCAGGCGGCTCTCGAGCATCACCGGGAGCTGCCGATGCCTCTCGCCGAGGCGGAGACGCTCCTCGCCTTCGGTCGCTTCTGCCGTCGCAGTGGTCGCGGGAGCGAGGCCAGGGCGCTGCTCGGGCGCGCCCTCGAGCTCGTCACGCCGGTCGGCGCCCGCCGCATCGGCCGGCTCGTCGAGCACGAGCTGGCGCTGGCGGGGGGCCGCCGTCGTGGCGCCGGCCGCAACGGCGAGCTCACCGTGCAGGAGCGCCGGGTCGCCGAGCTCGCGGCCGAGGGCCTCACGAGCCCGGCGATCGCCCGCGAGCTCTTCATTTCGGCCAAGACCGTCGACCACCACCTCTCGCACGTCTACGCCAAGCTCGGGATCGCCTCTCGCCGCGAGCTGATGCGGGCGTGGCCGTGCTGAGCTGTCCGCGCGTCGGAGATGTCGCCGAGTGCCACCGCCGATCGCCGACTGGCGTCGAGCTCCGCCTCGTGGGGGGACGCGGTCCGTGCCGAGCCCGGGCGCGCCAGAAATAGGCAGGCTGCCCGATGTCGGGGCGGCAGCCGCCTGCGTAAGGTCGCCCGAGCGCCGCGCGTTGGCGAAAGGGGCAGGCGATGGACTGGAGCAAGCTCACCAAGCTCGACTACTGGACGGCCGGCACGGCGCTCGCGCTGGTGATCGACCTGCTGGCTCTGCCTTGGGTGGACGTCTCGATCGGGCCCTACTCGTACTCGAGCTCCGGCGTCGAGAGCCCGGACGGCTTTCTCGGGGTGCTGGCTCTGCTCGTCGCGCTCGCCGTCGGTGCCGATGTCCTGCTCGCGCGCCTCGCCCCGTCCTTTCGCGTCGCCGCGCTCGAGGAGCTCGGGCGCGGGCGCGCCCGAGTCCTCGCCGCCGCCGGCACGGGCGTGCTCGTCGCTTTGAAGCTGCTCCTGCACCTGCACCCGAGCTACCTCGGCGCCGGGTGCTGGATCGCGCTCGTGCTCGCGGCCGGCCTGGTCTACTCGAGCGCCCGCCTGCGGGCGTCGACCGAGGCGGTCGCTTCGAGCGGGACGGGGACGGCGCCGTCGAGCCCGGTCGATCGTCGAATGAGGAGGCAGAGATGAGCCAGCAGGTCAGCAAGCGCTTCGTCCGTACCTGCGCCCTGGGGGCGGTCGCCGCGACGGGTCTCGTCGCCTCCACCGCCTCGGCCCCGCTCGCCGGTGCCGCGCAGACCCCGAAGCTCCAGCCCAGCTGTACCTGGCCGGTCTCGAGCCGGCAGGTCGACGCCGCGCTCGGCGTCAGCGTGAAGAGCGCAAGGCCCATGCAGTTCACCGTACCTGCGTCCGGCGGCAACGTCCGCTGGACCATGTGCGTCTACTACGGCAACGGCGGCACCGGGGCGGCGGGCGACGTCGTCATCGAGTACGTCGGCGGCGTGGGGACCCGACAGATGTTCGTCTCCCTCGAGAGCGGCTTCGCCAAGTCGAAGCACATCGGGCACGTGGCGATGGTGAACGGGGTCGGCTCGGAGGCGTTCTACGCGGTGGCCTCGCGCCAGACGTACCTGTTCGTGCACGTGGGCACCACCATGATCATCGTGTTCGCGTTTCGCCCACCGGGGCAGGTGATCGGTCTCGGCCGGATCGTCGCCCGCGCGCTGTAGGGCGGATCGGCGCGCTGCGCCCCTACGGGTTGCAGCGCGGGCACGCTCCGGGGTCGGCGCGCTCCTCGGGGGAGACGACAGGACGGGTGTCTCTGTGCACGCAGGCGGGACAGCCGTCGATCTCGGCCCGGGGCCGGGCCACCTCCGTGCCGCACCGAGCGCAGGGCACGCCGAGCAGGATGTCTATCCGCCCCCAGCCAGGGGCGCCACAGGACGGGCACCGGGCAGCGATCCGGTCGGCGAGACGCTCGGCGGCAGCGGCTATGACAGCCCGTCTCGACGGGCAAGCGTGAGCCCGCAGGTCGGTCTCGACGAGAGCCAGGTTGTCGGTGGCGACGGCGGCGCACTCGGCGACGGCGGCGGTCAGCTGCCCGATGCTGGAAATTCCCTTGTAGATCGGATGCAGCGCGCCGGTGCTCGGCCGGACTATCAGCTGGTGGTCGGGAAAGCGCGCCTCGAAGAGGAAGGGTCCGAGGTCGTCACCAGGGCTCACGTTCGTGGCCGCCGCGACGACGTCCCAGCTGGAATGGCTCTCCCATATGACGATCCCGCTGTCGTCGTCGACGAGCACGACGATCTCGCGGTCGGCGACGGCAAGTGGCGTCGCGGGGTCGGGGCCGATGCTCCCCTCGGAGGCCAAGCCGAGGCGCAGTCCGGCCGCGCTCATCCCGAGGCGTGCCTTTGCGACGGCGGTGTCGAGCGGTGACCCGTGGCGGGGGATGTCACCGGTGAAGGTACCGAGAGCATCGGTGTCGACTTCGACCGCCTCGACCCGCAGCCCGACGGCATCTGCGAGCGGAGGTCCGACGAGGGGAAGCTTCTCGTGCTTGGTGGCGAGCACCGCCACGAGCCCGGTGTAGGGGTGCTCCGCCTGTCCCCACGTACGGGACGGGCGGACGGTCGCAGCCGGGGGCCTGGCGCCTCCGGTGGGCGCTGAGGCATCAGCTGGTCGCCGCCGCCGCAACATGCCTCCAGCATAGCTCACATAAGAACGCAACTTCGTGTATCACTATTCGTAACATGGAGGCTCGGCGCGCCACTCGAAGTGGCCGTGCCCTACGACGTCGCGGAGCTTGCCTAGGAGGCGGCTGCCCTGCGACGTCGCGGAGGCCCTAGTCCGGCGACGAGCTGGAGAAGGTCGCCGACGCTGTGAGGCTGTTCGACGGGGTGGCGTAGCGGCCGGTCGGGATTGATCTCGTAGTGGTTGCGCCGGCCGATCCGGGTCCGATTCACGTAGCCCTCCCCCACGAGGTCGGCGATGATCGCCTGGGCGGCACGCTCGGTGATCCCGACCCGGGCCGCTATGTCACGGCCGCGGATCCCAGGGTCACCGGCGACGCAGACGAGCACGTGCCCGTGGTTGGTGAGGAACGTCCAGGTCGGCCCCGTCGCGTCCTTCGACTCGCCGTCGGAACGCGTCATGTTCCCGATGGTATCCCACTTCGTGAAACAGCAGGCGGGTTCTCGCCACCTGCCAACCGGGCAAGTGGCTTGCGAGGACTCAGATCCATGCTCTAACATTCACGATCTAGAGTACGTAGATAGCCGGGCAGCTCACCGCGAGCGGCGGCCGACGACCCTGGTCGAGGAGGAACGGTGACGAGCACGTACGGAGAGCTGTGCCTGGCTGGCGCGGTTCTCGCGCCGCTGACGGGCGCTGCCGTCTCGGCTGCCGCTCGGCGTGCGCCGGGACGGCGATGTCGGGCGGCGACCGGATTTGCCTGGCTGTCCGCGCTGTCGGCTCTCGTCGCGGCAGCGTCGGTGGCGTTGCACGGGCCCTTCGTCGTGGCGGTAGACGGCGCGTACGGCCGGCCGGTGCTCGGTCTGTGGGCGAACCAGCTGACCGTCACCTTGACGGTCCTGGTCTGTGCCGTGGGCGCTGTGGTGCAGAGCTTCGCGCTTCGCTACCTCCAAGGAGATCGGACGGCCCCGAGGTTCTCTGCCGCCGCGAGCGTGGTCGTCGCGGCGATGGCGGTCGTGTGCACGTCGGCCACCGTGACGGTGCTGGTCGGCGCTTGGGTGGTCGCTGGAGCGGCGTTCGTGGTGGTGCTCGGGTGTCGTCCGGACCTTCCCGGGGTCCGGGCGGCGACGCGACGCGCGCTCTCGATGCTCGCGGCCGGTGACCTCGCATTGCTGGCTGCGCTCGTCCTCGTGTGGGTACGAGCCGGTAACGTCGACCTGGTCTCCCCGGGTGTGCTGCGGGACGCGGCGGGGCAGTTGGGCGGTCTGACGACGTTGGTCGCCCTCCTCGTCGTCGTGGCCGCCTTGACCCGCTCTGCGCAGGGCCCGTTCGGGAGATGGCTCCCCGGCACCGTGTCCGCGCCGACCCCGGCCTCCGCCCTCCTGCACGCCGGGGTGGTGAACGGCGGTGGGATCTTGCTGGTCCGCCTTGGCGTGCTGACCGGTGGTTCGACGCTGGCCATGGTGGGTGCGTTCGTCGTGGCCGGGCTGACCACGACCGCCGCGGCTGCTCTCGTGACCCACAAGCCGGACGTGAAGGGCACTTTGGTGTTCTCGACGATGAGCCAGATGGGGTTCATGGTCGCCGAATGCACCGTGGGTGCCTACCTGGCCGCGATCCTGCACCTGATCGGCCATGGCTTGTACAAGGCCACGTTGTTCTTCGGGTCGGGCTCGCAGGTACCTCGGGACGGCCAGGCACCTGCCGCGCCCGCGACAGCGGCGCTGCCGCTCGTCCGAGCGGCGGCGACCGTGGCCACGACGGCGGCGACCGTCGGCGCGATGACAGCGATCCCCGGGATGCTCGCTCACCGCGGGGCCGCGGTACTGCTCGTCTTCGCTGCGGCGACGGCAGCCTCGGCATCGTGGTCGTGGTCGGGTCGGCATCCGGCGTCGGTCCGCTGGGCGGCCTCGTGGGCAGCTGCGCTGCTCGTCGCGGGCGCGCTCTACGGACTGGTGCTCGGCGGACTGGGACGCTGGATCGCCCCGGCGATACCTGGTGCCGGCGCGGGGATGCTCAGCCCGTGGTGGCTCGCCGCCGTGGCGGCCGCCGGGATCGCGGTCGCCGGCTCGACCCGGCTGCCCTCTGCGCGGCGGCGTCTGACGGCGATGCTGGTCGACGCCGGCGCGCCGCCGGTGGAGCTGGTGACCGGCGGAGCGCGAGGAGCACACCGCGGAGCCCGTGCACCTGGGAGCGCCGTGGAGCTCGCAGCGTCGTGGAAAGAGAGAGCGGCATGAACAGCGACAAGCCAGTCGCCGCCCGGGTCAGGCTGCTCGTCCAGGTCGAGGAGGCAGCGCGCGTGGTCGCCCCGCTGTGGCCGCTGTCCACCTTCATCGCGGTGAACCCGCTGTGGGACTTGCGCCACATGCCTTTCGACGACGCCCTCGCCTACGCGGACAATGTGCTTCGCGTAAGGGGATATCCGTCACCGGCGCTGTTCGCCAAGGCGTACGCCAGCGGGCGGATCACCGCCGCGGACCTGTGGGCTGCCCTCGACGGCAACTCCTACGACGGTCGCTCCACCTACGACGACAGCGGGGGCGATCCGGGCCCCGTCGCGCCACGGGCGCAGACCGCAGCGGAGCGTCACGACTGTCTCGTCGGGACCCGGATCGCCGCGACCGTCGACCGAGAAGTCGCCAAGTGGTGCGGCGCCTACCTCGCCGGCATCCTGCCGGACGATGCTGCTCGGGGTTTCTACGCTGCCTGGCGGGAGGTCGTCGTCTACGACCCTGCGGTGCGTTCGCTCCTAGGGCGGGTTGGCCGGAAGCACGTAGCCGAGCTCGGCGAAGATCCTGAGGACGCGATGCTCACGTGCCTCGAGCTTCTCGGCGTCGCCGAAGAGGAGCGGGTGCGCGAGCTTGCCCGCCATCTGGCGCGCATGCCTGGTTGGGCCGGACACGCGAAGTGGCGGTCTCGCTGGGCCGTACCCGATCGGCCCGGCCCGGCCCTCCACCTGGTCGACTATCTCGCCGTCAGGCTCTGCTACGAGACGGCACTTGTGCGCGCTGCTGTATCGGGATGTGGGCCGAAGTGGCGCGGCCCGCGGTGGGATCCGTCCTCTCGTGGATCGGAGGGGGCCAACCGGTGCTTAGAGGACGTCGGAACCCGACCGGCGCGGTTCGCTGCAGTAGGCATGGCCGACGAGGTGGGCACACGGCTGTCGAGGCTCGCAGCGAGCGAGACTGCACGGGTGTGGCTGTCCGCCTACGAGGGTCATTACCGCGACTGGCTGCTCGCCACGTTGGCCCGACCGGCTGTCGCTCCTCCGGCGCGCCCTGCGGCGCAAGCAGTCTTTTGCATCGACGTACGCTCCGAAGGCCTGCGCCGGCACCTCGAGGGCAACGGTCCCTACGAGACGTTCGGGTTCGCCGGCTTCTTCGCCCTGCCGATCCGCTACCGCTCCTTCGGGTCCGCCGAGACCGTCGATCTCTGCCCGGTGCTGATCCGACCGAGCAGCGAGCTCACGGAACGACCGGTCGCAGAGTCGATCGGGGCCGCCGGCCGCCAGTTGGCCGGACGACAGGCGTTCGCTGCCGCCCAGAACGCGTTCTCCAGCGCCAAGAAGGGAGCCTTGTCCCCGTTCGTCCTCGCCGAAGCCGGCGGGTTCCTCGCCGGACCGATCGCGTTCGCGAAGACGCTCGCACCTACCCGGTACCAGACGGTACGGCGCTGGATCCACAGGACCGTGGCGCCGCCGGCCACCATGGCAGTCGACGCCGATCCCGCAGCCGGTGCGATGAGCGACGAAGAGCAGGCTTTGTTCGCGGAGACCGCCCTTACCACCATGGGTTTGACCCACCGTTTCGCACCCGTCGTGCTGCTCTGCGGACATGGCAGCACCACGGAGAACAATCCCTACGCCTCCTCGCTCGACTGCGGTGCCTGCGGTGGCAACAGGGGCGGCGCGAGCGCCCGTGCTGCAGCGGCGATCTTGAACCGGCGGACCACCCGTCACCTGCTCGGCGAACGGGGCATCTCGATACCCGACGAGACCCTCTTCGTCGCCGGCGAGCACGACACCGCCACCGACACCGTCACCGTGCTCGATACCCATCTCGTCCCCTCGAGCCACCTCGACAGGGTCGTCGCGCTCCAGTCAGCCCTGAACCGCGCCGGGACGGGCTTGGCTGCGGAACGGGCTCCGTCCCTACCGGGCACCGGGAGCAAGGGCCGCCTGACCCGCCCCAGCGGACGTGCCGCCGATTGGGCTCAGGTGCGCCCCGAGTGGGGACTCGCCCGCAACGCCGCGTTCATCGTCGCTCCACGCACAGTCACCGCGGGAACAGACCTGGCATGCCGCTGCTTCCTGCACTCCTACGATGCCGACGTCGATCCCGACGGCGTCGCCCTGGAGACGATCCTCACTGCTCCCATGGTGGTGGCCCACTGGATCAATGCCCAGTACTACTTCTCCACTGTCGATCCCGATGTCCTCTCCGCCGGCGACAAGACCGCCCACAACATCGTCGCCGGGATCGGCGTGGTCCAGGGTGCCGGCGGGGACCTACGGGTCGGCCTGCCGCTCCAGTCGCTCTTCGACGGCGAGAGCGAGTACCACGAGCCCATGCGGCTGCTCACCGTGGTCCAGGCTCCCCGCAGACTGCTGGAGATCGTGATCGCCCGCAACCCCGTGCTGCGAGAGCTCTTCGACGGGCAGTGGGTGCATCTCGCGACGCGCGAGGACGACCGCGACTGCTGGAAGATCCGTCGCCCCGACGGCACCTGGACTCGTTGGACCCCGTCAGAAGCCCGCAGCGAGGAGATGACCGCCCGTGGATGAGATCTTGGGATTGACGCAGATGACCAGAGTGGAGGTGGTCGTCAACGGTGAGGACATGCCCGCGGCAACCGAGCTGTTCTCGAAGGTCGGTGCCCGAGGGTTCACTGCGGTGTCCAACGTGTCCGGCCTCGGCCACAGCGGCCACCATCAGGGACGCCTGCTGTTCAACGAGCGCAGCGCACTGACTCTCCTTACGGTGGTGCTGCCCGCCGAACGGGCCGGCGCGTTGCTCGGCGGTCTCCGAGACCTGCTCGCGAACCGCTCTGGTGTGATGCTCGTCTCCGACACCTGGGTGAGCCGTCCGGAGTACTTCCGATGATCGTGACGGCGTGCGTGGACGATCTCGCCGACGCTGACCTCGAGCCCCCTCGCGGGCACTCATGGACGCGGACGGCGAGCTCACGGAAGACCGAAGTCCCAGGGACGGCGATGGTCTGGGATACGGGCGGCGACGTTGCCGTCTTCGCCCGGTCGCTCTACCGCGTGATGCGCCAGGCCGACCGGTCCTCGTCACTGCCGTTGCCGAGACTGCTCCCGAGGTCGGCAAGAAGTGGGTGGCGACGAGCGCAACCGAGCATCGGTGGCACGCCGGGGTGCTGGTCGCCGCGAGCAAGCCAGCCCAGTCTCACGAGCCGGACGGTGGGAGCACAGGCGCTGCAATGCTCGCTGCTGCGGCGGGAAAGGAGCTGCGGTGAGCGGCTCGGGTAGGACGCGCGCAGAAGACGGTGGCTCGGTCACGATTGGCGGCGTCGACAAAGAGCCTTGGCCGAACCTGCGCGAGCTCTTGGAAAAGGTGGCAGCAGGCGAAGTTACCGCTGGCGAGGCTCAGGGCGTGTTGCGTCGGCTGCCGTTCGGGAACCTGGGGTTCGCTCGGATCGACCACCACCGCTGGATCCGCACCGGTCTCGCGGAAGCGGTCTACGGGCCGGGCAAGACACCCGACCAGTGCGCGGCGATTGTCGCCGGGTTTCTCTCGTCGCCGATCTCCGCGCCCGTCGTGCTCACGCGTGCCGACGAGTCCCAGATAGCGGCTGCCTTGGCGCGCAATCCAGGAGGCCACGCGCTCAGCTCGACGGTCGTCTGGAACGCACAGCCGGAGCGCGACGCACGTGTCGTCGTCGTCAGTGCCGGGACGGGCGACCTCGCGGTTGCCGAGGAATGCCGGGCGACACTCATTGCCTATGGCTACTGCCCAGAGGTCATCACCGATGTAGGCGTAGCAGGTCTCCACCGCCTCCTGGCGGTCGCAGATCGACTGCAAGACGTCGACGTGGTCGTGGTCATCGCTGGCATGGAAGGAACGCTCCCCAGTGCCATCGGAGGTCTGACCGCCGCTCCGATTGTCGCTGTGCCCACGAGCGTCGGTTACGGCTCGAGCTTACAGGGCCACACGGCGTTGCTCGGAATGTTGGCCTCGTGTGCCCAGGGCATCACGGTCATGGGCATCGACAACGGGTTCGGCGCCGCATGCGCGGCGGCGCGCATCCTTGCCCGGATCGGACGCGAGGTCGCGTCTTGACGGCCGTTCACTGGGCTGCGAGCGAAGAGCGCGGCCACAGTGCATGGCGCTGACGACGAGCTGGTCACGGTAGCCCACCGCAATCCTCGTCGCTTTCGCGAGGGCGGGCCGGCAGAGGGCTCAGGGCAGATCGTCTTGTCGTGAGCCCACCAGCGCCCCGTGCGCGGCGCTTCCAACCAGACGTGCGTACTTGGCCAGAAAGCCGTTTCCCGCCGGCAGAGAAGGCGGGTTCCAGAGCTCGCGCCGGCGGGAGAGCTCGGCCGGGTCGACGAGGAGGTCGAGACGCCGATGCCCGATGTCGACGAGGATCTGGTCGCCATCGACGACGAGGCCGATAGGCCCGCCGACAGCTGCTTCAGGGGAGACATGGCCGATGGAGATCCCGGTCGTGGCACCTGAGAATCGGCCGTCGGTGATCAGCGCGACATCCTGGCCGTGCCCGCTTCCGTTCACAGCTGCGGTCACGGCCAGCATCTCGGGCATCCCCGGACCCCCGCGCGGGCCCTCGCCGCGGATGACGAGGACATCTCCGGGGCGCATTGCCCCCGAGCGAACATAGGTCATGGCCGGCTGCTCGCCGTCGAAGACACGAGCCGGACCGGCGAAGTGGCCGACCTTCAACCCGGCCACCTTCACGACCGCTCCGTCTGGTGCGAGCGTGCCACGGAGGATCGCGAGACCTCCCTCGTCGTGCAAGGGGCTGCCGACATGGTGGACGACCGAGCCGTCGGGGAAGGCGGGGTCGAGGGCAGCGAGGTTCTCGGCGAGGGTCACACCGGTCACGGTAAGGCAGTTCCCATGGAGTAGACCGGCGTCGAGAAGCACTCTGAGCACCACCGGGACACCGCCTGCGTGATCGAGGTCTGCCATCACGTACCGTCCGCCGGGACGGAGGTCCGCGAGGTGGGGAGTGCACCGGCCGATCCGGTCGAAGTCGTCGAGGGAGAGCGCCACTCCCGCCTCGTGCGCGATCGCCAGGAGGTGGAGCACGGCGTTGGTCGAGCCGCCGAGCGCCATCACGACGGTGATGGCGTTCTCGAACGCGTCCCGGGTGAGGATCTGGTGGGGTCGAATGCCCGCGTCGAGGAGACGAACAGCAGCGGCACCGCTTCGATATGCCACGTCCTCACGGCGCGGATCTCCTGCGGTCGGCGTGGCCGAACCGGGCAACGCCATGCCGAGTGCTTCGGCCTCGGCTGCGACGGTGTTCGCGGTGTACATGCCCGCGCACGACCCCTCGCCCGGGCAGGCTGCTCGTTCGAGCTCGTCGAGCTCGTCGGCTGACATGCGCCCCGCACTCAACGCCCCGACCCCTTCGAAGACATCTTGGATCGTGACCGGACGACCGCGGTGCTGGCCGGGCAAGCTGCTGCCGCCATAGACGAACACGGTAGGCAGATCGAGACGTGCCGCGGCCATCAGCATGGCCGGGAGGCTCTTGTCGCACCCGGCGAGGGTGACGAGCGCGTCGAACCGTTGCGCATGGGCCATGCACTCCACCGAGTCGGCGATCAGGTCCCTGCTGGGAAGCGAGGCCCGCATCCCGACATGGCCCATCGCGATGCCGTCGGACACCGCGATCGTCGAGAACCCGAGGCCAACCGCGCCAGCGTCGGCGACGCCGCGCCGTGCGGCGGCCGCCAGCCGGGACAACCCCATGTTGCACGGTGTCACGTCGTTCGCTGCAGCTGCGATCCCTACCTGTGGCTTGTCGAAATCCCCGTCTTCGAGCCCCACGGCCCGCAGCATCGCCCGCGCCGGCGCTCGTTCTGCGCCGGCAGTAACTTCCCGGCTTCGACGGGCTGGATCCGACATGCTTGACATACGGTGATATTATCACGAAGAGTACTTCGTGCGATGAGCCGGGAGGTGGATCGAATCCACGACATCGAGCATCGGTCCGGATCCCGGGCCGGCGTCGAGCAGGGACACTGGCGCCCATGGCTGGACTCCCACCTCAACCGTGAGCTGGGGGTAGGTGCGCTACCACGTGGATGGCGCGATCCTCCAAGCCGCGTCGCCATCGACATCCTGCTCGAGGAGCTGGGACAGCCGCAGCGCCGTTACGAGAGCATCCTCGTCGCCGGCACGAACGGGAAGACCACGGTCACCCGGGCTACCTCTGCTCTGCTCCACGCTGCCGGCCATAGAGTCGGCACCTTTACGAGCCCTCATCTCGATCGCGTCAACGAGCGCATCGCCATCGACGGCGCTCCGATCACTGATCAGGCGCTGGCGCGCCTGTTCGCTCGCATCGCGTCGGCCGAGACCAAGATGTCCTTGGCGCTGAGCTGGTTCGAGGTCGTGACCGCAGCAGCCATGATGTGGTTTGCATGGCAGAAGGTGGATCTCGCCGTCGTCGAGGTCGGTCTCGGCGGCGAACACGACGCCACGGCAGTGGCCATGCCTGCTCTCGTCGCGCTGACCAACATCGACCTCGACCACACCGAGCTCTTCGGGACCACACGGCCAGACGTTGCATCCGCCGAGTCGACCATCGTCACCGCCGGCCATGGCCTGGTGCTCGGCGAGTCCGACCCTTCGCTTCGAGGCTGCTTCACCCGACGACGCCCGCGTCCCCTATGGGTCCGTGGCGTCGACTTCGGGGTCTCCGAGCGCGCCTCGACGTCAAAGGGGCAGGTCATCACCTTGGAGACTCCCGCTGCCAGCTACCGAGCCGTGTCGATCGTCCTCAGCGGCGCACAGCACGCCGAGAACGTCAGCATCGCGCTCATGGTCGCCGAGTGCGCTACCCGGCCCGTCCCAGATCCGGTCGTGCGGGAAGTCCTCTCGGTCCTCAGCTCTCCCGGGCGCGCCGAGCTGGTCTGCGCCGAGCCGCGGGTGCTGGTCGACGGCGCGCACAATCCCGCTGGAGCCCGCGCCCTCGCAGCGACCTTGAGCGAGTCCTTTCCTGGCGACCGCAGGACGTACGTAATCGGCACTTCCGTCGACAAGCCTGCTGCGGAGATCGTCGCCGCGCTTGGGATCCGCCCTTCGGACGAGGTCGTGTGCTGTTCAGCGAGCAGTCCACGCGCCCTCCCGGCAGCTGACCTCCTCGAGATCGTGCGGACCGCGTCGCCCTCTACCGCCACCGAGGCAGTGGGCGGCGTCCGCGACGCAGTCCGCCGCGCGGTCGGCTCGCTACCCAGATCTGGGCTCGTCGTCGTCACGGGATCGTTGTACGTCGTCGCCGAAGCCCGCCGCTTGTTTCGCAATCCGACCGGCCCGTAGCGGTGCAGACGAGCCCGTCCAGGTCGACGCCCCAGCGAAGCTGCCATCCACCACCACGCCGATTGTCGGACGGCAAGATCGACTCGACCAACCTGTCCGTCGAAGCGCGTCGATTCCAGGCGATCTGGCGCTCACAGCGCTATATTGGCGCCATGCCGAGCGTGCAGGTCAAAGACGTCCCCGACGAGACCCACGCGGTGCTCCGGAGGCGTGCGGCCGCGGCCCATCAGTCCTTGCAGGAGTACCTGCGCCAACGGCTCATCGAAGAGGCAGCCACGCCGACGGTCGAGGAGGTCATGGAGCGGGCGGGTGGCCGTGCCGGAGGTTCGGTGTCCTTTGCCGACGCGGTGGCGGCGCTTCGGGACGACCGTGATCGTCGTTGACGCGAGCGTGCTCGTCACTGCGCTCGGCGACGACGGCGACGACGGCGACCGATCGAGGGAGCGCCTGAGCCACGAGCGGCTCGCCGCCCCCGAACTGGTCGACCTCGAGGTCTCCTCGGTGCTGCGACGGCTGGCCCGCGCCGGCCGGCTGCCGCAGCGTCGAGCCGAGCTTGCCATGGCCGATCTCGCCAGCCTGGCGCTGCGGCGGGTGTCGCACCGAGCACTCCTCCCGCGCTGCTGGAGCCTGCGAGAGAACCTCACGATCTACGACGCCGCGTACGTGGCCTTGGCCGAGCA
>JAJZCK010000281.1 GCA_021846125.1 Actinomycetes bacterium | reverse complement strand
CTTTCGGCCCTATGCGTGCCGTGACGCGCGTCACATAGTCGTCTCGTGAGGCAAGGAGCGCGCTCGGCGTCGACAGGGCTCCCGCGTGCCGAGCCGGACGTCGACGGTGCGACTCGCCCGAGCATGTCCGGTGCCGCCAGTCCCACGTGCCTGGCCGCCTCGGTTCGCCGAGAGCGACCTGCCACGACACAGGTAGCAGTGAGCCGATATCTCGGGCAATTGGAGCACGTGAGGGTACGACCTCGGCGCGGACGTGGGACCAGGTAGGGCGAGCGTTAGCCGAGGGAGAACTTGATGCAGACCATGGAGCACGACGTCGGTCCGGAAGGGACAGCGGGCGCCCGGACGGTCGTCGGCTCGGAGGTCGTCGCCCTGCCGGGACCCGACCCCCAGCCCTCGCTGCGGGTGTACCTCGCCTTCGTCAAGCCTCACATCGACGCGACATTCGTGCTCGTCGCCGTCACCGGTGGTCTAATGGCTTGGGCCGGCTCAGGACCCTTTCCGCTCGAGCTCCTCCTCCTTTCGGCGGCAGCCGTGGCGCTCCTCAGCGCGGGGGCCGAGTGCTGGACGAACCTCCTCGATCGCGACGTCGACGCGATCATGCCCCGCACCTCGACACGTGCCCTCGCGACCGGCACGATCACCGTGCACAGAGCGATGCTCCTCGGCGTGGCGCTCACGGGCCTCGGTCTCGCGCTCGCGGCGGCAACCGGGCCGGTGACGTTGCTCTGCCTCGTGTTCGCTCTCGTCGACAACGTCGTGGTCTACAGCGCACTGGCGAAGCGCTCGACTCCGTGGAGCGTGGTGCTCGGCTCGGCAGTCGGGCCCCTCGTGCTCTGGGCCGGGTACGCAGCGGTGCGCGAGCCGATCTCACCGGCCGCCTGGTTGCTCGGAGCACTGGTCGCGGCCTGGGTGCCGGTTCACATCTGGGCGATCGCGATTCGCTACCGGAGCGACTACGCGAAGGCTCGGATCCCCGTGGCCCCGCTCGTCTGGACCCGGGCGCACCTTGGCGCCGCCATCTTCGCAGCAAGCGTGGCCATGGGTGTGCTGGCAGTCGCTGGTCTCGACGAGCTGGCGGGAGCGGGGGCAGCATGGGTCCTCGGACCCGTCGCCCTAGTCTCTGCGCTGGTCGGCGCTGTCGCCGTCCTCCTCCCCTGGCACGAGCGCCTCGCGCCGGTCCTCATCCGATCCGTCACGGCATACCTCGTCCTCGTCCTCGTCGCGGCGATCGCACTCGCGGTGTAAGGAGTTTTTGTCAAAAGCGCACCTGCGGGCCTTTTTCCAAAGAGCAAGGAGCAGAGATGACGGATGTAGCGACACCGATTGACGTGCAGGAGAGTCGTCTTCCCCGTGCCAAGCTGGACCAGTTCTCCGCGTCGATGGTCCGGATTCTCACCGTGTGGATCGTCTTCGTCGCCGTCCTGAGCTTTGTCACCGTCCCCTGGCTGCAAGCGGGCAACAACGGCGACTTCACCGATTCGATGGCCTGGTTCTACCACGCCCTCATGTTGCCGGCAGCGCTGCTCTTCGTCATCCTCTGCACCCGCGTGTTCGTGACCCACTCGTGGGTGCAGTACCTCGTGTCGCACAGCGCACTCGTGGCTCTGTTCGAGGGAATAGGGTTTCTCGTCCTCGGGTACGGGACGCTCCATCACGTCTCGTCTCTCACGAGCTTCGGCTACTGGGTGATCATGCCGTGCACGATCGAGCTGTTCCTCGTCACGGTCGTCTTCGTCCTCGACCTGGCCTACGCGGCGTTCCGCCCTCCGAAGGGAGAGAGCATCTCCCCGCAGAAGGCGGAGATACGCTGGGCGCTCTTCTTCTCGGGTGTGTCGGTCCTCACTTGGGTAGTGCTCGGCTTGGCGGCCGCAGCGTCCGACGTCGGGATCAGCTGGTCGTTCTGGGCCCAGTGGCAACACGAATCGACGTCGACCCTCGTCGGCAACATCATCACGTCGCACTCGCACGGGATGCTTCCGGCATTCATGGCAGCGATCGTCTTCCTCGCTGCGGAGACCTTCGGCTATTCGGACCTCGCGGGCCTTCGCAAGCAGGCGGCGAGGGCAGGCGTGGGCATCATGCTCGCCGGGATAGCGCTGTTCTCCGGGATCTACGCGGTGTCGGCTATCGGCACGTTCGTCATCCCCGCATGGTTCCCCTCCGGGGCGGGGGGAGTGAACGGTGTGGCGATGGACGACACGATGACTGGGCTCGTCGGGGTCGGGGCACTAATCCTTGCCGGTGCGATGCTGCCGGAGCTACGCGGTAGCTTCCGGAGAGTCGCCGGCACGGTGAGGGAGCAGTTCAACCCCGTCCGACTCGCTGTGTACCTCACCTATCTCATGGCATCTGTTGCCATGTTCCTCTACGGCTACTACATCGAGATGAACGAGTCGAAGTTCGGCTTTGCCGCCATGCCTGCTTCTCGGGCTGTCGGCGACCAGATCTTCACCCGAGCCCACCTCCTGCTCGTCTTCTGCGCCCTGCCGGTCATCGCGGTGTTCCTGCTGGCGGCCGAGCTCCTCGGGGACACCTCGAGGACGGGCGCCGCCCTCAAGCGGTGGATGGCAGGCACGGTCACGGCGGGCATGCTCGTGAGCACGGCCGGCCTCGGGATCTGGGTCTTCTCCGTACCGGGCCACGACGAGAGCTGGGACCTCGCCAACGTCGGAGCAGTGCTCTACATCGTCGGTCAGGGGCTCATCCTCCTCGGCGCGGTGATCGAGCTGTTCACGATGCGATCGCCCGAGACTCAGGTGATCTCGGCGGCGGTCCCTGCCTGAGACGAGATGCCGCCGTCCGGCGGTCACGTGAGCCGGGCGGAGGAGGGCCCACGCCGGGCC
>JAJZCK010000047.1 GCA_021846125.1 Actinomycetes bacterium | reverse complement strand
CGTCGCCGGGGGCCGGCTCGTCGTCCGGCTCGTCGTCGTCCGGCTCGTCGTCGGGGGCCGGCTCGTCGTCCGGCTCGTCGTCGGGGGCCGGCTCGTCGTCCGGCTCGTCGAGCGCCCCGACCACGAAGGCGCCGCCCTCCTCCAGCGCTACCTCCGGTGCCGTGCGCTCCGCCGTCGGGACGACCGAGCAGTACGGCTACGGCCAGCTCGCCGTCCGGGTGACCGTCGCCGGCCGCAAGATCACCAACGTCGCGCTCGCGAGCATCCAGGTCGCCGAGTCCTACTCGGCGAGCATCGCCCAGCAGGTCATCCCGATGCTCCGCTCCGAGGTGCTGAGCGCGCAGAGTGCGAACATCAACGGGATCTCGGGGGCGAGCTACACCGTCGCCGCCTATGCCGCGTCGTTGCAGTCTGCACTCAACAAGCTCCACGTGTGATCGTCCATGTCGAAGAGGTGATGGGGACGGTCGCGTCCTTCAACGTCGTCGCCGGCGAGCTCGGCGACGAGGACGTCCACGCGCTCTTGCGCGAAGCGTGCACGGTCCTGCACCACGCGGACGCCGTGTTCTCGACCTGGAAGCCAGACAGTCCGATGAGCCGGCTCCGCCGGGGGGAGCTCGCACTAGACGCCGCTCCGCCCGAGATGACCGAGGTGCTCGAGCTGTGCCGCGCGGCCCGAGAGATCTCGCGCGGGTGGTTCGACCCCTGGGCGATGCCGGGAGGGCTCGACCCGACGGGCCTCGTGAAGGGCTGGGCCGTCGAGCAGGCTGCCAAAGTGCTCGCTCGCGGCGGAGTCGCCGCTGCTCTCGTCGACGCGGGCGGCGACCTGACCACTTTCGGGTCGCCAGGCACAGGTGAGCGCTGGCGTGTCGGGATCCGCCATCCCTGGCGTCGGGACGCTCTGGCGTGCGTCGTCGGCGCCGACGGCGCCGTCGCGACGTCGGGGACCTACGAGCGCGGCGAGCACCTCGTCGACCCGTTCAGCGGCACCCCGACCGACCGCGTCGCGTCCGCGACTGTGACGGGGCCGAGCCTCGCGACGGCGGACGCGCTCGCGACGGCGCTTGCCGTCGCGGGCGTGCAGCTGATCGACACCGTCGTCGCGCTGCCGGGCTACGAGGCCTACCTCATCGGCCATACGGGTGGGGAGGCGTCGACACCGGGCTTCGCCCTCGAGAGCGCGCTGGCCGGGCCGACCGGGACGCGCCAAGCTGGAGCGTGATGAACGACGTCACCGCGATGCCCCAGAGTGCCGTCGTCGTCGGCGGCACCTCGGACCTCGCGTTCGCGGTGCTCGAGGAGCTCGCGCAGCGGCGGCTGCGGACCGTCCTGCTCGCCGGTCGGGACCGTACCTCGCTCGACCGCGTCGCCGTGCGGCTGCGGTCCCTCGGTGTCAGCGACGTGGTAACCCACGTGCACGACGTCTGCGACCTCGACGGAGCGCGAGCGCTCGCCGACGCGGCCCTCGCGGCCCTAGGTCAGGTCGACCTCGTGCTTGTCGCAGCCGGGGCGCTCGGCTCGTCCTCTCTCGACGCACTCGACGCCCGAGCGGTCGCGGAGACCGTCACGACGAACTTCACCGGCCCTGCGGCAGTCGTCGCGGAGCTCGCGAAGGTGCTTCGCGCACAAGGCAGCGGGAGGATCGTCGTGCTCTCCTCGGTCGCCGCTGTCCGCGCCCGTCGTGCCAACTTCGTCTACGGCGCGTCGAAAGCCGGTCTCGACGCCTACTGCCAGGGACTCGGCGACGCGCTCGTCGGCAGCGGGGTCACCGTCGTCGTCGTCCGCCCCGGGTTCGTGCGCACCGCGATGACCGCCTCGCTCCCGAGCCAGCCGTTCGCGGCGCGGCCCGCGGACGTCGGTCGCGCGGTCGTGGACGGGCTCTCCAGGGGAGCGGAGACGATCTGGGTGCCGGGAGCGCTCCGGCCGGTCTTCGCACTGCTGCGGATCGCGCCGCGCTCGCTCTGGCGCAAGCTCCCGCAGTAGAGCCAGCGCGGGGGGCAGCGCGGAGGGGCAGCGAGCCCCTCAGACGACGGAGCGCTCCAGGCACCAGCTCGGGTTGTCGAGCTCGAGGCGGGCGAGCCAGTGCTCGCTCTCGAACAGTGCGAGCAGTGTGCCGTCCCGGCGGACCAGCACCCTGCTCCCCGGGCTCGTGCGGAGAAGCTTCGCCGTCGCCTCGTCCGTCCTGCGCACCGCACGGTAGGGGGCGGGCGAGAGGTCGACCTCTGCGCCGAACTCGTGGGCGAGGCGGTGCGCGGCGACCTCGAACTGCATCTGGCCGACAGCTCCGAGCACGGGGGTGAGGTCGCCGTCGGGATCGCTCAGGACCTGGACGACTCCCTCCTCGTCGAGCGCGTCGAGCCCGCGGCGGAACTGCTTGTACCGCGACGTGCTGCGCGCCCGGACGGACGCGAACAGCTCGGGGGAGAACGAGGCTATCCGCGGGTAGGCCACAGGCCCGCCGTCGTAGAGGGTGTCGCCGATACGGAGGTCCCCCGCGTTGACGAGGCCGACGACGTCGCCCGGGAACGCCTCGTCGATCGTCGACCGCTCCGCCGCGAGCACCGACGTCGCGTACTTCGTCGCGAAAAGGCGCCCCGTGGAGCCTTGGACCACGGTCATCCCTCGCTCGAAGCGTCCCGAGCAGACGCGGACGAATGCGACCCGGTCACGGTGCGCGGGATCCATGTTCGCCTGGATCTTGAACACCTGGCCGGAGAAGCCCGCAGCGAGCGACCTCGGCGCCCCGGCGTCGTCGAGCCGGGGAGACGGGGGGGGCGACAGGTCGACGACGGCATCGAGGACGTGGCGGACACCGAAGTTGGTCAACGCGGAGCCGACGAACAACGGGCTCGTCGCGCCGGAACGGAACGAAGGGACGTCGAGCGTCGCGCCCACCTCGTCGAGCAGCGCGCACGTCTCGAGCGCCTGGGTCCATGCCCGACCCTCCTCGGCGGCCGCCCGGGACGGCTCGACGAGCTCCTCGGGTGCCTCTGTCAGCCCTCCGACGGTCCTCGTGTAGCGCACGAAGGCACCGTCCCGGCGGTCGACGACGCCGCGGAAGTCGCCGGGATCGCCGACGGGCCAGGTGACGGGCGTCGGGCGGAGGGAGATCTGCTCCTCGATCTCGTCGAGCAGCTCCAGCGGGTCGCGACCCGGCCGGTCGTACTTGTTGACGAACGTCACGATCGGGAGATCGCGCGCACGGCACACCTCGAAGAGCCGGCGCGTCTGCTCCTCGATGCCCTTCGCGACGTCGAGGACCATGATCGCCGCGTCGGCTGCCGCGAGCACCCGGTAGGTGTCCTCGGAGAAGTCCCGGTGACCAGGCGTGTCGAGGAGGTTGAGCACGTGGCCCCGGTAGGAGAACTGGAGCACCGTCGAGGTGATCGAGATGCCGCGCTCCTGCTCCATCTCCATCCAGTCCGAGCGCGCGCGGCGACGCGCGCCACGCGCCTTCACCGCCCCTGCCTCGGCGACCGCGCCCGAGTAGAGCAGGAATTTCTCGGTGAGCGTCGTCTTGCCGGCGTCAGGGTGGCTGATGATCGCGAACGTCCTGCGCCGCGCGGCCTCGCCCGCCACGTGTCGCGTCGTGTCGTCCATCGGCCCTCCTCGGGCCGTCGGCCCTTCCCTGCGCCCTGCCCTGGTCAGTCTAGGCGGAGAACCTGCTCCTCCCCGCTACGCCCCGGGCCGCCCTCCCTGTGGTCCGTGGCGTGCCCGCCGTGCAGGTGCGGGAGCGTCGAGACCTCGACGACCCTCGTCAGCTCGACGGAGTCGAGCAGGCGCCGGTCGTGCGTCACGAGCAACAGCGTCCCGGCATAGGAGGCGAGCGCCTCCTCGAGCTGCTCGATCGCCGGCAGGTCGAGGTGGTTGGTGGGCTCGTCCAGCACGAGCAGGTTCACTCCGTTGGCCTGGAAGCCGGCGAGCTCGGCGCGGGTGCGCTCGCCGGGCGAGAGGGAGCGGCACGCCCGGTCGACGTGCGACGCTCCCAGGCCAAACTTTGCGAGCAGCGACCTCGCGTCGGAGAGGGCCGATCCCGAGCGCTCGACGAAGACCTCGAGAAGCGTCCGCTCGCCGGAGAACGTCGACCGGTCCTGGCCGATCTCCCCGACGACGACACCCGGCCCCACGTAGCCCTCGCCGCTCTCGAGCGCGATGCGCCCGAGCAGCGCGGCGAGGAGGGTGGTCTTGCCGGACCCGTTCGGACCGACGAGCGCGACCCGCTCCGCCCAGCCGATCTCGAGGTCCACCGGCCCGAGACGGAACTGCCCGCGCCGGACGACCGCCCGGTGCAGCCGCGCGACGACCGCCCCCGACCGCGGAGCCGCCTCGATCGAGAAGCGGAGCTCCCAGGACTCCCACGGCTTGTCGAGCGTGCCGAGCCGCTCGACGGCGCGCTCGGTCATCCGTGCCCGGCCGGCGAGCTTCTCGGTCCGGTTGAGCCGGAAGTCCCGCTGCGCCTTGTCGTGGTCGCGCGGGCTCTTCTTCTCCTTGGACGCACCCGACGTCGCCCATTCCCGCTCCCGGCGCGCCCGGTCGAGCAGCACCTTGCGCTGCGACTCGTAGGTCGCGAACGCCTCCTCCGCGTGGCGGCGGACCGCCTGGCGCTCCTCCACGAAGGCTGCCCACCCGCCGTCGAACAGCCGTGCCGTATGGTCGTGCTCGTCGATCTCGAGCACGGACGTCACGGTGCGCTCGAGGAACGACCGGTCGTGCGAGACGACGACGAGCCCACCCTGGCGCGACGTCACGAACTGCTCGAGGTGATCGAGGCCCGCGAAGTCGAGGTCGTTCGTCGGCTCGTCGAGCAAGGTGACGTCGAACCGGCTGAGAAGCACGGCTGCGAGCGCGACCTTGGCAACCTGGCCACCGGAGAGCGAGGTGGTCGCGAGATCGAGGACCGCAGCGTCGAGCCCCACCTCCCGGAGCACTCCGGAGGTGCGCGCCTCGAAGGTGCCGACCCCGAGCGCGCCGAAGCGCTCGAGCGCCACCGCGTAGCGCTCGGCGGACTCCGGCGATCCGGCCACGAGCCCCTCCGCCGCCTCGACCAGGTCCTGCTCCGCGCCGGCCACCCCCGTCTGGCGCGCGAGCTGGCCGCGCACCGTCTCCCCCGCGCGACGCTCGTGCTCCTGCGCGAGGTAGCCGACGGTCGCTTCTGGCGGCATGAGCACCAACTGCCCGGCGTCCGGGCGGGCGCGGCCGGCGAGCAACGCGAGCAAGGTGGACTTCCCGACGCCGTTCGGTCCGACGACGCCGATGCGAGCGAGCGGACCGACGGTGAGCGACACGTCGCTCAAGACGACCTGGCGGCCGCGCTCGACGCGCAGGCCGGTGGCGACGAGGGAGGTCGGCAGGCGGTCGTGGTCCACGACCCGACGCTAGCGCCGGGTGACCTGCTCGCCCGAGGAGTCGAGCTCGAGCAGGAGCGCCTCGAGCAGGAGCGCCTCGTTGGGGTTGCGGGAGAGCGCCGCCGAGGCCGCCCCGACGGCATCGACTGCCCGCGCTGCCGCGGAAAGACGTCGAGGCGAGAGCTCCTCGGCGAGAAGGCGCCGCCGATAGGCGGCGGCGAGCGTGGCGAAGCCGGCGTGCAGCTCGTCTGTGCGCACTCGCCGCTGCTCCCGCTTGTGCCGCTCCTCGATCGCCGCACGCCCCGGGAGCTGGCGCTCTCCGGCCGAGACGGCAGCCGCCGTCGCCGCCTCGAGCTCTTCGGCCTGGCGACCACGGACCACCGCGACGAGCTCGTCGGCGGAGGCGAGCAGCTCGTCCGCCAGGACCGAGACCGTCGCCCCGGTCCCGTCGAGGCGCGCGGGGACGGCACGCCACCGCGCCTGGCGCTCTGCGGCGCCGGGATCTCGTGCGAGCAGGCGCGCCCTGTCGACCCGCCCACCGGCGACAGCGGCGGCTCGCGCGGCGTCCTCGGCCGTCAGGCCCTCGGCGACGAGGACGGCTTCGATGCTCTCCGGGTCGAGCAGGACGAAGTCGACCTGCACGCACCTGCTCGCGAGCGTCACGAGCCCTGGTGTGACGGACTCGGCCGTCAGCACGAAGATCGTCGTCGCAGGCGGCTCCTCGACGCTCTTCAGCAACACCGGAGCTGCCAGGCCGACCAGGTGGAGGTCGGTGAGCACGACCACCTGGCGCCGGGCCACGGCAGGCCCGCGCTGCGCGAGGGCGACGGCTCGTCGTGCGTCCTCGACGAGGATCGCCGCTCCAGAGCGCTCGACGACGCTCACGTCGGGATGGCGCCGCGCGACCGCGTCGCGGCAGGCTCCGCAACGGCCGCAGCCGCCGTCGGGGCAGACGAGAGCCGCCGCGAACGCGAGCGCCCCGTCGTCAGTCCCCGTGCCGGGTGGTCCGACGAGCAGGTACGCGTGGACCGGGGACCGCAACGCCGCGGCGAGCGAGCGGGCAGCTCGCTCCTGGCCCGGGACAGCCGCGGCGATCACCGGTGGGATACCGAGACGACCAGTCGCTGCCTCGAGCGACACGCGTCGGGTCACGGCACCGGCTCCCCGTCGCGGAGACCCCTCGGCGCGCTGGGGGCTCCGATGGCGCGTCCGACCGCGTCGGCGACGACGGCTGCGACCTCCTCCACGGACCCGGAGCCGTCGACGACGACCCAGCCCGCGCCTGCAGCGATCTCGAGGAAGCCGGTTCGCACGCGCTCGTGGAACGCCTCTCCTGCGGCCTCGATCCTGTCGGTCCGGGCCCTGTCGCCCGCGACGGCGTGCCGGTGCCGCGCGACCTGGGGCGCGACGTCGAGCAGCACGGTCACGTCGGGCACGATCCCCCGACCCGCGAGCGCGCAGGCTTCCGCGACGTCGTCGAGAGGCAGCCCGCGGCCGTATCCCTGGTAGGCGAGCGTCGATCCGGAGAAACGGTCGCAGACCACGTCGCTCCCGGCTTCGAGCGCCGGCGCGACGACCCGTCCGACGTGCTGTGCCCGTGCAGCGACCATGAGCAGCAGCTCCGCCCGAGGGTCGAGGTCGCAGAGCTCGGGGTCGAGAAGGAGACCCCGGAGCATCTCGCCGAGCGCCGTCCCTCCGGGCTCCCGGGTGAGGCGCGCGCCGAGCCGATCGGCGAGCAACCGGGCCTGGGTCGACTTGCCCGCCCCTTCGCCGCCTTCGAACACGACGAAGCGACCACGATGCGGCATCGCCGGAACGCTACGGAGACGCCGGCGACGACCCGGGCGTCGCCGAGTCCGCCCTGGCCGCAGCCGTCCTCGCGGCGGCCTTCTTCGCCACCGTGGGCCTGGCAGGGGCCTTCTTCGCCACCGCCTTCTTCACCACCGCCTTCTTCGGCGGAGCCTTCTTCGCGGCGGCCGCCTTCGTCGGAGCCTTCTTCGCGGCGGACTTCTTCGCCCCCCGTCCGCGCTTCACGGGTGGGCCTGCCGCTCGCTTGTCCGCGAGGAGCTCGGCGGCCCGCTCGGGCGTGATCGCCTCGGCGTCGTCCCCACGTCGCAGGGAAGCGTTGACGGTCCCGTCCGTGACGTAGGGGCCGAACCTCCCCTCGCGCAACACGATCGTCGCCCCGCTCACCGGGTCGACCCCGAGCTCTCGGACCGGTGCCGCCGCAGCTCGGCCGAAGCGCCGCTGCTTCGGCTGGGCGAAGAGCGCGAGCGCATCTTCGAGGCCGACGGTGAGCAGCTGCTCCTCGGTGTCGAGGCTGCGTGACTCCGTACCGCGTTGCAGGTATGGACCGTAGCGGCCGTTCCGGGCGACGATCTCCTCGCCCGTCGTCACGTCGGTGCCGACGACACGCGGCAGGCGCAGCAGCTCGAGCGCCCGCTCGAGGGTCATCGACTCGAGGGTCATCGACTTGAAGAGCGAGGCCGTGCGAGGCTTTTCGCCGCCGTCGTCCGCGTCGCCGAGCTGGACGTAGGGACCAAACCTCCCGGCGCGCGCGACGACCGCGAGCCCGGTCTCAGGGTCGCTCCCGAGCTCGCGGTTGGCTGCCGGGGCGGCGAGCAGCTCCTCGGCCCGGGCGACCGTCACCTCGTCGGGAGCCAGGTCCTCGGGGATCGATGCCCGCTCCTCGCCGTGCTGGAGGTACGGGCCGTACCGACCGACACGCACGACGACCGGCTCGCCGTCGGCGGCGACGCCGATCGGGATCGAGTTGACCTCGCGTGCGTCGATCGTCGCGAGCCTGGCGAGCACCGCGTCACGGAGCCCCTCGCTCGCGTCGGAGCCCGCGGCGCCGAAGTAGAAGCGTTGGAGCCAGGGGACGGACTCCTCCTCGCCGGCAGCGATGTGGTCGAGGTCGTCCTCCATCGCGGCGGTGAAGCCGTAGTCGACGAGCGACGGGAAGTGCTCCTCGAGCAACCCGACGACGGCGAACGCGGTGAAGGAGGGGACCAGCGCGCTCCCCTTCTTCCAGACGTAGCCACGGTCCTGGATCGTCTGGAGCATGCTCGCGTACGTCGACGGGCGACCCACGCCGAGCTCCTCGACACGTCGGACGAGCGACGCCTCGGTGAAGCGGGCCGGGGGCTTCGTCGCGTGGTCCTCGGTCTCGAGGGAGCCGGTGACCAGCGGGTCACCGGGAGCGAGCCGGGGGAGACGCACGTCCTCCGCACGCGCCGCGTCCTCCGCGTCGTCCTCGCTCTCGCGGTAGACGAGCAGGTACCCCGGTGTCGTGATGACGGTTCCCGAGGCCGTGAAGCTCGCGACGGTGCCCGCCGGCATCCCGACGGCCTCGGCGGTCGTCTCGCCCTCGATGCGGACACGGGCGGTGGTCCCGGTCGCGTCGACCATCTGGGAGGCGACCGTGCGCTGCCACACGAGCTCGTAGAGGCGGAGCTCGTCGCCGTGCAGCTCACGTGCGAGCTCGCTCGGCGTGCGGAACCTCTCCCCGGCCGGTCGGATCGCCTCGTGGGCCTCCTGCGCGTTCTTCACCCGGCGGTCGTAGGTCCGCGGTGCCCGAGGCACGTTCGCCTCGCCGTAGAGAGAGCGGGCCTGCTCCCGCGCCGCGTCGAGCGCAGTCTGCGAGAGCGTCGTCGAGTCGGTGCGCATGTAGGTGATGTAACCCTGCTCGTAGAGCCGCTGGGCGACCTGCATGGCACGTTGCGCGGAGAAGCGGAGCTTGCGGCCTGCCTCCTGCTGGAGCGTCGAGGTGATGAACGGAGCGGCGGGCGAGCGGCGGTACGGCTTCTCGTCGACCGCCGCGACCGCAAAGGACGCGGCCTGGAGAGCCGACGCGACCGCGTGCGCTCCCGGCTCGTCGAGCAGCACGACCGCCGGCGGCTCGCGGAGCGCGCCGTCGGGACCGAAGTCACCGCCGTCCGCTACCCGCCGGTCCCCGAGCGCCGTGAGCGCGGCCGCGACGTGCTCGGTCGACCCGGTCGTGAAGGTCGCGGCGACGCTCCACCACGCTGCCGAGCGAAACCGCATCCGCTCGCGCTCGCGCTCGACGACGATCCTCGTGAACACGCTCTGCACCCTGCCCGCGGAGAGGCCCTGCATGACCTTCTTCCACAGCACGGGCGAGATCTCGTAGCCGTAGAGCCGGTCGAGGACCCGGCGCGCCTCCTGCGCATCGACGAGGCGGCGGTCGAGGTCGCGGGGGTGCGCGATCGCGTGCTCGATCGCCGGGCGCGTGATCTCGTGGAACACCATCCGCCTCACGGGCACCTGTGGCGCGAGGACCTCGAGGAGGTGCCAGGCGATCGACTCCCCTTCGCGGTCCTCGTCCGTCGCGAGATAGACCTCGCTCGCCCCCCTGAGCAGCGAGCGGAGCTTCTTGACCTGGTCCTGCTTCTCCCGCGCGACGACGTAGAGCGGCTTGAAGCCGTTGTCGACGTCGACGCCGAGCCGTGCCCACGGCTCGCCCTTGTACGCGGCGGGCACCTCCGCGGCAGAGCGCGGCAGGTCCCGGATGTGGCCGATCGAGGACTCCACCAGGTAGTCGGCACCGAGGAAGCGCGCGATCGTCTTCGCCTTCGCGGGCGACTCGACGATGACGAGGGGCTTGGCCATGGAGCTATGCGCCTTCCAGGAGCCTAGGAGCAGTCCGGCACGGAGCAGCAGGATAACGAGCGCCCTGGACCCTAGCCAAGCACGCCGCCCGCGCCGCTCGCGTCACGGCTCGTGGCCGCTGCTCTCGCCGGAGGCGGCGGAGAGGATGGTGTACGAGGGGTTGACCATCGCCGTGCGCCTGTTGCGCTCGCCGACCATCCCCTCGGCGATGAGGCGCGCGCCGGGCTCGATTCCCGGCACGAGCCGACGACCCTGGAACACGAGCAGGATCTGGCCGGTGCCATCGGCGAGCGTGCACTCGAGGCTCGAGATCCCGGCCCTCGGCTGGACGCGCACCGCACGGATCCGGCCGGCGACGCGAGCCCGCTGGCGCCAACGCAGGTCGCCGATGCGCGCCGTGCCCGGCGGGGCACCGTCGGGGAACACGTCGGCCTCGGCCGCGCCAGTGCCGGCTGCTGCCGCGGTGGGGGGCACCTGACCGTCGCGCCGCTTCGACGACGGTGCGGCGTCCTCGTCGAGCTCGGCTCCGAGGTCCTTGCGCTCCGCCGCGGCCGCCTTCGCGAGGTCCTGTGGCCAGACCGCGAGCAGCTTCCGCCGGCGGCGGCCGACGAAGAACGGGATGATGGTTGCGCTGGCATTCGGGATCTGGCTCACGAGGGCCGAGATGCGCTCGCTCGTGCGGTCGTGAAGGACCCTGCTGAACGGTCCGCCGAACACCCGACGGGGCAGAAGGACGCTCACCTCGGTCTGGCCGTCGGCGGCGAGCTCCGCGACGAGCTCCATCGAGGCGCGGGCGAGGCGACGGTCCGGGCACTCACGCAGCTCGAGCGAGACGTTCGCGAGACCGAGCCGCGTCCACTGGGCCTCGAGGTCGTGGGCGACCGCGGTGTCGAGGACGAAGTGGACGGCGCGCGGCTCCTCGGTCGAGAGCGAGCGCGCGTACTGGAGAGCCCGTGCCGCCGCGAGGTCGAGCCGCTCGAGCAGGACGATGACGGCGTGGTGGCGGAGAACTGGCGCCTCGGCTGCGTGCTGGACGTTCACCTCGAGCTCGCGCTCCTCCTCGACGTACGTCCTGTGCAAGCTCACGAGCACGACGACGAGGACCGGGAAGAGCACGACGACGACCCAGGCGCCCTGGGTGAACTTCGTGACGGCGAAGATGACGACGACGATCCCCGAGAGCACCGACGCGAAGCCGTTGACCGCGATCCGGCGCTGCCAGCCCTTCGTCTTGTGGCCGAGGTGGTGGCGGACCATGCCGGCGCCCGCCATCGTGAAGCCCGTGAAGACCCCGATCGCGTAGACCGCGACGAGCGCGTCGACCCGCGCCCGGGTGACGAGGAGCAGGACGGTCGAGATCGTCGCGAGGATGATGATCCCGTTCGAGAAGACGAGCCGGTGGCCCCGGCGCGTGAGCTGGCGCGGCAGGAACGCGTCCTTCGCGACGAAGCTCGCGAGGTTCGGGAAGCCGTTGAAGCTCGTGTTCGCCCCCGTGTAGAGGATGAGCATCGTCGCCGCCTGGACGAAGTAGAAGCCGACCTTCGCCGCGATCGAGCTGCCGAAGACGTCACGCGCCTCCTGGGAGAGCACCGTTGGGCTACCCGAGACGAAGGGGACCGCGTGCGTCCGCCACGCGAGGAGCGAGACGCCGAGGACGAGGGTGCCGAGGACGGTCGACATGATGACGAGGGTCCGCCGCGCGTTGCGGCCTTCGGGAGCCTGGAACGTCGCGACGCCGTTCGAGATGGCCTCGAGACCGGTGAGCGACGACCCTCCGTTGGCGAACGCCCGGAGCACGACGAACAAGCTCGCCCCGTAGAGCAGGCCGTTGCCGGGATGGACGTGCGGCCCGGCGAACGCGCCGGGGATGTCGATCGCGTGGGCGTGGAGATCGCCGAGCAGCGCCCGTACGACGCCGACGACGATGACGAGCCCGACACCACCGATGAACAAGTAGGTCGGCAGCGCGAAGGTCCGGCCCGCCTCACGGATGCCCCGGAGGTTGCCGTAGACGAGGAGCAGGACGATCCCGACGGTGATCGGCACGTTGTACGCGGTGAGCGCCGGGAACGCCGAGGTGACCGCGTCGGTCCCCGCGGCGGTCTGCACCGCGACGGTCACGATGTAGTCGATGATCAGCGCGACGGCCGCGACCTGGGCGACATTCGGCCCGAAGTTCTCCCTTGCCACCACGTAGGCGCCACCGGCGCGCGTGTAGACCATGACGACCTCGCGGTAGGAGAGCGTCACGAAGAACAGCACCCCGATGACCGCGAAGGTGATGGGGAGCAGGAGCGCGAACGCCGCGGCACCGACCGCCGGGACGAGGATCGTCAGCATCTCCTCCGAGCCGTAGGCGGTGGAGGAGATGCAGTCGGGCGCGAGGACGCCGAGGGCGGTCGGCTTGCCGAGGCGCTGCTCGGAGAGCCGCTCCGAGACGATCGGCGGCCCGAGCAGCTTCTTCTTCAGTCTGTAGGAGACAGGCTCGGGCAGCTCGATGGTCGCCGGCGCCGCCCGGGGACCGTCGAGACCCGGCGGCACCAGCGGCGAGCTCACCCCCGTAGTCTGCGCGCTGCGCGAGCGCCGGGCGCAACTCGCGCGGCCCGGCCCGGCGGTCGGGCGCGGTCGACGGGTCGGCGACAGGCGCTGCGAGTTGTGCAGCCGGTGCGCACCGTGTTCGATAGTGCGGTGCACGTCATCGTCGTCGGCTGCGGGCGGGTCGGATCCCGCCTCGCGCTCGAGCTCGTCCACGACGGCCACACCGTCACGGTCATCGACCGCGACGAGGTCGCGTTCCGCCGCCTCCCGAGCGAGTGGGGCGGCAAGAGCATCGTCGGCGCCGGCTTCGACCGTGACCGGCTCGAGGAGGCGGGAGCTGGTCACGCCACTGCGCTGGCGGCGGTGACGAGCGGCGACAACTCGAACATCTTGTGTGCCCGCATCGCCCGAGAGACCTACGAGATCCCCAACGTCGTCGCGCGGATCTACGATCCTCGGCGCGCCGAGATCTACCAGCGTCTCGGCATACCGACGGTCGCCACGGTCACCTGGACCACCGACCAGGTGCTGCGCAAGCTCTTCCCGGAGCACACCGTCGCGGAGTGGTCGGACCCGACGGGCAGGGTACGCCTCGTCCAGCGCGCCCTTCCGGTCAGCTGGTGCGGGCGCAAGCTGGCCGCGCTCGAGGAGGCGACCGGGGCCCGCGTGGTGACGGTGACGCGTGCAGGAGTCCCCTACCTCGGCCCGGCGGACCTCGTCGGCCAGGAAGGCGACATCCTCCACCTCGCCGTGACCTTCGCGGCGCGCAGCCGCCTGGACGAGGCACTCGACGTGAAGCCGGACGACGGAGGCCCGGCGGGCGAGGACGCCCGATGAGGGTCGTCATCGCTGGTGCGGGCGCGGTCGGGACCTTCCTCGCGGACGACCTCGCTGCCTCGGGTCACGACGTCCTGCTGCTCGAGAAGAACCTGGACGGCGCGGAGCGGACGCCGACCGGGTCGACGGTCGAGCTCCGCGGAGCGGACGCCTGCGAGGTGGACGTCCTCACGTCCGCGCGGCTCGACGTGGCCGACGTCGTCGTGGCGGCTACCGGCGACGACGAGGACAACCTCGTGATATCCCTGCTCGCGAAGCAGGAGTTCGCGGTGCCGCGCGTGATCGCCCGTGTCAACCACCCGAAGAACCACTGGCTGTTCAACGAGACATGGGGGGTGGACATCGCCGTCTCGACCCCCCACCTGCTCTCCGCGCTCGTCGAGGAGGCGGTGTCCGTCGGCTCGCTCGTACGACTGCTGCACTTCGAAGGCGGCAACGCCCGCCTCGTCGAGGTGACCCTCGCCGAGGGATCGCCCGCGGCCGGCACCACGATCGCCGACCTCGGGCTGCCGCGCGGCGCCACGGTCGTCGCAGTCGTGCGCGACGGGCACGTCGTCGTGCCCCGCGGCGACACGGCGGTCGACGCCGGCGACGAGGTCCTCCTCCTCGTCACCGGCACGGCGGAGGACGAGGTACGGAGGATCCTCGTCGCGCCGTGACGACCCCATCTGCAGACCCTCCGCGCCCTGCCCGTGGAGGCGACGAGCCCGCGCGTCGAGAAGCTGCGTTCTTCGACCTCGACAAGACCGTCATCGCGAAGGCGGCCATGTCCGCCCTGCGCCGACCGCTCTACGCAGAGGGCCTGCTCAGCAAGCGCTCCATCGCGAGGGCTGTGTTCATCCACCTCGTCTACCTCCATCTCGGGGCGAGCGAGCAGCGCCTCACACGAGTCCGGGACTCGCTCCTCCGCCTGACGAAGGGCTGGCGGCGGGACCAGGTGCTCGCGATCGTGGAGGAGACGATCGAGGAGGCGGTCGAGCCGATCATCTACGCCGAGGCGCTCGACCTCATCGAGCGCCACCACGACGAGGGACGGCTCGTCGTCATCGTGTCGGCCTCGCCCGAGGAGATAGTCCAGCCGCTCGGACGGCACCTCGGCGTGGACGAGACGATCGCGAGTCGCGCGGAGATCGACGCGGACGGGCGTTACACCGGCGCGATGGCCTTCTACGCGTACGGCCCCTACAAGGCCCAGGCGATGCGCGAGATCGCCGAGCGCTACGACATCGACCTCGAGGCGTCCTACGCGTACAGCGACTCCTACACCGACGTCCCGATGCTCGAGGCGGTGGGCCACCCCGTCGCCGTCAACCCCGACCGCGTGCTCGCCCGGCTCGCACGTGACCGGTCGTGGGACGTGCGCCACTTCGTCCGTCCCGTCCGCCTGCGCGACCAGGTGCGCGACCGGATGCGCGACGGGCGGGTCCACGCGCTGTCCCGGGTCGCCCTGTCGCTGCTGGCGATCGGAGCGACGGCGATCGGGCTCTGGCTCGGCCGGGTGCACGGTCCGGCCGGCATCCGGCTCGCCGTGCGCGTCCTCGGCCTCGACCCGGGTCGGAGCGGCGACCGCACCTGACGGCCCACGTGCCCGCCAGCGCGGCGCTCGGGGAGGATCTCCGTGCGCCCGGACCCCGGGCCGGCGTAAGGGAGCGTCAGCTCGAACGGAGCCGCTTCGCTGCGATGGCCCCGAGGCCGACGAGAACGGCGAGGATGAGCAGCTTTTTCACCATTGCGTCATTCTACAGTCCGCCAGTGCGGTCGGGGATCCCCAGTCCTGGTGGTGCGACGCGCGCAGGCTCACGGACCTCGCAATGGACGACCCTCGACCAGTCCCGGCGAGCGGCGAGCGGCCGACGCTTCGCGGGACTCGGCAGCTAGGGTAGAAGACGCGGAGCGAGCTCCGCTCGGCAATGGATCCTGCCGAGACCCTAGGGTCGAGCGTGCCTCGTGCTGATGGTTCCTGCTCATCGACATGAGATGAGGAGGCGCGCATGACCATGGACGAGCGAAGAGCCGCCACCGTGCCGACCGGCGTCGCGGAGGGTCCTGTCGTCGGTTTCCGAAGCATCCTCTTCGACGGACCCGCACGGCGAGAAGACTTGGACGCTCTCAAGCAACCCGCCTACTTCCCCGACCTGAATCTCGACCAGATCGTCGAGTCGATCACCACCGGCCACGAGGAGTACGACCTCGCGCCACTGTTCTCCGGACACGTCGAGGACCTCGAGACCATCCACTACCGTCACGAGATCTTCCGTGATCTCGAAGACGCGACGGTCCTCGGGTACGTGGCGTCGTTCGCGGGGCACATGCGCGAGATGCGCAAGCAGCTCGAGCAAGCCGCGACGCTCCGCTTCGTCTACCAGAAGCAGCGATGCTTCGTCGATGTCGTGACCGTCTACGCGGATGGCGTCGCCGGCCTGTCCCGCGACCTCGCCAGCGCGAAGATCTCGTCGCGCGGCCTACGAGCCTTCCGCGACTACCTCGCGAGCTACGTCGCATCGCCACGGTTCGCGGAGCTGACGGTCGAAGCGCGCGAGCTGGTCGACTCTCTCTCGAAGGTCGCCTATACACTGCACATAAAGGGCGAGCGGACGACCGTCCGCAGATACGAGTCCGAAGCCGACTACGGTGCAGAGGTCCTGCGCTGCTTCGAGAAGTTCAGGCAGGAAGCCACGAAGGACTACCGTGTCGGCTTCCACAACCCGCTCGAGATGAACCACGTCGAAGAGTCGGTGCTCGGGCTCGTGGCGCGGCTGTTCCCCGAGGAGTTCGCCGCGCTCGAGAGCTACTTCCTTCGTCACGGCGACTACCTCGACGACGCCATCCGGAGCTTCGACCGCGAGGTGCAGTTCTACGTGGCCTATCTCGAGCACATCGGGCGCATCGAGGAGGCCGGCCTCGGCTTCTGCTTTCCAGTCGTGTCCCGGG
>JAJZCK010000280.1 GCA_021846125.1 Actinomycetes bacterium | reverse complement strand
AGGCGGGATGCGAGACGTCGGCCTGGTCCAGACGACGGTCAGGGCGGAGACGGCTACGCGAGGGCGGGGCTCGTCGGCCGGCTCCGAGGAGCGTGCGGGCGTGCGTGTCGAGCTCGTGGAGTGCGAGCGGCGCTACGGGGTGGTCGCCGCCCTCGACAGGTTCAGCCTGACGATCGAGCCCGGTGAGCTCGTCGCCCTGCTCGGCCCGTCGGGCTGCGGGAAGACGACTGCCTTGCGCGCTCTCGCAGGGCTCGAGCAGATCGACTCGGGTTCGGTCCGGATCCGGGATGTCGACGTGACGGCCCTCCCGCCCCACCGCCGGGAGCTCGGCATGGTCTTCCAGGCCTACAGCCTGTTCCCCAACATGACGGCCATCGACAACGTCGGGTTCGGGCTCCGCCTGCGCAAGGCCGACGCGAAGAGCCGGCGGCAGCGGGCCGGCGACCTGCTCGACCTCGTCGGACTCTCCGCGCAGTCGCGGCGGTTCCCGCACGAGCTCTCGGGCGGACAGCAGCAGAGGGTGGCGCTGGCACGGGCGCTCGCCGTCGCACCACGCGTGCTCCTGCTCGACGAGCCCCTCTCGGCTCTCGACGCGAAGGTCCGGGCGCAGCTGCGCGACGAGATCAGGCGTATCCAGCTCGAGGTGGGGATCACGACCTTGTTCGTCACCCACGACCAGGAGGAGGCGCTGTCGATGGCCGACCGTGTCGGCGTCATGGCGTCGGGCCGCCTTCAGCAGATCGGTGCTCCCGACGAGGTCTACGAGCGGCCGGTCAACGCCTTCGTCGCCGAGTTCGTCGGATCGGTGAGCAGGGTGCCGGCCACCGTGGGCCGCGACGGGACGGTCGATGTCCTCGGGCGCCGGGTGCCGCTTCCTTCTCCGCAGTCCGCATTCGCACCGGGTGCGACGGTCGACGTGCTCCTGCGCCCGGAGGCCTTTGCCGTGCGGGCGGACCCGTGCGGCCTCGGCGTCGTCACGAGGCGGTCCTTCCGCGGCCCCGTGCTGCACGTGGCAGTGGCGGTGCCCGGCCAGGTCGAGGTCGTCGCGACGATGAGCGCGACCGCAGGCGCCGACATCGGCGTCGGCACCGCTGTCAGCGTCGAGCCCACCGGAGCACCCCTGTTCGTCACCGAGCCACGGGCGGGCGTCGCATGAGCGTGCGGGAGGAGCTCCGGTCCGCCGGGCAGGTCTGCGCGTCGGGGAGCAGCGGCCAGGGCGCCGACACGGGGGCCACGACGGTGTCGAGGACATTGCGCCCGTCGTCGGCGTCCTCCATGGGCTACCGGCACGTGGTGGAGGGACAGGGCGAGCCCGTTGTCGTACGGACCGACCTCGACGGCCACCGCGTCTCGCCACGACCGGTCGGCCCGCTGCGCTCGCTCCTGTGCTTCGTCCACCTCTCCGACCTCCACGTCACCGACGCGCAGAGCCCCGCCCGCGCGGAGTTCCTCGACCGCTACGGCGACCCGGACTCGCCACTCGCGTCCGCGCTCGGTCGAGTCGGTACCTACCGGGCGCACGAGGCGCTGAGCTTCCACGTCGTCGAGGCGATGGCCCAGGCGGTGCGCCGTCTCGACGGTGGCCCGGCGACCGGGTCGCCGATCGCCTTCGCCATCTCCACGGGCGACGCGACCGACAACTGCCAGGAGAACGAGCTGGACGCGTACGTCTCCCTTCTCGAAGGTGGCAGGAGCGTCGCGTCGGACTCCGGCGACCCGGTGCGTTACGAAGGAGTTGGATCGCCGGAGGCCTACGACGTGCGCTACTGGCATCCCGACGGCACGCCGCCGGGCCAGGAGGTGGACCTTGCCCGCGGCGAGCGGGGCTTCCCGACAGTTCCCGGCCTGCTCGACGCCTGTCGGATGCCGTTCACCGCTACCGGGCTCGGGATCCCGTGGTACGCCGTCTATGGCAACCACGACGCGCTGTTCGGCGGGACGCTCCCTGCCGAGGGTGCGCTCGGCGCCCGTGCCCTCGGCGCGCACAAGGCGACAGGCCTTCCGCCCGGCGCCGACGTGCTGAGCCTGCTCGCGGGCAACGCCACGCGACCGTCGACGGGCGACTGGGGCCTCGTGGACGGTCCGGTTCGCGCGGTCACCCCCGACGCGAGGCGCCGGCCCGTCACGAGGGGCGAGTGGATCCGGGCGCATCTCGGTCCGGAGTCCGATCCGCCGGGCCACGGCTACGACGCCGTCGCAGCCAGTTCGGGCCGGGCGTACTACGGCTTCGACGCGGGAATCGTGCGGTGCCTCGTGCTCGACACGGTCAACCCTGCAGGAGGCTGGCAGGGATCTCTCTCGAGCGACCAGCTCGCGTGGCTCGAGCGCGAGCTCGTTGGCGGCCACCGCCGTTACGTCGGCCAGGACGGCCGGCAACGCTCCGGCGACGTCGAGGACCGGCTGTTCGTGCTTTTCAGCCACCATCCGCTCGAGACGCTCGTCAACGACTACGCGCCAGGCGGCGAGGCCCGCCACCTCGCACCGGAGGTCGAGGCTCTCCTGGCCCGCTTCCCCAACGTCGTCGCCTGGATGAACGGGCACACCCACGCCCACGACATCCGCCCTGTCGGCCGTCGGCACGGAGGCGGGCTCTGGCAGGTGACGACAGCGTCGCACGTGGACTGGCCCCAGCAGGCGCGTGTCGTCGAGCTCGCGGTCGACGAGGGCAGCGGCGACCTCGTCCTCGTCACGGTGGTGCTCGACCATGCCGGCCGCCCCGATCCGCGCGCCGGAGACCTCGCCGAGACGGTATGCCTCGCGGGGTGGTCGCGTGAGCTCTCGCTCAACGCCTGGCAGGGGCGCCCGCAGGACGGTGCCCCGCGCGAGCAGGGCGAGGCGGGTCCCGAGGAGCCGTTCGGGC
>JAJZCK010000279.1 GCA_021846125.1 Actinomycetes bacterium | reverse complement strand
CGAACAGGGGGCCGGCTCTCGGGGCCGGCCCCCTGTTCGCCGTCCGGGGCGCCCGCGGTCGGCGCGGGCTGCCCGGCCGACCGCGGCGGGGCGCTCGCGATGAGTTGGCATCAGTGCTTGGCGATCCCGAGGCGTGCGACGACAGGGCGTTCGATCGTGCCGACCGCGTTGTAAAGCAGGATCGAGACCGTCGTGATCGTGACAACTGCGGCCCAGAGCATCGAGTAGTCCGCAGTCGAGGACGACGTCACCATGAGGTCTCCGAGGCCCTGGCCGGTGGCCAGCCACTCTGCGAGGATCGCCCCGAGGAGAGCACCGGGCGCGGCGATTCGAGCCGAGGCGAACACTGATGGCAGCGCGTAGGGGAGCTGCACCTTGCGGAGGACGACGACGTCGGTCGCCCCGTAGGCGGCAAGGAGGTCGAAGGCTTGGGCCGGGGCCGACCGGAGCCCGGCCACGACGTTCACGAGTGTCGGGAAGAAGGTCACGATCCCGGCGATCACGGTGACGGCGAGCAGACCCTGGCCGAGGACGAGTGTGAGGATCGGCACCATTGCCACCAGCGGCACCGATCTCAGTGCAATCGCAACCGGCATCACCGTCTGTGCGACGTCACGCCGGAGCGTAACGCCGAAAGCGACCACGATCGCTACGGCAGTGCCTCCGACGTAGCCGAGCCCGGCGTCGCGAAGGGTGATGAGGAGGGCCGCGCCGAGCTGGTCGCGTGCCGACGATGCCGAGGGGCTCGTGACGAGGAACTGGTAGACCGCCACCGGGCCCTTCGCCACGAACGGGCTGAGATGGAACAGGTCGATGGCGCCCTGCCACAGGCCGCACATCACAGCGAGGGTGAGCACGCTCACCCCGGCGGCGCGTGCTGCCCGAGCTGCGACGCGTCGCGCTCGATCACGCCCTTCGCTCGCAGTCGGTTCGACAGTCGACGGCATCACACGCCCCGGGGGTGACGGGGCGCCCACGACGTGCACAGCCGCCCGATCACGGAGACCGCGACGTAGGCAGCTCCCGCGAGAGCCGTGGCCACCAGCGCGATAGCGAACGCCCGACGGGAGTCGAGGTTCTCGTTCGCGCTGATGAGCGCGACACCGAGACCCTGGGACGCGCCGAGGTACTCCCCGACAATGGCGCCGAGCACCGCCGCCGGGCCCGAGATCGCGAGACCGGCGAAAGCTGACGGCAGGGCAGCCCAGATGCGCACCTTTACGAGCTGCGACCATCGTCCTCCGCCGTATGCGCGCACCAGGTCGAGGCTCGTCGCGTCCGCGCCGCGTAGACCGACGAGACAACCGACGAGAGTCGTGAAGACGACGGACAGGCCCGCAAGGGTGCTCTGCGGGGCAGTGCCCGACTGCACGATCTCGAGCACCGGGCCGATCGCGATGATCGGCATGCAGTACGACGCGAGCACCACCCGAAGCAACGCCTTCTCGGCAAACGGTACCTGGACGAAGAGCAAGGCGAGAACGACTGCCGCGAGATTTCCCCACACGAAGCCCACGCCGGCCTCCTCGCACGTCGTCACGACATTCGGCCACATAGCGAAGCTCGGGTCGTGGACGATCGTCACGAGCACCTGCTGAGGTGGCGGGACGAGGTGGCTGTGCGCGAAGAGGGTGTACGCGAGCAGCTCCCACAGGCCGACAACAAGGGTTGTGCCGAGAGCCCCACCGCGCCAACCGGCGCGCACGGCCGCCGAGCCGGTCAGAGGTCGTCCCCGCTCGGAGGCGCCCCGTCAGAGAAGAGCAGGTCCCCGAGCTCGTCGCACAGCTCGTGGAAGCGGGGCGTCCGGGCGAGGTCCGGCGTCCGGGGGCGTGGAAGGTCGACCTCGACCACCGCCCGCACGCGACCTGGCCGGGGCGACATGACGGCGACGGAGTCTGCGAGGAAGACAGCCTCGCTGATCGAGTGGGTGACGAGCAAGGTCGTCGTCGCGCGCTCGGCCCATATGCGGAGCAGCTCGAGATTGAGCTTTTGACGGGTCATCTCGTCGAGTGCGCCGAACGGCTCGTCGAGCAGGAGGATCTCGGGCTCGACGACGAGGGAGCGAGCGATGGCGACGCGCTGGCGCATGCCTCCCGAAAGCTGTGCAGGACGTGCAGCCTCGAAGCCGGACAGACCCACGAGCCGGACGAGGTCTGCAACTGCGCCTTCGGCCACCTCGACCCCGGTGATCTCGAGGGGAAGCCTGATGTTCGCGACGACGGAGCGCCAAGGCAGCAGCGCGGCGTCCTGGAATGCAATGCCGAGACGGTGGCCGGTCCGCAGAGCGCTCGGCGGCTCGCCGTGGACGAGAGCGGATCCGGCGGTCGGCTGCTCCAGATCGGCGAGGATACGAAGCACTGTCGACTTGCCGCAACCCGACGGACCGAGAAGCGCTACGAAGGATCCCCGCGGGGATCCGAGCTCCACGCCGTCGAGCGCGCAGACGGTCTCGCGCTTGATGCGGAACTCTTTACGGAGGCCAGCGACGCAGATCCCGTCGGCGCGGGGGCGTTCCCGACTGCTGGCGCTTATGGTGGCGCCCGGATCCGGCCGGGTTCGCCGCCTCTCGTCCGCGACGGTGGCAAACCGGTCTCCTTGCTCGAGCACTGTCACGGTGGGGATGGTAACGGCGCGCGCACGTCGACGGCTCCGGAGACACGTGAACGTCCTTTGCGGGAATGTGAACGCTGCGTTACCTGGCGCATCGGCTGTCGCAGTTCACGCGCAGGAAACGATCGGGCCGCGATGATCGGCGCGTGGAGAAGACGACCGCGGTGCGGCGCGACGCGGAGACCGGGACGAGTTTCGGTACGAGACACAAGGGCGGGCCTGCGGGTGGGGCGCGACGCCAGCTGGTTGTCG
>JAJZCK010000046.1 GCA_021846125.1 Actinomycetes bacterium | reverse complement strand
CGCAGTGGCGCGCCGTGCCGTCGAACTTGAGCTCGCAGGCGAGGCGTACGCGCTCGCCGTCGGGAAGACCACGCCGCACGCGGTCCACCCACTCGCGGATCTCCTCCTCGCTGAACGCGTTGTCGAGCGAGAGCATCGGCTCGATGTGCTCGAACGGCGGGAACGTCCCGTCGAGCGGGGCTCCCACCTGCCGGGTCGGCGATCCTCGCGTGCGCAACGCCGGGAACCTCTCCTCGAGCGCCACGAGCTCGCGGTACCAGGCGTCGAACTCGACGTCGGGTACTGGCGGGTCCGAGAGCACGTAGTAGCGGTAGCGGGCGTCGCGCACGAGCCGGACGAGCTCGTCGTGCCGACTCTGCGCGCTCGCCCCTACCGGCTCGGGCCGCTCCCTCAGCACGCGACCCCGGACCCGACGACCTCGTCGCCCCGATAGCACGCGACGAGCTGTCCGGGAGCGACCCGTCGCGCCCGCTCGCCGAAGCGGACCCCCGTCGCGGTGAGCGACGCCGGGACGGGTCGGCCGTGTGCGCTCGCTTGCACCGTGCAGGCCGTGCCCACCGGGAGCTCGTCGCCGACCCAGGTGCGCGACTCGAGCGTCACCTCGTCGCAAAGGAGCAGGTCGGGTTCGCCGACGACGACCGAGCGCGCGGCGACGTCGACGCCGACCACGTAGCGACGCGACGCGGCGCCGCCGGGGAGGCCGCGCCGCTGGCCCACGGTCACGAGCTCGACCGCTTCCACGGAGCCGAGCTCGTCCCCGCTCGTCGCGTCGACGACCCTGCCCGGATGCAGCGCGATCCGGGAGCCGAGGAACGCCGCCCGCCCGCCGCCGGGCGCCGAGGACCGCGCCGCGACGAAGCAGACGTCCTGGCTGTCCGGCTTCGCGGCGGTCACGAGCCCCCAAGTCGCCGCGAGCGAGCGCACCTTGGCCTTGGTGAGGTCGCCCACCGGGAGCAGCACCCGGGAGAGCTCCGCCGCGGTGAGGACCGACAGGACGTAGGACTGGTCCTTCGCCGTGTCGGCGCCACGTCGAAGGCTCCAGCGCCCCGCGCGGCGCTCGACGCGCGCGTGGTGCCCCGTGGCGATCGCGTCGAAGCCCAGACGGTCCGCCCGGTCGAGCAGAGCTGAGAACTTGAGGCGGCGATTGCACTCGACGCACGGGTTGGGCGTGCGCCCTGCCGCGTGGTCGGCTACGTACGGAGCGACGACTCCAGCGGAGAACTCCTCGGTGAAGTTGAACACGTGGTGGTCGACGCCGATCCGGTCCGCCACGCTGCGGGCGTCGCGGACGTCCGCTACCGAGCAGCAGCCCGAGTCAGACGGCCCTCCCCAGAGCTTCATCGTCGCGCCGACGACCTCGTGCCCCGCGTCGTGGAGAAGCGCGGCGGCGACCGACGAGTCCACCCCGCCCGACATCGCCACGAGCACGCGCACGACCCAAGTCTGCCAGCTCGGAGCGCGCGGCCCCGGAGCGCGCGGGCTCGCTCCGTGCCCCGGGCTGGGCCCCGAGACCGCTATGCCCGGAGGCGCTCGACGGCGTCCGCGACGACACGCGAGGCGTGGTCGACCTCCGCGACCGTGGTGGTCGCGCCGAGCGAGAAGCGCACCGACTCGCGAGCCTCGGCACCGCTCCAGCCCATCGCCGTCAGCACGTGGCTCGGATCGCGCGCCCCGCTCGCGCATGCCGATCCGGTGGACGCCGCGACCCCCCGGGCGTCGGCGAGCAGGAGAAGCTCCTCCGCCGAGACGCCGGGGAAGCGGAGGTGGCAGCTCCCAGCGACGCGCAGCGCCCGCGGAGCGGGCTCGAGCGCTCCGGTCACCTCGACGAGGCCGTCGGCGAGCCGGTCACGCAGCATCGTGACGCGCCGGACCGTCGCGGAGCGTCGGGCCGCGGTGATCCGGGCCGCCGTCGCCATCGCCACCGCACCCGCGACGTTCTCGGTCCCCGGACGCAGCTCGGCCTCCTGCGGCCCCCCGTGGAGCACCGGGCGCACCACGGACGCGGCGCGCCCACGCACGACGAGCGCTCCGACGCCCTTCGGCCCGCCGAACTTGTGGGCCGAGACCGAGACGAGGTCGCAGCCGGCTGCGAGCGACGCGACGTCGAGCCACGGGAGCGCCTGGACTGCGTCGCAGTGGAGGAGCGCGTCTGGAGCGTCGGCCTCCAGCACGCCGGGGAGTGCTTGGACCGGCTGGACGACGCCGGTCTCGCTGTTGACGAGCATGACCGACACGAGCGTGACAGGGGAGCCGAGGGACCGGGCGGTGGCCGCCAGAGCAGCGAGCGCCCCTGTCTCGACGACCCCATGCCTGCTCACGGGAACGATGTACGCGTGGACTGCTCGGGCGGGGGCGAGCACGGCCCGGTGCTCGACCGCGCTCACGAGCACCGGGCCGGGCCTGCCGGCCACGGTGCCGAGGATCGCGAGATTGTCGGCCTCGGTCCCGCCAGAGGTGAACACGACCTCGCCGGCCTCGCAGCCGAGGACGTCCGCCAGCTCTCCGCGTGCCCCGTCGAGCGCGCGGCGAGCGGCTCGCGAGACGCCGTGGGCTCCCGACGGATTGCCGAACGTGGCGCGGAGGAACGGGAGCATCGCCTCCACTGCCTCGTGGAGCATCGGCGTCGTGGCCGCGTTGTCGAGGTAGGCGGTGGGTCCGGCGGCCGCCCTGGAGGGCTCCGCCCCAACCTGGTGCCCGTGCACGGTCACGTCTGGTAGCAGGCGGCGGCGCTCTGCTCGAGCTGGGCGCCCATGTAGCTCGGGACACCTGGGCCCTCGACGAGCGTCGCTGTCGAGGGAGACGCGTTGCCCGCCGCGGCGAGGGCGGCCGTCGGCTGGCGACCCCGCAGCTCTGCACCGAGGAAGATCGCCGTCACCTTCGCGACGACGGCGAAGGCAGCGGCGTCCTGACCTTCGTAAGGGGTCAGGTGGTGCGCCCTGCGGATCGCGAGGAACCACCGGTGCGGCTCGTCGAGCGCGTCGTAGAGGTCGACCGACTCCTGCGGGGGGTTGCAGCGGTCGGTGGCGCTCTGGACGACGAGCAGAGCCGGGCTCGACGCGCTCGCCGCGTACGGGTCGTTGCCGTAGCCTTCGCCGGACAGCACGGCGACCGCCCGGTAGTCGAGCCCTGCAGCGAGCGAGGGGTAGCTCGCTGCCGTGCCGGGAGCGGTCGCCTGGTCGAAGGCGAGCATCCCGACGGTCGTCGCGCCGTCGGACTGGCCAGCGAGGCCGATCTCGCGAGGATCGACCAGCCCGCGCAGCACCGGGCAGCCGTCGTGCGCCCCGGCGGACTCGGCGAGCACCGCGCGTGTGACGAAGACGACGTCCGCTGGCTGGTTGGGGATGTCCGCCTCGTCGGTGTCGTGGCCACGGCCCCCGACCGAGGCCACCGCGGCAGGGCTCGCGTCGGGGAACATCGGCGCGACGACGACGAGCCCCGAGCGTGCCCAGCTCTCGAGCAGGGGACCGTAGTCGAGCGGATCGATGCCGTAGCCGCTCCCGAAGAAGACGGTCGGGTACGGGCCGCGCCCGTAGGCGGGAGACGCCCCCCGCCGCGCGCCGGCCCGCGCCGTCGACGAGAGCGTCGGGTAGTAGATGTCGGTGACGAGTCGCCGGCCGGGCGTCGACACGCCCGTCGCGAAGTTCTCCGTGGACCGCGAGTGGTCGACGAACGTGCAGACGGCAAGGCCCGCCGCTACGTGCGTGCGCACCCTGCCGGCGGCGGCGGCCGGCGGGCGGGTCGAGAGGTCACTGCGCGCCGGGCTCGAGCCCAGCCGATGAGCGACGAGCAATGCTGCCACGACCGCGACGAGCACGGCCAGCACCGCGCCTCGGCGAGCACGATGCGAGCCCCTGCCCGGGCGAGGGCGGGCGACGGGTCCCCGGTTCGGCCCGTCGTGGCCGGAGTAGCGGTCGCGGCGGTCTCGCGACTGCGGCCGTCGCCCGTCGGGGGCCGGACGGTCCCGGCGCGCCCCTGGGTCCGGAAGCTGCCCGGGGCGCGGCAACGGCCTCCGTCCGGTCCGGTCGGGAGGCGGGCTCACGCCGGTCGAGGGTACGCGCTCCGCCGGGCGCGTCGCGCGCACGTGGACGCGGGGTGCACCGTCGGATGGTCGCAGCGCTCCTCAGCAGGCCGCTGACCTCTGCTCGAGCACGGGCATCGGCGGGGCGGACGGTCCGGTCGTGAGCGTCGCGACGCTCGGCGCGGCGTCGCCGTAGGCGACGAAGCCTGCGGCCGGAGTGGCCCCGCGCAGCTCGAGGAGAAGGAAACGCAGGGTGACGCGTGCCACGACGGCCGAGGCAGCCTTCTCCGCGCCGTCGTAAGGGCCGAGATGGTCCGCGCCGTGCACGTCGAGGAACCAGCGGTCGCGCTGGACGACCGAGTCGTAGATCTCGACCGACGCCTGGGGTGGGTTGCACTGGTCCGTCGCGCTCTGGACGACGAGCAGAGCCGGGTCGCCCGGTGTCGCCTCGTAGGGACCGGGTCCTACCTCGTTGCCGGACATCACGACTGCGGCCCGCACGCGAGCGACGTCCGCAGCTCGAGGTCTCGACCCCTCCCCGGCGGTCACTGCGACCGCGGCGTCGCTCGAACCGCCCCCGTCCTCCCGAGCCGCGGGCGTGGTCGACCGATTCGCGACAAGCGCCGCGTACTCCTGGTCGTAGGCGAGCATGGCGACCGTCGCGCCGCCGTCCGACTGACCGGCAAGGGCCAGCTCGCCGGGGTCGACGAGGCCCCGGAGCACGCCGCAGGGCGACGGCGCCCCTCCCGCCGCGGCGGCGACCGAGCGCTCGAGGAACGCCATGTCGGCCGGCTGGTTGACGATGTCGTCCTCCGGGTCGCCGTAGCGCGCACGCGCGACCGCGGCCGGGTTGGTGTCGGGGAAGCTCACCCCTACCACGACGAGCCCGGCACGCACCCATGCGTCGAGCAGCTCGGCGTAGCCGTCGGGCGTGATGTCGTAGCCGGGGGCGAACAGCACCGCCGGATACGGGCGGCGGTGGACGGGGACGGACGACCTTCGCGCACGCGGCACGACGACCGGATAGCGGATCTCGACGGCGAGCCTGCGGCCGGGGATCACGGTGCCGGTCGCGTAGTCGTAGGTCGAGCGGGTCGGGTCGTCGAGCACGCACCGTGCGATCGCGACGGTCGGAGCCACGAGGCGCCCGGGCCGCACCGTCCGGCGGGCGGCGGGGGCGGCGGGAGCGGCGGGGGCGGCGGGGGCGGCGCTTACGACACCGCACACCGCCAGAGCCGCCGTCGCGGAGAGCACGGCGAGACGCTTGTCGAGCCGATGCGGCCTCGTCGCAGTCATGGCTGCCAGACCATGACGACGAGTGCGACGACGAACAGCAGCGAGGTGGCGGCTGCTGCTCGCTCCGCCCGCAGCGCAGAGGAGAGCAGCCGCTCGGCGAGGTCCGTGCGCACCTCTGCGGCCCCGACCGTGGTGCCGCCGTCACCGTCACCGTCACCAGGCGCACCCGCCGCACCCGCCGCACCCGCCGCACCCGCCGCGAGGAGCGTCTGGATCTCGCGCTCGGCTGGCCACAGCACCGCCGAGGCGAGACCCGTCGCCACGGTCCAGACTGCCAGGCCGATCCACGGCCACGGGTAGCCGACATCCCGGCCGTGACCGAGCGCGAGCAGCGTGCCGCCGAGAAACGGCACGAGCAGGACCGTGCGCGCCGCCCAGTTGGGACCGGGCGTGAAATACCGGCGGAGCGCACTGCTGGCGAACGGGTCGCCGTCACGTCGCAGCGCGGCTGCATAGGCGCCCGTGCTCCCGAGCGCACCGAACCCGACGACGGCAGCGAGAACGTGCACCGCCATCACGACGTCGTAGAGGGGGCTTGTCACCGCCATGGCGTGCCCGTGGTCACCCGCCGCCGGAACGCGAGGCAGGAATAGTATCCTCGACGTCCATGCGAGCATTGTCATAGCGGCTGACCCTGCAGAGATGAACCAGCTCCGTTTGGACCCGCTCACCGGAAGCTGGGTCGCCGTGTCCACCCAGCGCCAGCGACGCGGGGTGCTTTTCGTGCCGCGCCAGCCTGCGGTGCTCGAGCAGACGTCGCCGTGCCCCTTCTGCCCGGGCAACGAAGAGGCGACACCGCCCGCGCTCGAGACCTACGGCAGCGAGGGCAACTGGCTCGTACGTGTCGTGTCGAACCGTTACCCCGCCTTCGAGGGAGACCTTCCGTTCGTCGTCGAGAACCGTGGACCGGTGTTCACCGAGGCGCCCGCGAGCGGGATCCACGAGGTCCTCGTCTTCTCGCCCGACCACCACCTCGCATGGGCCGCCTTCGACGACCAGCAGACCGACCTCGTGATGTCCGCGATCCGTGACCGGGTCGAGGAGCACCAGAGCACGCCAGGGCTGCGCTACAGCCAGGTCATCGTCAACTCCGGGCGCGAGGCTGGCGCCTCCATCGAGCATCCGCACGGGCAGCTCCTCGGCATCCCCTTCGTCCCCCGTCAGCTCGTCGACGAGCAGGGGAGCTTCAGCCGGTTCGCCGGTGGATGCCTGCTGTGCACGACGGCCGAGGCCGAGGAGCGCGTCGGCTACCGGATCGTCGAGTCCGCCGAGCACGCCGTGACCTTCGCCCCCTACTGGAGCGGCACGCCCTACGAGCTCATGGTGGTGCCCCGCACCCACGAAGCGCACCTGCACACGAGCAGGCCGCAGGACCTCTCCGGCGTCGGCCTCGCCGTCCGCTCCGCGCTCGCCGCACTGCGCGAGCGTCTCGGCGACATCGCCTACAACGTCGTGTTCCACGCTGCCCCCTACCGGACGAGCGCCCTCTACCACTGGCACGTCCACATCCTGCCGAAGCTCACGACTCCCGCAGGGTTCGAGCTCGGGACCGGCGTGTACATCAACGTCGTGGCGCCGGAGCAGGCGGCCGAGGAGCTTCGGACCACGATCAGAGCGGGCGGCCGTCAAGCCTCGGACGACGTGGCTTCGTAGCGGAGCATCCGCTCCCGCCCGAAGCCCGCGAGAAGGAGCCCGACGAGCGCCGGGTCGTCGGGGAGAAGGCGGCTCGCCCCGTCGGTCCCGACGTAGCCGTCGAGGAATGCCGTCTCGTTGCGCCGGATCCAGGCGTCGGCGAGATGCGTAGCCGTCTCGGCCTCCTCGGGCGCCCGCTGCGCGAGGGCCTCACGGGCCACCATCTTCAGTGATGCGCACATGTCGGCGATGTCCTCGAGCGGCGAGCCTCGCCGGCCCGTGAGCGAGCTGCCGGCGGCGTCGGTGCCGTTCAGCGGGTCGTCGCCGAAGCCTGCGACGAGCCATCCCGCCTCGGAGCGCATGACCCGGCGCAAGTGGTAGTCGCCGTGAAGCCTCACCACCCGGCCGGCAGCGTCGTCGCGAAGTCCGGCGAGCTCGCGCTCGACTCGGCCGGTCTCGTCGCCGACCGCCGCGGCGAATGTCTCGCGCGTCGCCGGGACGTCGCCGAAGACCTCCGCGAGCGCGAGATGCAACCGGGCGGTCGTCGAGCCGAGGCGGCGCATCTCGGCCGCGAGGTCTCCCCCGGCTGCCGCAGTCTCGGCGTCGGGGTCGGCGCGCGCCCGTGCCGCCTCCGACGGCGCGCGCTCCACCGGCTGGGAGTCGTCCGGTGCGCACGCGTGGGCGAGCAGGTCGCGCAACGACGTGAAGGCGAGGAGACGGCCCTCGAGCGCGCTCGGCTGGAACTCACGGACGAGAGCGAGGTCGTAGCCGTCCTCTCGCCAGTGCGCGACGGGGGCGAGCATCGCGTTGAACCCGACCTCGTCGAGCCGGAGCATCACCTCGACCTCGGGCCGCGCCCCCGGTTCGAGGACCCGGTAGCACTTCATGAACAACCTCTCGTCGAACACGAGCGAGGCGTGGGAGACGAGGGTCGACACCCTGCGCACCATCGACGCCCGCTGGCTTCCCCCCGTGACGTGCACGAGCAGCTCGACACACAGCTCGTCGTCGGCGAGGGCATCGTACGCGAGCACGGTCGCCCCGGCGACCGTCAGCTGCCCCAGCAGTGCGGCCTCGCGGCTACCGAGGACCTCGGCCGCCTCCGCAGGCGGGCGAGATCCGACGAGGAGCTGGAAGCGACTCCCGCCCCTGCCGAGGACGAGCCTCGCGAGACCCGGCGAGCCCGGGCGCAGGACCTCGGCCGACAGCAGGGCGACGTCCTCGCCGCCCTCGTGGCCGACGACGGCGTGGTACCAGGCCTGCCGCTCGAGGTAGGCGGCGGCGAGAGAACCGATCCCCCCGAGCTCGGGAGCCACAATCACCGCCGCACCTCCAGCTCGAGCCAGTAGAAGCCGTGCGGCCCCAGCGTCACGTGGTACGCATCCTCGTCGATCCGAGGGAACTGTGCCCGCCCGATGAGCTCCACCGGCACGGTGTCACGCCAGCGAGCGAGGCTTATCTCCGCCGCCTGGGCGAAGCGGCTCAGGTTGCTCACGCAGAGGACCGCTCGCTCGTCGCCGTCCGGGCTCGTCCGCACGTACGCGAGCACCGACGGGTTGTCGGCGGGGAGAACCTCGATCCCCCCTGTCGCGAAGATGGGGTGCTGGCGACGGACCGCAAGCATGCGCTGGAGCCAGTGGAGGAACGACGACTGGTCCCGGAGCCCCGCCTCGACGTTCACCGCCTGGTAGCAGTAGACGGGGTCCATGAGCGGCGGCAGGACGAGCTGCGCGAAGTCCGCTCGTGAGAAGCCGCCGTTGCGGTCCGGTGTCCACTGCATCGGGGTCCGGACGCCGTCGCGGTCGCCGAGATAGATGTTGTCCCCCATGAGCAGCTCGTCGCCGTAGTAGAGGACGGGGCTCCCTGGGAGCGAAAGGAGCAGGGCGTGGAGCAGCTCCGCGACGCCCCGGTCGTTCTCGACGAGAGGTGCGAGGCGCCGGCGTATCCCGAGGTTGCGGCGCATGCGCGGATCGCGGGCGTACTCCGCGTACATGTAGTCGCGCTCCTCGTCGGTGACCATCTCGAGCGTGAGCTCGTCGTGGTTGCGCAGGAAGATCCCCCACTGGCAACCCGCCGGCAGGCTGGGCGTCTGGGCGAGGATCTCCGTGATCGGGAAGCGTTGCTCGCGCCGGACCGCCATGAACATGCGTGGCATGAGGGGGAAGTGGAAGCACATGTGGCACTCGTCGCCGTCGCCGAAGTAGTCGACGACGTCGGCCGGCCACTGGTTGACCTCTGCGAGCAGGACCCTGTTGGGATAGTCGCGGTCGATCTCCGCCCGCATCTGGCGCAGGAAGTCGTGCGTCTCCGGGAGGTTCTCGCCGGACGTGCCGTCCTTCTGGTAGAGGTAGGCGGCGGCGTCCAAGCGGAAGCCGTCGAGGCCCAGGTCCAGCCAGAATCGCACGACGGAGAGGATCGCCTCGCGCACGTCGGGGTTCTCGTAGTTGAGATCGGGCTGGTGGTGGAAGAAGCGGTGCCAGTAGAACTGCTGGCGTACGGGGTCGAAGGTCCAGTTCGACGGCTCGGCGTCGCAGAAGATCACCCTGACGTCCGACCAGCGCTGGTCGTCGTCGCCCCAGACGTACCAGTCCGCCTTGGGATTGTCTCTCGAGGAGCGAGACTCGACGAACCACGGGTGCTGATCGCTCGTGTGGTTGATGACCAGGTCGGCGATGACGCGGATGCCACGGCGGTGTGCCTGCTCGACGAGCACGGCCGCGTCTTCGACGGTGCCGCAGTCGGGCGCGACGCTCCAGTAGTCCGCGACGTCGTAGCCGCCGTCGCGCAGCGGAGAGGGGTAGAACGGGAGGAGCCAGATGCAGTCGATGCCGAGCCAGGCGAGGTAGTCGAGCTTCTCCACGATCCCGCGCAGGTCGCCGACGCCGTCGCGGTTCGAGTCGTAGAAGCCTCGTGGCAGCAGCTCGTAGAAGACGGCCCGCTCGTACCAGTGCGGGTCGTCCTCGAGCGGCCGCCACGCGGGCAGCCGTCCGTCGGTAGCGCTCGCCTCCGGTGGCGCCGGCCTCTCGTCGACGGTCACGCAGGAGGCCCCGACCCGTCCACCCGCTCGACGTCCGCGCCGATCGACCGGAGCTTCGCAGCGAATCCCGCGTAGCCACGGTCGACGTGCTCCGCGCCGCTCACGACCGTCTCGCCGTCGGCGACGAGGCCCGCGAGCACGAGCGCGGCACCGGCGCGGATGTCCGTCGCCCGCACAGGCGCGCCGGACAGACGCTCGACACCACGCACGACGGCATGGTGCCCCTCGGTGCGGATGTCCGCGCCCATGCGCCGAAGCTCGTCGATATAGCGGAAGCGGCCGGCGAAGAGGTTCTCGCTCACGATGGCGACGCCCGACGCGACGGAGAGCATCGTGACGAGGAAGGGCTTGTAGTCGGTCGCGACGCCCGGGTAGGGAAGGGTCGCCACGTCGACGGGGGCGAGGCGCCCCTCGCACCGGGCACGCACGCCGCGGCCGGTGGCCTCGAGCTCCATGCCCATGCCTGCCAGCTTCTCGAGCAGCATGTCCATGTGGTCGTCGCGGGCACCGGTGACGTGCACGTCACCACCCGCGAGCCCGACGGCTGCGAGGAACGTCGCGGCCTCGACCCGGTCCGCGACGGTCACGTGGGCCGCCGGCCGGAGCTCGTCGACGCCCTCGATCTCGATGCGCGACGTCCCGGCCCCGGAGATCTGTGCACCCATGTCCCCGAGGAGCCCGGCAAGGTCCTGGACCTCGGGCTCGCAGGCCGCGTTCTCGATGACCGTCGTCCCCTTCGCGAGGGTCGCCGCCATCAGCACGTTGTCCGTCGCCGTGTGACTCGGGTACTCGAGGACGACCCGCGCCCCGGTCAGGCGCTCGCAACGCCCGTCCACGTACCCGTGCTCGGTGGTGAACGCGACGCCGAGAGCGCCGAGGGCACGCAGGTGCATGTCGATCGGACGCGAGCCGAAGTCGTCGCCGCCGGGGAGCGAGACTCGCGCGGATCCGTGGCGGGCCAGCAGCGGGCCGAGGACGACGAACGACGCGCGCATCTTCTCGACGAGGTCGTACGGCGCCACGGGCGTGCACTGGTCGGGAACGGTGACGAGGAGCGCTTCGGGCCGGCCGGGCGGCACGTCGGCACCGGGCCCGCTCGCTTCGCTCCCGCCGGCCGCCTGCTCACGCGAGACCGTCACCCCGATCGCCTCGAGCACGTCGGACATGATCGCGACGTCCGCGATCGCCGGGACGTTCTCGAGACGCGAGGTGCCGCTCGCGAGCAGGCACGCGGCCATCAGCTTGAGTGCGGAGTTCTTCGCCCCTTGGACCTGGACCTCGCCGGACAGCGGTCCCGAGGTGCGCACGGCGAAGCGGTCCACTCCTTGACCCTACCCCGGCACAGGGCCAGGGTCCTGGCCGCCGCAGCTGCCCGCCAGGCACCGGTCGGGCGAGCTCACGACGGCACGGCAGGTGCTTGCGGCGACGGACGCGGCACCTTGACCATGACGACGAAGTCCCGCTGCTCGCGCCACGCGGGCAGGATGGTCGAGCGCTCGTAGCCGCGGTTCGCGTAGAAGCGCTCGGCCCTACCGCCGTCGAGCGTGCGCAGCCGCACGACGTCGCAACCGCGTTCTGCTGCGACCTTCTCGACGTGGCGCAGCAGCTGGCTGCCGACACCCTCCCCGCGCCTCGCCGGGTCGACCACGAGCCTCTCGCACTCGCAGATCCCGCCGTGGAGCTCGCCCGTCGCTACTCCGCCGATCCGGCCCCGCGGCGCGAAGCTGCCGGTCCGCTCGCGAGCGACGACGACGAAGGGCACGTCGTGGCGCCAGCCCGGCCCATAGGTCGCACGCCCGTAGTCCTGCCACGCAGCGGACACCCACGCGGCCTCGCCGGGATCGAGGCTGTCGGCGACGGTGAGATCGAGCTCGAGACCACCGCGGCGCACGACGGCCGTCCCGCCGAGCAGCCCGGCCCAGCGGACCCGCCACGGGCGACCCGGCGCGAGGGAGTCCTGCGCGAGCAGGTGCAGGCGCGTGACGACGACAGGGCGCTCGTATGCGGCGAGCAGGCGCGCCGCCGAGGCGAGGAGCTCCGGCGACATACCGCTCGCGAGCGTCACGTGGGGGACGAAGGGGCGCTCCGGGCGACTCGCGGGCGAGGCGAGCGGGCCGACCGAGGCGCTGCGCCGGAGGTCGTCCAGCTCGGCGTCGCCGCCTGACACGGCCAGGTAGAGCACGGGACGACCGGGGGCGAACGTCGCCGGGGGACCGAGCACCACCTCGAAGGCACGGGTGCGCGCGGCGAGGGCATCCAGAGCTGAGACGACCTCGTCCTGCTCGTCACGACGTACGTTCACCGGCGCGACGAGAGTCACGTGCGGAGCGATCCTGCCGATCTGTCCCCCGCCGAGTGCCCGGCGCAGGCCGTCCACCTCCGAGGCCACCTCGCCGTCGAGGAGAAGCGCCACGAGCAACCGGGCACGCCTCGTCGCGGCCGTCACTGGCATCGCGCGGGTCGGGGGCGTCGGTCGGGTCGGGGCCGTCGCTCAGGTCGGAGCCGCCGCCCCCGCGGCTTCCAACCGGACCCGGGCGCGCCTCGCCGCCGCTTCTGGAGCGTCGGGCTCGAGCATCGCGAGCAGCGAGCCAGAAGGGCGCGCCACCACCGGACCCGTCTCGGCGTCGTGCGTCGCCGCCGCCTGCGGTGTCGCAGGGACCTCCGATGCCTCCGCAGCCTCGAGCGCGCGCCGGGCCCGCTCGACGTCGATCTCGCCCGCCAGCTCGGCAACCCCGGCGAGGATACGTACGGAGTTCTCGTCCTGGTCGACATGGACAAAGCCCCCGTGGACCGCGATACGGACCTCCCCGCCGTGCTCTGTCCCGTCCCCGCCACCCGGTGTCGTGACGCGCACCACGGTGACGTCGGCGGCGCCGATGAAGTCCTCGTGGTGGGCGAGGAAAGCGATCTCTCCCGAATCGGTGCGCATCGACACCTCGTCGGCCTCGCCGGAGTAGACGGTGCGCTCGGGGGTGACGATCTCGACGTGGAACGGGGTCGCCATCGCGGCGGTCCTCCTGACTTCGGGTGCGGGCTCCGTGGTGGCCGGACGCTCCGGCCGGCAGCTCTCTGTCGTCGACCGCTTAGGCGCCTGCGAGCTGCTTGGCTTTGGCGTGGACGTCGTCGACGCTGCCGACGTTCAAGAACGCCTGCTCCGGAACGTCGTCGAGCTCGCCGCCGACGAGCGCCTCGAAGCTGCGCACGGTCTCGTCGATCGGCACGTAGACGCCCGGCTGGCCGGTGAAGACCTCGGCGACGAAGAAGGGCTGGGACAGGAACCTCTGGATCTTCCGGGCACGCGAGACCGTGAGTCGGTCCTCCTCGGACAGCTCGTCGAGACCGAGGATCGCGATGATGTCCTGCAGCTCGCGGAAGCGCTGCAGGACCTCCTTCACCGCCTGGGCGCAGCTGTAATGACGGTCACCGACGACCTCGGGAGCGAGGATGTTGCTCGTCGAGGCGAGCGGGTCCACGGCAGGGTAGATGCCGAGGGCCGCGATCTGGCGGGAAAGCTCCGTCGTCGCGTCGAGGTGCGTGAAGGTCGTGAACGGCGCCGGGTCGGTGTAGTCGTCAGCAGGGACGTACACGGCCTGCAGCGAGGTGATCGAGCGACCCTTGGTCGAGGTGATCCTCTCTTGGAGCTGGCCCATCTCGCTCGCGAGCGTCGGCTGGTAACCGACGGCCGAGGGCATCCTGCCCAGCAGCGTCGAGACCTCCGAGCCGGCCTGGACGAAGCGGAACACGTTGTCGACGAACAGGAGCACGTCCTGGTTCTTCACGTCGCGGAAGTACTCGGCCATCGTGAGGGCGGACAGGGCGACCCTGAGGCGCACCCCCGGCGGCTCGTCCATCTGCCCGTAGACGAGAGCGCACTTCTCGATGACGCCGGACTCCTGCATCTCGAGCCAGAGGTCGGTGCCCTCGCGCGTCCGCTCCCCGACGCCCGCGAACACCGAGACGCCGCCGTGCTGCTGCGCGACCCGGCGGATCATCTCTTGGATGAGCACGGTCTTGCCGACGCCGGCGCCCCCGAACAGGCCGATCTTGCCTCCCTGGACGTAAGGCTCGAGCAGGTCGATAACCTTGATACCCGTCTCGAGTATCTGCCGCCGCGGCTCGAGCTCGTCGAACGGCGGAGCGTCGCGGTGGATCTCCCAGTAGGCGTCGGCCTCGCCGATGTCGTCGGTGTCGAGGGGCTGGCCCACGACGTTGAACACATGGCCGAGCACGGCGTCGCCCACGGGCACGGTGATGCCCCGGCCCGTGTTGCGCGCTACCGCGCCGCGCTCGAGCCCGTCCGTCGCCCGCAGGCAGATGCAGCGGACACGGCCGTCGCCGATCTGCTGCGCCACCTCGGCCACGATGACCGAGCGCTCGCCGTCGAGCTCGAGGTCGATCTCCAGCGCGATGTTGATCTCAGGGAGGGCGTGCGGCGGGAACTCGACGTCCACGACGGGACCTGCGATCGCGACGACCCGGCCGCTCTCGAATGCTTGCGACGGATCGGTGCTCTGGTGTTCGGTCGTGGTCATGCGCTTCGCTCCTCGGGCTGGTCGGCGTCGATGTCGACGTAGCTGCGCGGGCCCGAGCGGCGTAGAGCCTCGGCACCCCCGACGATCTCCATGATCTCGGTCGTCACGGCGTCCTGGCGGACACGGTTCATCACGCGGCGCAACGTCGTGATGAACTGCTCTGCGTTCTCCGTGGCAGCCGACATGGCCCGCTGACGGGCTGTGTGCTCCGAGGCCGACGCCTCGAGGAGCGCCTGGTAGACCACCGCTTCGGCGTAGGTGGGGACGAGCAGCTGGAGCAGGTCGTCTGGTGCCGGCTCGAAATCGTAGAAGCCGCCGCCCTCTCCCGTTGCTCCCGGCTGCCCGGACGTGCCCTGCGTCCCCGCTCCGTGCCCCGCTCCGGAGGCGCCGGGGACGTCGGCGAGGGAGAGCGGGAGCACCTGGCGCGTAGCTATCGCTTGGATCCCTGCAGAGCGGAACCGCCACGACACGAGCTGGACCATGTCGACCTCGCCCGCCACGAACGGGCCGACGACCTCGGACGCGACGGCCCGGGCGTCGGCGAACGTCGGCCGGTCGGTCATCTGGGAGAAGCCGTGATGCACCGCCCGCCCGCGGAACCGGAAGTACGACGGCGCCTTTCGTCCGACCGTGACGAGCCTGTAGGTCCTGCCCTCCGCCTCGCCAGCACGCATCAGCCGGTCGGCAGCCCGGAGCGCCATCGAGTTGTAGCCGCCGCACAGGCCACGGTCGGCGACGACGACGAGGAGGAGGACCCGCCCGACGTGCTCCGGCGCACCGACGAGCCGGGTCGTGCCACCGGCCTCGGGCGCGGTCGTCGCCAGCACGCGCTCGAGCCCGGCGACGTAAGGGCGCGCCCCTGCGATGCGGCCCTGCGCCCGCACGATCTGGGACGCGGCGATCAGCTCGAACGCCCGCGTGATCTTCTTCGTCGACTCGACGCTGCGTATCCGCCGCCGGAGCTCGCGCTCCTGACCACCCGCCATCGCTCAGGCCGCCCCGTCCTCGCGTGCCTCGCTCGCGGCGAAGCCGGCCTTGACCTCGGTGATCGCTTCCACGATCGCCTTCTCGTCCGGGAGCGTGCCAGTCGTCCGGAGCTGCTCGAGGAGCTCCGGGCGTGCCGCCCGCACGTGCGCGCGCAGCGCCGACTCGAAGCGTCGGATGTCGGAGACGGCGATGTCGTCGATGTGGCCGCGGACGCCGGCGAAGATGACGATCACCTGCTCCTCGACGGGCATCGGGTCGTTGAGGCCCTGCTTCAAGAGCTCGGTGAGGCGGTAGCCCCGGTCGAGCTGGGCCTGGGACGCCTTGTCGAGCTCGGAGCCGAAGGTCGCGAAGGCCTCGAGGTCCCGGAACTGCGCGAGGTCGATCTTCAGCGACCCGACGACCGCCTTCATCGCCTTGATCTGGGCCGCGCCACCGACGCGCGACACCGAGTTGCCGATGTTCATCGCCGGGCGGACGCCGGAGTTGAACAAGTCGGTCTCGAGGAAGATCTGCCCGTCCGTGATGGAGATGACATTCGTCGGGATGTACGCGGAGATGTCCCCGGCCTTGGTCTCGATGACCGGGAGTGCCGTGAGGGAGCCGCCGCCGCGCTCGTCGGAGAGCTTGGCCGCGCGCTCGAGCAGGCGACTGTGGAGGTAGAAGACGTCGCCCGGGTAGGCCTCGCGACCCGGCGGCCTGCGCAGCAGGAGGGATATCTGACGGTACGCGTCCGCCTGCTTCGAGAGGTCGTCGTAGACGACGAGCGCGTGCTCGCCGTTCTCCATCCAGTGCTGCCCCATCGCGCAGCCGGCATAGGGGGCGAG
>JAJZCK010000045.1 GCA_021846125.1 Actinomycetes bacterium | reverse complement strand
GTCGCCCTCTGGCGGGTCGGCTGCCGCTCGTACCTCGTCGAGCACAGGCTCGCTCCGGGCGAGAGCCACTTCGTCGACACCGACGCACGCCTCGTGGGCGTCTCGTGAGCAGCCGTGACGCGCGGCCGTCGGCCCGGGGCCGGCAGCGGCCAGTCGGCGGGGGGCCACGGCCGGGCAGCGTCCCGCCGATGCCGCCCGGCGAACGGGCGGCTTGCGCCGCAGCGCTCGGCGGGGCGCTCCTCTCCCTGTCGTGCTGGCTCGCCGGGGGCCTCGCCGCCGTGCTCGACGGCAACCGATGGCCGAACATCGCGCTCCGCTACTCTCCGGCGCTGCTCGCCGGTGTGCTCGCACACCCCGGCACCCCGCGGATGGCCTGGCCGCCCGCCGCCCGGGCCGGCATCCCGGTCGCTCCCGGCTGGTACTACGGCGCGCTCGCGCTCGTGTGGTCGGCGGTGGTCGGCGCCGGTCTCGGGGCGCGCCGGGTGGTCTCGGGCGGCCGGCGCGGCTCGGTGCACCGCTCGCGCCGAGGGGGAGCCGGGGCAGCGGCCCTCGCGCAGGGGGCCTCGTGGGCGGGGCGAGCCGAGCTCGCTCCGCTCGCCGTCGGGCGTGCCGGGGGTGGCCGGCTCGTCCTCGGCCGCGCGGGGCGGCGCCTCGTCGCGGTCGAGCGGGGCCAGTCCGTGCTGGTCGTCGGGCCGACCCAGTGCGGCAAGACGTCCGGCCTCGCGATCCCGGCACTGCTCGAGTGGGACGGTCCGGTGCTTGCCACGAGCGTGAAGACGGACATCGTCAACGACACCTACGCCCACCGAAAGTCGCTCGGCAGGGTCCTCGTCTTCGACCCGACGGGCGTGTCCGGCCTGCCGGCGGCGGGCTGGTCGCCGCTTGCCGCCGCGGGGACCTGGGCGGGGGCGCGCCGGGTGGCCGCGGGGCTCTGTGGGGTGGCCCGCGGTGCCGGCTCGGGTCTCGAGGACGCGGGGTTCTGGTACGCGACCGCCGAGAAGCTGCTGGCCCCGCTGCTCTTCGCTGCGGCGACGTCGGGCGCGACCGTCGCCGACGTGGTCCGCTGGGTCGACACCGGCGAGGTGAGCGAGGTGCTCCTCGCCCTCGAGCTCGCCGGCGTGCCGGAGGCGGTGCGTGCCGCGGAGGCGAGCTTCTCGCGAGAGGAACGGCAGCGCAGCTCGGTGTACACCACCGCGGAGACGGTTCTCGCCGCGTACGGCGACCCGACGGTCGTGTCGAGCTGCGAGCGACACGACCTCGACCCCGCTGCGCTCCTCGACGGAGGTCGCCATACGGCCTACCTGGTAGCGCCGGCTCACGAGCAGGAGCGGCTGCAGTCGGTCTTCGTCGCGATCGTCCGTAGCGTCGTCGAAGAGGCGCTCACGACGTCCTCGCGGCTCGGCAGACCTCTCGAGCCCCCGCTGCTCGTGGTGCTCGACGAGGCGGCGAACGTCGCCCCGCTGTCCTTCCTCGACACGCTGGCATCGACCGCGGCGTCGCACGGGATCCAGCTCGTGACCGTGTGGCAGGACCTCGCCCAGGTCGAGGCCCGCTACGGGTCGCGTGCGGCGACCGTCGTCAACAACCACAGGGCGAAGCTGCTCTGCTCGGGCATCGCCGACACCTCCACGCTCGAGCAAGCGAGCCTGCTCGCCGGGGACGAGGACCACACCGTCGGCTCCTCGACGGTCGACGCCGCCGGCCAGTGGAGCCGCACGAGCAGCGTCGCGCAACGCAGGCTGCTGCCCGCGGGCCGCCTCCGTTGCCTCGAGCCCGGAGAGGCGGTCCTCCTCTACGGGCACCTGCCCCCGGTTGCGCTGACGCTGCGCGCGTTCTACGAGGACAGGAGGCTCAGGCGGCTGGCCACCGAGCCGGTCGTGCGGCGAGCAGGCCGCGTCGGGGGCGCCGGTGGCGGGGGCGTCAGTGGCGGTCGACGAGCGGGGCGAGCAGCGCGCCGGCTGCTGCAGCGCCGATCGTCGACGCGAGGACGAGCCAGCGGCCCGTCTTCGGGAGCTCCTTGAAAGCGACGAGCGTCGCTGCGGCGTCGCACCCGTCGGCGAGCGCTCCGGCCTCGACGAATCGCCGCGCCTCGCCGTCGTGGGTGAGCACCAGCAGTGCCCCGAGCCCGAGGGCCAGATCCCGACCACCGAGGGTCCGTGCGAGCAGGCGGACCGAGGTGCGGCGCGCCTCGCCGGCGCCGACCCAGGGGACCGCGGGCAGCTGCGGGAGGACGAGAGCCGTCACGCCGAGGAGGGCTCGAGCGGCCGCGAGCGCCCCGGCGGCCCGGCGCGCCTCGTCCCGGCCGAGCGCGCCGAGCACGAGCGCGGCCGGCCAACGCGGGACGCCACGCACCGACAGGCCGCGCACCAAAGGGCCGCGCACCGGCAGGCCGCGCACTGGCAGGCCGCGCACCAAAGGGCCGCGCACCGACAGGACGTGCACCGGGGTCCGTGCATGCGGGCGGTGGGCCGCGCCCGGCCGGTGCACCGGGCGGCGACCGTGGCACTGCGCAGCGTGACCCATGGCCCCACGGTAGTGGCGTGCGAGCGCCCGCCGTCGTGCGGGGCGAGGGCTCGGACCGCAGGAAGGATTCACCCAGCTGTCACCGAGAGGTCACGAAGCGTTCCGCTGCGGTTCAGGTCGCGGGTCTAGCTTCCGGGGCGTATGGAGCCCACGCAGTCGACGAGGCACGACGTCGAGGACAACGGAGCGACGACCATGGTGCGGGAGGCGAGCTGGTCGGACGCTCGCGCGGCGAGCACGGGAGCACGTCGCGAGGGCACTGCGGCGACGATGTCCGCACGGGACGTCCGGCTCGGCTTCGGCTCGGTGACAGTCATGGAGGACATCACCGTCGACCTCCCGCCGGGCAGCATCACGGCGCTCGTGGGGCCGTCCGGGTCCGGCAAGACCACCTTCCTGCGCTCGCTCAACAGGATGAACGACAAGGTCCGCAGCTTCTGGCGCGAGGGCGAGATCCTGCTCGACGGCCGGGAGATCCACGGCCGCGACGTGGACCCGCTCGTGCTGCGCCGCCGCGTGGGGATGGTGTTCCAGCGACCCAACCCCTTCCCGATGTCCATCCAGGACAACGTCGTCGCCGGCGTCCGGGCACACCGCATGGCTCGCCGCTCGGCGATGCGCGACATCGCGGAGACCCGGCTCGCCGAGGTCGGCTTGTGGAGCGCCGTGGCGGACAGGCTCGACGACTCGCCGTTCCGGCTATCGGGTGGGCAGCAGCAGCTGCTCTGCCTCGCTCGGGCGCTCGCCGTCGAGCCCGAGGTGCTCCTCCTCGACGAGCCGACCTCGTCGCTCGACCCGAGGTCCACTGAAGCCGTGGAGGAGCTCGTCCGCAGGCTGACGCCCGGGATCACGGTGGTCGTCGTCACGCACAACCTCGCCCAGGCGAGGCGCCTGTCGGACAACACGGTGCTGTTCTACCAGGGCCGGCTCGTCGAGTCGGGGCCGACTTCGCAGCTCTTCGATCGACCGAGCAGGCCGGAGACGGCCCGCTATCTCGGCGGCGACGCCGATCCTGCAGTGCTCGCCTGAGAGCACCTGCCGACAGGCACCAGATCTACCCCCAGGGCGCGCCCGAGACGGACGGGTCGCGCCTGCAGCTGCCCCACCCGACCATCCACGTCCGCGAGAGCGGACCAGGCAAAGGAGCTATTCCCGAGATGCAGCCAGCCAGCAACGCAACGCAGAAGGACACGTCCCCGTCCGCCCTGCGGCCCCGTACGTCGGGGCTCGCCCGTGTCGGTGCCGCTGCGCTCGCCGGGGCGCTCGCTCTCACCGGCGTGACGGCAGCGACCGCCGTCGCAGCTCCCGTACGCGCGTCGGCGGTCGGGACGGCAGCGAGGGGCGGGCTCACCTACCCCGCGGTCGAGAGGCAGCTGAGCGCGGTCGAGACCCCTCCGTCGTCGAAGGTCTCCCTTCTCGAGACCGGTTCGACGCTGCTCTATCCGCTCATCAGCGTCTGGGCCGCGGCCTACGGCAAGATCCACCCGAACATCCCCGTGACGACAGCCGGCACCGGGTCGGGAACGGGCCAGTCCGACGCACTGAGCGGCACGGTCCAGATCGGTGCTTCCGACGCGTACCTCCCACCCACGGACCCGAAGACGTTGCTCAACATCCCCCTCGACATCTCGGCCCAGGACATCGCCTACAACATCAAGGGCGTCCCGCAGACCACGCACCTGAAGCTCACCGGCGCCGTCCTCGACGAGATCTACGCGGGCAAGATCGACAACTGGAGCTCGTCGGTCATCAAGGGCCTCAACCCCGGAGTGCACCTGCCGAACGAGGCGATCGTCCCGCTCCACCGCTCCGACGGCAGCGGCGACACCTTCTTGTTCAGCACGTACCTCGACGACCAGAGCCCGAAGGGCGGCTGGGTGGCAGCCCAGGGTGGTCCGGGCACGCAGGTCCAGTGGCCGAGCATCTCGTCGGCGCTCGCCGAGCAGGGCAACCAAGGCATGGAGACGGCGTGCAAGTCGACGCCCGGTTGCGTCGCCTACATCGGCGTGAGCTTCTTGAACGAGTCGATCAAGGACCACCTCGGGGAGGCCCAGATCCGCAACGGCGACGGCCAGTTCGAGCTGCCCACGCACGCGGCGATCGCCACCGAGGTGGCGGCCTACACGACGATCCCGACCAACGCAGCAGAGTCGCTCATCGACTCGACCTCGCCTTCTGCGAAGAACGGCTACCCGATCGTCAACTTCGAGTACGCCATAGTCAACGAGAAGCAGCCGAACGCCGCTACTGCACAGGCCGTGAGGGCGTTCCTCGCCTGGGGGATGGACCCGCGGTTCGGCTCGACAGGCAAGCACCTCGGGCCGGTCTATTTCCAGGCGCTGTCCCCGGCTGCGATCCAGGTCTCGCTCGACCTGCTCGGCAAGGTCAAGTAGATCCTCACGGTGGCGGGCGTGACGGGAGGTCGGCGCGCCGCGCCGCCACAATCGGTGCTCGCCGGCTCGCGCGCTCGCGCGAGCCGGCGAGCTGCCGGCGAGAGAGCCCTCTCGGTGGTGACGGCGGTCGCCGCCGCCGTCCCGCTCGGCGCGCTGCTCGCTGCCGTCGCCGTGCTCCTCGTGGAGGCGTTGCCTGCCATCCGCTACGACGGCTGGCACTTCCTCACGGGTAGCGCGTGGCGACCGGGCAACTACTACGGCAACCCGGTCCGGACGGGGGGCGTGCTCCACCCCGTCGGCGCGAGCTACGGCGCGCTCCCGCTCATCCTCGGGACGCTCGAGTCCTCGGTGATCGCTGTGATCGTCGCTTTCCCGGTGGCAGTCGGCGCTGCGGTCCTCGTCGTCGAGAAGCTACCGAGGCGGATCGCCGGCGCAGCGGGCTTCTGCCTCGAGGTGCTTGCCGGGATACCGAGTGTCGTGTTCGGGCTCTGGGGCGTCCTGAGCTTCGGCCCGTGGCTGGCGCGAGACGTGTACCCAGCGCTCACCCACCTGCCGAACGTCCCGCCGCTCGACGTCTTCCACGGTCCCGTCGGCGCCGGCGAAGGGCTTCTCACCTCCGGTCTCGTGCTCGCGGCGATGATCGTGCCGATCATCGCCGCGACGACACGCGACCTGCTCCGCCAGGTCCCCGAGACGACCAAGGAAGGTGCCGACGCGCTCGGGATGACCCACGCGGAGGCGTTCCGGACGGTGCAGGTGCGCTGGGTGCGCACCGGCGTGCTCGGCGCCCTCGTCCTCGGTCTCGGGCGGGCACTCGGCGAGACGATCGCGCTCGCGCTCGTGAGCGGGACCGTGCTGTCCAGCGCGACGAGCATCTACGGCACGATGACGACCGTCGCGGCGACGATCGTGTCCCTGCTCGACTCCGCGCAGACCGACCCCACAGGGCTCGCGGTGCGAGCGCTCGCCGAAGCGGCCCTCGTCCTCCTCGTCATCACGCTCGGCGTCAACGTCGGCGCACGGGTTCTCGTCCGGCGCTCCGCCCGCGGCGCGGCATTGCCGATCGGGGCGGGGTTTTGAGAGCGCCGGCTGCCGTACCTGCCGTCGCCGGCGGCTCCGGCGCGCCCGGGCGGGCGCCGCTCGTCATCGGCCGCCGCCGCCGTGCGGCCGATCGTCTCTGGTGGTCACTTTGTGCCGTCGCTCTCGCCCTCGTGGTCGCCCCCGTCGTCTGGGTGATCACCGGCGTCGTCCAGCGCGCCGTCTCCGGCTGGAGCTGGAGCGTGCTCACGACGATCTCGACCGGTGTGGGCGGGGGTCTCGCGAACGCGATCGTGGGGACGTTCGTCCTCCTCGTCGGCGTCGGGTTGCTCGCCGGCCTCGTGGGCCTCGGCTGCGGGGTCTACCTAGCGGAGATCGCCCGGCCGAGCTGGCGGACCACCGTCCTGCGGAGCGCGTCGGAGGTCCTCTCCGGCGTTCCGTCCATCGTCCTCGGCTACGTCGGCTACGAGGCGCTGGTCGTCGGGTTGCACTGGGGTTTCTCCCTCCTCGCCGGCCTGATCGTCCTTTCGGTGCTCGTCGTGCCCTACGTCGCCAAGTCGACCGAGATAGCGCTCGGCCAGGTGCCGCTCGGCTACCGCGAAGGTGGCGAGGCGCTCGGCATGACCCGCTCGCACGTCCTGCGCACGGTCGTCCTCCGCTCGGCGGTACCGGGCATCGCGACGGGCGTGATCATCGCCCTCGCGATATCGGTCGGCGAGACCGCGCCGCTGCTCTACACGGCCGGCTGGACGAACAGCTACCCGACGGCCCACCTGCTCCACGCGCCGATCGGCTACCTCACCTACGCGACCTACACGTTCTACGACGACCCTTACCCCGCCGTGCGTGCGCTCTCCTACGACGCGGCGCTCCTGCTCGTCCTGCTCGTGGTGGGCCTGATAGCGAGCTCACGTCTCGTCGTCCACCTGAGCCAGCGCTACTCGCCCGAGCGGTCGCTCGGTGCCGGCCGCAGGTCTCCGAGGCCCCTGCCGGCCGGTACGGCCGAAGCCGGGGTCGCAGCGGAGGGCACCGGGTCTCTCTGACCCCGTCCGCCCGACCGGTCTCGGCGCCGTGCGCCGGCCCGGCGACTCGGGACGCCGGGCGAGGATCAGTACTTGGCGAGGCGCCGGGCCGCCTCGAGCACGTCGGCCACCTGGGGGAGCACGGCTCGCTCCAGCGCAGGCTCGTAGGGCACCCAGGTGTCCGGGGACGCGACCCTGCGGACGGGGGCGTCGAGGTCGGCGAAGCACTCGTCGGCGGCGAAGGCGGCGATCTCGGCGCCGAACCCGCTCGTGAGGGTGTCCTCGTGCGCGACGAGCAGGCGCGACGTGCGTCGGACGGACTCGGCAACCGCCTCCTTGTCGAACGGGGCGAGCGAGCGCAAGTCGATGACCTCGGCGGAGATGCCCTCCTCGGCGAGTGCCTCGGCCGCGAGCAGGCTGCGATGGACCATCGCCCCCCAGGTCACGATCGTGAGGTCTTCGCCCTGGCGCGCCGTCGCCGCGCGCCCGATCGGCACGACGAACTCCGGCGAGGGGAACGGGTCCATCGCGTAGCGCTGGCGGAACAGGTGCTTGTGCTCGAAGAACAGCACGGGGTCCTCGCAGCGGAACGCCGCGCGCAGTAGCCCGGCGACGTCGCGCGCCCGGGAGGGGAACAGCACGACCAGTCCCGGGATGTGGGTGAATATCGACTCGCCGGACTGGGAGTGCCACGGCCCGCCGCCAGCGAGGTAGCCGCCGATGGCTGCACGGAGCACGAGGGGCACCGTGTAGACGCCCTGGGAGCGCCATCGCGCCGTCGCTGCCTCGGAGCGGATCTGCTGCATCGCCGGCCAGATGTAGTCGAAGAACTGGATCTCGGGCGAGGGGCGCAGGCCGCGCAGCGCCTGGCCGACGGCTCGCCCGACGATGTTCGCCTCCGCGAGCGGGGTGTTGAAGCAGCGGTCGGTGCCGAACGTGCGCTGCAGGCCCTGGGTCGTCCCGAACACCCCGCCCATCCCGGCGACCTCGGCGAGGATCGATTCGTCCGCGTCGGCGACGTCCTCGCCGAAGACCCGCACGCGCTCGTCGCCCGCCATGATCTCGTGGAGAGTCCTGCGTATCGCCTCTCCGACGTGGACCGATTCGCCGCCAACCTCGGCTCCGGCCGGTGGATCGGGGATCTCGGGCAGGCAGACGACGTGGTCCGTAGCGCTCGCGGGGTCGGGCCGCGCAGCCTCGAGGGCGGCCGTGGCATCGCGCGCGACGGCCGCGTGCGCCTCGGCCTTGATGCGCGCGACGTCGTCCCCGGTGAGCACGCCCGCGCCGACGAGCTCGCGCTCGAGGCGCAGGAGAGGGTCTCGAGCCGCGTCCTCGGCAATCTGCGCGGCCGCTCTGTACTTGGCCTGGGTGTCGGAGGAGGAGTGCGAGTGCGGGCGGCTGACGAGCGCGTGGAGCATGACGGGACCAGCGCCCGAGCGCGCCCGGGCGATGAGCCGCGCACCCGTCTCGCGCGCGGCGAAGTAGTCGCAGCCGTCGATGGTCGCGACCTCGATGCCCGGGAAGCCCGAGACGAGCGCCGCCACCGGAGCGGGAGCCTGGTCCGAGGCGGGCACGGAGATCGCATAGCCGTTGTCGGCGACCAGGTAGACAAGGGGCAGGGAGAGCCGGCACGCGGTGTTGAGGCTCTCCCAGAACTCGCCCTCGGAGGTCGCTCCGTCGCCGAGCGACACGTAGGTGACCTCGCCGGCCGTGACGGGGAGGCTAGGGACGGGATGGTCGGCGAGGTAGCGGCTCGTCTCGGCGCAGCCGACGGCGGGAAGGCACTGGCTGCCCGTCGGGCTCGTCTGGCTGACGACGTGGAGTGCCTTGTCACCCCAGTGGGCGGGCATCTGGCGACCGCCGGAGCTCACGTCCTGCGACGAGCCGACCGACTGGAGGATGATCTGGAGCGGGCTCACGCCGAGCGCGAGAACGAGAGCGACGTCCCGGTAGTAGGGGAAGAACCAGTCGACCCCGGGTCGCAGCGAGCGGGCGAGGGCGACGAGGAGCGCCTCGTGGCCGGCGCCTGCGATCTGGAAGTACACGCGCCCTTGCTTGTGCAGGGTGCTCTGCCGCTCGTCCACCGCCCGCGAGGTGCAGACCAGCCGGAAGTCCTCCACGAGCTCGTCGTGCGGCACGCCCCGGTAGCTCGGGACGGTGGCCCGTGCGCCCGCCGGATGGACCTGCTCAGGCATCCGACTACCTTACCGACACCGGACATCTAAGCAAGGAAGGCCGCCGGGTTCTCCCGGCGGCGCGGGCAGGCGTACACTTGACCCGTGCGGTAGAGAGGAGTTCTTGTGTCCGCAAGCGTACTCGCAGACATCTTCGGTCCTGACGGGCTCATCGTCATCGCCGTCGTCGTGGTCGTGCTGCTGTTCGGTGGCTCCCAGCTGCCGAAGCTCGCCCGCGGCCTGGGCAGCGCGTCCCACGAGTTCAAGAAGGGGATGGAGCAGGGCGATCCTGACGCCCCGAAGAACGCGGCGAAGGACAGCTCGAAAGAGTCGAGCGGCAGCTGAGCGCAGTCGCGGCGCGGGCGCCGAGCCAACGAGGGGGGCGACCCGTGGGTCGCGACGCCGACACGCGGTCGAGCCCGGTCCGACGTCTCGGTGGCACGCGGCGCGTGCGCTTCGTCCTCCACGAGGTCGCTGAGTACGTCGTGGCGGCAGCTCTGATCGCCGTCGGGACGCGCGCGTCCGGCGGTGCCGAGATCTTGCTCGTGGTGACCGGAGGGGCACTGCTCGTCCTCGGAGCGTGCACCTCCGGACGCCTCGGCGCAGTGGACCTGCTGTCCCGGCGCTCGCACCACGCTGCCGACGTCGCGATCGTCGTCGCCCTCGCGCTCTCGCCGGCGGTCTTCTACCGCGAGCTGCACCTGGTCGGCGTCGTGCTCGCCGAGCTTGTCGCGCTCGTGCTCCTGAGGATCGAGCGTGGCACCCTCTACGACGACCGGCCGCGCGGCGCTGCTCGGCCCGACGTCCCCTTCGCGGGCGGTGGCGCGGTGGTGACCGGTGCCGACGGTGCCTTCGGGGCGCCGGCTCAGGGGAGCCCCCAGGTAAGCGAGGCGGCCCAACGCATCGGTGCGGGTGCTGCCACCGCTGCGACCGTCGCCGCCGCAGCGGCGGCGCAGATCGCTCCGGTCGCGGGACGGGCCGCGCGCATCGGCGTGCGCAGCCTCGGCCTCGTGGCGGGGGCGACGCGCCGTGCGGCTCGCGACCACGCCGCCGAGCGTGCCCGACGTGAGGGCTGAGCCGCCCGTGCGTCCGCAGCCCGTCGCCGCTCGTCGGTTGGCCCGCCGGCGGGGGTACTCGCTAATGTCGCCTGCGTGACCACCGACAGCTCTCGTGGCCGCTCCCGACCTGCGGTGCCTCCGGCCGGCGACGAGGGCGACGGTCCGCGCCGATCGCCCCTGCGCCGCCTGTCGGTGCCGCTCGCCATCCTCGGTGGCGCGATCGTGCTCGGCGGGTGCAACGCCCCGACCTTCGGTGCCTTCCGCGGCGCGACGACACAGGGCCGCGACGAGTTCAAGCTGTGGGTCGGGTTCGTCATCGCCGGCCTCGCGGTCGCAGCGCTCGTCTGGGGCCTGATCTTCTGGACGGTCCTCCGGCACCGGCGCAAGAGCAACGACGAGATCCCGCGCCAGTTCCACGAGAACATCCCGCTCGAGATCCTCTACACCACCTTGCCCGTGGTGATAGTCGGCGTCCTCTTCTACTTCACGGTCGTCACGGAGAACGAGGTGGACGCCGTCGCGAGCCACCCGGCCGAGATCGTCCACGTCCTCGGTTACCGCTGGGGCTGGCAGTTCACCTACGACGCAGGCGACGGTCGCCCGCAAGGCGTCCAGGTGGCGACGGCGGCCCAGCCGGCCCTGCTCGCGCAGCCGGCGAGGTCGAAGGAGTACCCGCAGCTGGTCCTTCCCGTCGGCGAGACGGTGCGCATCGTGCTCACGTCCGCGGACGTCGTCCACGGCTTCTACGTCCCGGCGTTCAACTTCAGCCGCTACGCCCAGCCGGGCGTGACGAACCTGTTCGACTTCAACCCGACGCGCACCGGCGTCTTCCGCGGGCAGTGCTCGGAGTTCTGCGGGCTCTACCACGCCGAGATGCTCTTCAGCGTGCGGGTCGTGTCGGACTCCGCATTCCGGCACTGGCTGAGCGCGGAGCAGGTCCACCAGGCCCAAGCCGGGACAGGAGCGACGTCATGACCTTGGTCGCAGAGCGTCCGGGGGTGGTCGGCCGCCCCGGCGAGCCGGAGCGCGAGCACGGTCCGTCGGGGATCGTGAAGTGGATCACCTCGACGGACCACAAGGTGATCGGCAAGAGCTATCTCGTCACGTCCCTCGTCTTCTTCTGCCTCGCCGGCGTCATGGCGATCATGATGCGGACCCAGCTCGTCTCGCCGGACAACACGATCGTCAGCCAGCACACCTACAACGAGCTGTTCACGATGCACGGCAGCTTGATGCTGTACCTCTTCGCCGGACCGTTCGCCTTCGGCGGGCTGGCGAACTACCTCGTCCCGCTCCAGGTCGGCGCGCCGGACATGGCCTTTCCCAGGCTCAACGCGCTCTCCTACTGGCTCTACCTCGGCGGCGGGGTGACGATGATCGCCGGCTTCCTCACCGTCGGTGGGGCGGCCGACTTCGGCTGGGTCGCCTACGCGCCGCTCTCCGACGCGGTCAACTCGCCAGGTGCCGGACCGGACATGTGGATCGTCGCCCTCCTGCTCACCGGGTTCTCGGCGATCTTCACCGGTGTCAACATCGTGACGACGGTGTTCTACCTGCGAGCGCCCGGGATGACGATGTTCCGCGTGCCGATCTTCACCTGGAACATGGTGGTCACCGGCATCCTCATCCTCATCGCCTTCCCCGTGCTCACCGCCGCCCTCGTCATGCTCTGGGCCGATCGCCACCTCGGGACGCACATCTACTCCGTGGCGGGAGGCGGTGTGCCCGTCCTCTGGCAGAACCTCTTCTGGTTCTTCGGCCATCCCGAGGTCTACATCCTCGCCCTTCCCTACTTCGGCATGGTGACGGAGATCCTTCCGGTCTTCTCCCGCAAGCCTCTGTTCGGCTACCGCGGCATGGTCTTCGCGACGATCTCGATCGGGGCGCTCTCGACGAGCGTCTGGGCGCACCACATGTTCACCACCGGCGTCGTGCTGCTCCCGTTCTTCAGCCTGATGAGCTACCTGATCGCCGTGCCGACCGGCATCAAGTTCTTCAACTGGATCGGGACGATGTGGCGGGGCTCGCTCAAGTTCGACACGCCCATGCTCTTCGCGGTCGGCTTCCTGGTCGTCTTCCTCTTCGGGGGCGTGACGGGGATCTTCCTCGCCTCCCCCCCGATCGACTTCGCGACTCACGACACGTACTTCGTCGTGGCGCACTTCCACGAGGTGCTGTTTGGCTCGGCGGTCTTCGGCGGGTTCGCCGGGCTCTACTACTGGTACCCGAAGATGTTCGGCCGGATGCTCAGGGAGAGCCTCGGCAAGGCGAGCTTCTGGTTCATGTTCGTCGGCTTCTGGGTGACGTTCTTGCCGCAGTACCTTCTCGGCCTGCACGGCATGCCCCGTCGCATCGCCGAGTACTCCGCCTCGACCGGATGGACGTCGCTCAACCGTGTCTCGACGGTCGGTGCCTACCTGCTGTTCGTCGCCGTGGCCATCATGGTCGTCAACGCCTACGTCTCGTGGCGCCGGCCGATCCAGGCTCCCGCGAACCCCTGGGACGGTCACACCCTCGAGTGGGCGACCTCCTCGCCGCCACCACACCACAACTTCTACCGTCTGCCGCCGATCCGCTCCGAGCGCCCGCTCTGGGACTTCAACCACCCCGAGCACACGACGCGCAAGTACGAGGAGTCCATGCACCGTGGGAACCGGGCGCCGGCGAGCGTGCCTGTAGGCGACGGTGCACGAGGTGGCGACGGGGTCGAAGGGAGTGGTGCGTCGTGAAGATCGAGTCCTACGTGCTTCTCTTCATGGCGGCCTTCGGCGCCGTGATCTGCGCTGTCTACTGGTTCACGAGCTACGAGGACGCCGGGTCGATCATGCTCGGCGCGTTCGGGCTCCTCGGACTGCTCCCCGGAGGCTATTACTACTGGTGGTCGCGGCGGATGTCGCCCCGGCCCGAGGACGACCCCGAGGCGACCCAGGCCCAAGGCGCAGGCGTCGTGGGAGCTTTTCCGTCGACGAGCATCTGGCCGTTCGTCCTCGGTGCGGCCGCGCTCCTCATCGCCCTCTCGCTCGTGTTCGGCTTCTGGACGGCGATCTTCGGTTTCACCCTCGCCGTCTCCGCGGTGATCGGCGTCATCGTCGAGAGCCGACGCGGCGGAGTGCTCTAGCGGCGGAGTGCTCTAGCGGCGGAGTGCTCTAGCGGCGGAGTGCTCTAGCGGCTCACTCGTGGCGGCCACCGGGTCCGTCCCGGCGTCCGAGCCGGCGTGAGTAGCGCACGACAGAGACGACGAGCACGAGGGACAACGCGACGAAGGCTGCGAAGCCCGCGTCGAAGGCCATCTGCGCCTAGCTCCCCGCGGGGCCGGGTGGCCCGCCGACGACGGGGCTGCCGGCGGAGCCGGACGAGTCGAACGCGACGCCCGACCGGAGGCGCACGAGCCCCTCCTGCACGACGCTCACGACGTGGTTGCCCGCCGTGTCGTAGAGGACGCCCTGGGCGAGCCCGCGGGCACCCGAGGCGACGGGGCTGCGGTGGTCGTAGAGCAGCCAGTCGTCGGCGCGAAGCGGTCGGTGGAACCACATGCAGTGGTCGAGGCTCGCCCCGGCGACGCCGGGATGACCGGGCGAGATCCCGTGGCGCTGGAGGATCGAGTCGACGAGCGTGAGATCCGAGGCGAAGGCGACGACTGCGGCATGGACGATCGGGTCGTCGCCGAGCGGGCCCCCGGCGCGGAGCCAGAGAAGCTCGCGGTCGTGCAGCTCGCCGTTGCGGTTCCACGGCAGCTCGGTGACGAAGCGCACCTCGAGGCCGTGTGGCTCCGGGTAGCCCCGAGGCGTGACGCCAGAGTCGCTCGCGGGCCGTCCGGGCGGGTCGATGAGCTCGGGCCGCGGTGCCGCCGGTGCGAGGTCCTGGTGGACGAGGCCTGCCTCCTCGAGATGGAAGGAGCACTGGAGGTTGAAGATCGCCTCGCCCCGCTGGACGGCGACCACCCGGCGCGTCGTGAAAGAGCGACCGTCCCGGATCCGGTCGACCTCGTAGACGATCGGCCTGTGGGGATCGCCGGGCCGGAGGAAGTACGAGTGGAGCGAGTGGACCCGCCCCCGGTCGACGGTCCTTCCGGCTGCGACGAGAGCCTGGGCTGCGACCTGCCCGCCGAAGACGCGGAGCCGGCCCTCGTCGATGCTCACGCCCCTGAATATGTCGAGCTCGATCGTCTCGAGGTCGAGCAGGCGGAGCAGCTCGTCCGCCGGTGCACCCATCTGGCACACGGTACACTTCGCCCCGATGTCGCCGGGCACCTCCTCGCGGCTCGAGCGCGCACGCGAGTTCCGGAAAACGCCCGCCTTCGCGAAGCTCTGGCGCTACGCCGCCGTCTCGGTGATCTCGACCGTCCTCACCGAGGTCCTGCTCTACCTTTTCTTCCGCGTCGCGAAGGTCGGCTCGGCCGCAGAGAGCAACGCGCTCGCGGCCGGCATCGCGACCGTGCCGTCGTACTACTTGAACAGGACCTGGGCCTGGGGCAAGACCGGTAAGTCGCACGTGATGCGCGAAGTGGTGCCGTTCTGGACGATCGCGGCCGTGAGCCTCGTGCTCTCGACGATCGCCGTGGGGGCCGCGGACAGCGCGGCGAAGGCTCATCTGCACTCACACGCCCTCGAGACGCTCGTCGTGCTCGGTGCGAACATCGGCACCTACGGCGTGATCTGGGTCGCCAAGTTCGTGCTGTTCAACAAGGTGCTGTTCGTCCCGGACCCGGCGGCGGCGACCGAGCCGGCGTCCGACTGAGCCGCCTCCTGCCCCCGCGCCCCCGCCCGCCGGGCGGCGACCTGCCGCCGATGCCCGGCTGCTCCCATGCCGAGTGCTGCAGCGCCGGAGCCCGCACCGGCCAGCGCGAGGAGCAGCGCAGGTGCGTCCCCGAGGTCGTCGTAGGGGGTCATGGCGGTGCGCAGCGCCACGGTGGAGCGGAGCACGTCACGCGTCCCGAGACCTGAGCGCTCGACCACGCGCCCGTGGGCGTCCACGACGGCGCTGTAGCCGGTCGAAGCTGCCTGGACGAGGTCGCGCCCCTCGGCGATCGCCTGGAGGCGCGACGCGGCGAGCTCCTGCGCCGGGACCTGGGTGCTCGAGTACGAGGCCGTGTTCGTCGGCACGACGAGCAGCTCGCCGCCGGCACGCACCTCGGCGCGGCCGAGCCCGGAGAAGAACGTCTCGTAGGAGACGAGCAGGGCGATCCTGCCTGCTGGCGTGGCGACCATCCCGACGCGACGTCCGGGGACCATGTCCCGGGGGACGGCGGCCAGGCTGACGAAGTGGCGCAGCACCGAGCGCAGCGGCACGTACTCCCCGAACGGCACGGGGTGCTGCTTCTCGTACTGCGCGACCAGGCGGCCCGACGGGCCGAAGACCGCGGCCTCGTTCCTGAAGTGCCCGGGCCCCGCCGGCTCTGTGACGCCCGCGACGAGCGTCGTGTCGAGGCGGCGGGCGATCTCGGCAAGCAGGGGCTCGACCGGCGACCGGGCGAGGCGCGTCGCGAGCGAGACCGCATCCTCGGGCCAGACGAGGAGCTGGACGTCACTGCCGACGCGAGCGGTAGCCGCGAGCTGGGCTTCGAGGACCGACGCCGCGGGGACGACGAGGGAGCTCAGACCACGGCGGCCACCGCCCTGGACTGCTGCGACGACGAGACGCCGCACGGTCCGTCCGCCGTCCGGGGCGTGCGCGGCGACCGCGGCAGCTACCGCGACAGCCGCGAGCGCGCATGCGCCCGCGGTCGCACCGGGCCGGCTGCGGTGCGCGATGGCGGAGACGACGGCAGCGAGCCCGGTCCCGGCGAAGTAGGTGCCGCCGGCGACGAGGAGCGGCCCGCCCAGGCGCGCCAGGCCGGAGAGCGGGCCGTCGACCTGCCCGAGCGCGATCCCCCCGAGGGGCAGGCCCCCGAAGGGCCACGACCCGCGCGCCCACTCCGCCAGGGTGAGCAGGCCCGCCAGCGCCGGGAGGCGCCCACGGCGCGGCGGCGAGAGCGCGCAGGCGAGCGCGAAGAATGCGGACTCGAGCGCGACGAGTGCCACGTAGCCCGCTCCGGTGAACTGGAGCACCCACGCGCAGCCGAGCCCGAGCTGGCCGACCCCGGCAGCGAGACCGTGCACGGCGCGCCGGCGCAACGGCTTCCCGGTGAT
>JAJZCK010000044.1 GCA_021846125.1 Actinomycetes bacterium | reverse complement strand
ACCGATGTCGTCGCGGAGAAGGCGCAGGCCTACGCGACGACGAACGGCTGCGAGGTGGCAGCAGACCTCGACGCCCTGCTCGCCCGGGACGACGTCGACGTCGTCTCGGTGTGCGTCCCGTCCGGGCTCCACGCGGAGGTCGGCGTGCGCGTGGCCGAGGCCGGCAAGCACCTCGTCGTGGAGAAGCCGATCGACGTCTCCCTCGCCGCCGCGGACCGGCTGATCGCAGCGGTCGCCGGCGCGGGGGTCTCCATGACGGTGATCTCTCAACATCGCTTCGACTCGGGCTTCGTCGAGCTGCGCAAGCTCCTCGACGACGGCAAGCTCGGCCGGCTCGTCCTCGGCGACGCAAAGGTCAAGTGGTACCGGAGCCAGGCGTACTACGACAGCGGCGAGTGGCGCGGCACGCGCGCGCTCGACGGTGGTGGGGCGCTCATGAACCAGGGCGTCCACTACACCGACATGCTGCGCTGGACGATGGGCCCGGTCACCGAGGTGACGGCGATCTGCGTCAACCAGATGCACGAGATGGAGGTGGAGGACGTCGCTCTCGCGTTGCTGCGCTTCGAGTCGGGTGCCGTCGGCTCGCTCGAGGCGAGCACCGCCGTCTTTCCGGGGATGCCGGAACGGCTCGAGCTGAGCGGCACGGGCGGCACCGCGGTGATCGAGAACGGCGAGCTCATCGTGACCGAGCTCATGGCCGAGCGCGGTGACATCGGCGCCTACGGCGCGAAGGCCGCGTCGAGCGGTCCGACGGCCGGCTCGGCGTCAGCGGAGCCCACGGCGATCGGCACGGACGCGCACGCGAGCCAGATCGCTGACCTGCTCGCCGCGATCGAAGAGGGGCGCCCACCGCTCGTCACGGGCACCGAGGCGCGCAAGGCTCTCGAGGTCGTCTGTGCCGTCTACGCCTCGGCCGAGCGCGGCGCGACCGTCCACCTCCCCCTCGAGGCGAGCTAGGTGACCGTGCCCGGCGCGGTCTTCACCGTCGAGCGAGCAGGGGCGGACCCGCGGCCTGCCCTCGAGCGCCTCGTCGGCGACGACGCTCTCGGACAGCTGCTCCTCAGGGGTGGCGCGATGGCCGAGCTCGCTACCGAGTCGGGCGACGTCAAGCTCGACTGGGTCGACCAGCTCGCACGGGCCCGGCCGGCAGACCTCGAGCACGTGGCGTCGCTCGCGGCGTCCCTCGTCGACGCAGGAGTAGAGCGGCTCGTCTGGTCCGGCATGGGTGGCTCGGTCCAGACGGTCGCCTGCCTCGCGACGCTCGGCTGGCTGTCGGCCCCCGGGCTCGAGATCGTCCCGCTCGACTCGACGGACCCCCGCGTGCTCGCGAGGCTCGCGGCCGACCTCGGCCGAGACGCGCTCCGGCGCACGGGGATCGTCGCCGTGTCGATGGGCATGACCTCGGAGGAGCCGATCGCGCACCTGCGGTGGTTCGACAGCGTCGCCGACGCGATGGGCGTCTCGGACCGGAGCAGGCGCCAGCTCGTCATGACACTGCCCGGCTCCTACCTCGACGACTACGCGATCGCGCACGGGATCAGGTCCGTGCCGCTCCAGCTCGACGGCGAGAACCACGTGGCCGGGCGGATGAGCGCCCCGGCGACGCGGGTCTTCCTGCTGCCCGCCGCTCTCGCGCTCGGGTCCTCGGACGCGCTCGCCGAGGTCGTCGCCAGGTGGCGCGAGGCGACCGGGTTGCGGCACGACCTCTCGCGAGACGAGCGCGACGACCTGAGTCGCTGCGACCCGTTCGTCGCTCTCGCCTCGTGGCTCGGCGCACAGCTTGCCGAAGGGCGCGACATGGTGCTCGTCGACACCGACGAGACGACCGCGGCCTTCGTGCCGTGGATCGAGCAGGTCGTCGAGGAGAGCCTCTGCAAGGCAGGCAAGGGCCTGCTCGTGTTCGCGGACCAGACCCTCGAAGGAGACGCCACGCCAGAGCGCCTCGTCCGCCTCCGGCTCCGGGCGCGCGCCGCAGGCGAGCCGCTCTCGACCACGGGATCGTGGGCGGGTCCGGCCACGTCGCCGCCCGGGATCCCGAGCGCGACGCTCGACCTCGAGATCGACACGGCCGATCCGGTCGCTCGCCTCGCCGGCGCTGCCCGGCTCTTCACGGGCTGGAGCCTCACGGTCGCAGCCGTCGGCTACCTCGCAGGTCTCGTCTTCGCAGGCCAGCCCGGCGTCGAGTCGTACAAGCGCTACGCGCGCGAGCTGCGCGACGCTCCCGGGCCCCTTCCGTTCCCGACGGCGGACCTCGTGCCGCTCACGACGGGCGGGGACCCCGCTGCGACCGCGGTCGGCGTGCTCTGGCTCGGAGCGCTCGACCCCGGGCTGCGCGAGGACGCGGTGCGCGCCGCCGGCACTCTCGCGGCCCTGCGCTCGCTCCCGCCCGCAGCCACCGGCTCGTCAGTGGTCTCGACGTCCCCCGCCAGCGCCGCCAGCACGCAGATCGCGGCCGTCGTGTCCGCCCTTCGTGACGCGAAGTCCCTTGCCTACCTCGACCTCACCGTGAACGGGGACCCGGTGGGTGCCGGCTGGGACGGTCTGCGGGGCGCGATGCGCCGGCTCGCAGGCACGATCGTCGGCGTGCCGCTCAAGATCCGCTCGGGACCGCGCGACTACCACTCGACCGAGCAGAGCCAGGTCGACGGGCCGCCCGATCTTCTGTCGCTGCGCGTCGCGGTGCGTCGCCTGCCGACCGTCCCCGTCGGCGAGTACGACGACCGGTTCTTCCAGGCCCAGTCCCTCGGGACCGTGCTCGCCATGCGCGACGCAGGCCGTCCCGTGCTGCTCGCGGTGCTCGACGACGACGACGCCGCCGGCGCGCTCGCCTCCGCTCTCGACGACGCGGGCGATCTCCTCGGGCGGCTCCGCTAGCCGGGCTCGGCGGGTCCGCCTAGCGGGCGAAGGCCGTCGCGACGTCGAGAGCGGGCGCGCTCGCGAGCGCGGCGAACGACTCGGCGAGCAGGCCGCGGACGCGGTCGTCACCGGCGAGATCCTCGCCGAAGACCTCGCGCAGGCCGAGCAGCCGCTCGGCCGCATCTGCACCGGTCCCAGGCTCGCCGAGAAGTGCCCGCACGCGGCCGGCGAGCGGGTCCGGCACGTCGAGTGCGCGGCCGAGGTCGTCCACGCCGACGGCGAGGACCCGCGCCCAGGCCGCGACGACGAGCAGCGCGCAGCGCGGCGAAGCCCCCACCGCGAGGCGGTCTCGCACGGTTCCGAGCAGGCGCGGGCCGAGCTTCTGCGAGCCGTCCGACGCGACCTGCGTGCAGCGGTGGCGCAGCACCGGGTTGGCGAACCGCCCGAGCACCTCGTCCCGGTAGCTGCCGAGCTCCACGGACCCTGGGAGCTCGAGGGTCGGCGCGACCTCTTCGTCGACGAGCCGCCGCACGAACGCCTCGAGCCCCGGGTGTGCCGCCGCCTCCGCGATCGTCGCGAAGCCACCGAGCGCCCCGAGATAGGCGAGCGCGGAGTGCGAGCCGTTGAGCACGCGGAGCTTCAGTGCCTCGTACGGCGCGACGTCGGCGACGAGGTCGGCGCCCGCGAGCTCCCAGGGCGGTCGCGGACAGCGGAAGTCGTCCTCCAGCACCCACTGGGTGAACGGTTCGGCGACGACCGCCGCCCTGTCGTCGACACCTAGCAGCTCGGCCGCCACGGCGAGGTCGTCCGGTGTCGTCGCCGGGACGATCCTGTCCACCATCGAGCACGGGAACGTGACGCTCGAGGCGATCCACCCGTCGAGCCCGTCGTCGAAGTCGCCGCGGGCGACCACCTCGCCGACCAGCCGCCGGAGCAACGTGCCGTTGCCCGTGAGGTTGTCGCAGGAGCACACCGCGAGCGGGCCCGAGCCGAGCCGGCGCCGCGCCTCGAGACCGCGGGCCACCTGGCCGACGACGGTCCGGGGGGGCCGGCCGGCGGCGTCGGCCGCGAGGTCGGGGTCACCCCGGACGAGCCGCCCCGTAGCCGGATCGTGGCGGTAGCCCTTCTCCGTGACGGTGAGCGTGACGACCGATACCGACGGGTCCGCGATCCGCGCGACGACGGCCTCGGGCTCGCCGCCTGCGTGGAGCGTCTCGCGCAACGAGCCGAGCACGCGCACCACCGAGCTGTGCGCCGTCGCGAGCCGGAGCGAGTAGAGGCCGTCCTGCGCGCGCAGCAGGTCCGTCGCCGCCGGGCTCCGCTCGCTGACCGCGCAGATCCCCCACCTCGTCTCCCCGGAGAGCTCGCTCGCCCGCTCGGTGTAGACGGCCTGGTGAGCCCTGTGGAACGCGCCGACGCCAAGGTGGACGATCCCGACCGTCAGCCCACCTGGATCGAGTGCGGGACGCGCTTCGGGCGGCAGCCGACGCAGGTGCGCGAGATCGAGGCGGGGACGCGGAGCCGCCGGTGCGCCGGGCTCATGCAACGGTGACGTCTCCCCCGTCGCGCGCCGACGCGTATGCCGCTGCGACCACCGCGAGCGCGGCGCACCCGTCCTCCCCGGTCACCGCCGGGCGCCTCTGCTCGCGTACCGCGTCGACGACGTCTTGCAGCTGGGCCCGGTGCGCGTCCACGGCGAGCCCCCGGGAGCCACGCGCCGCCGACGCGGCTGGCAGGCCGACCGCACCGTCCTCCTCGGCGGCACCACGAGCGCTGCGCCACGAGACCACACGGCCGGACTCGACGAGCACGCTCGCCTCGGGGCCCGCGACGGCGATCGTCTCGGGCGCGCCCGGGTAGCTCGCCGTCGTGACCGTCAGCGCGCCGAGCGCGCCGCTCGCGAAGCGCAGGCTCGCGACGATCACGTCCTCCGCCTCCATCGCGTGCGCCGCCGTACGCGAGCGGGCGAACACCGAATCGACGGGCCCGAGGAGCCACAAGAGCAGGTCGACGAGGTGCACGCCCTGGTTGGACAGCGCTCCCCCGTCGAGAGCCCATGTCCCCCGCCAGGCGTCCGCGTCGTAGTAGGCCTGCGTCCGGTACCACCACGCGCGCCCCTCCCCGAGCACGACCTCGCCGAGCTCGCCGGCACCTATCGCACGGTGCAGGCGGTCGAGCCCTTCGTCGAAGCGGTGCTGGGCGATGACCGACAGCACGACGCCGGCCTTCGCCGCGGTCTTGAGGACGCGTTCCGCCGCACCGGGATCGGTGTCGATCGGCTTCTCGAGCACGACGTGCCGGCCCGCCTCCGCGATCGCGCAGCCGAGCTCGGCGTGCGTGCCGCTCGGTGTGCAGACACAGACGAGGTCGACCCCGGGCACGGCGAGCAGGCCGTGGAGGTCGCCGCGGGCGACGACGTCACCCCCCGCACCTCGTGCGACCTCCTCAGCTCGCTCGAGGTGCTGGTCGGCAACTGCGACGAGGCGCGCACCTGCGATCCCCGCCACAGCCTCCGCGTGGAGAGGGCCGATCGTGCCGCACCCGAGGATCCCGATCCCTACCATGGCTGTGCTCCCCTGGTCGCTCTCGCCGGGGCGGACCTCGCCGCGGCAGACCGTGTCATCGCCGTGCCGGCGCCGGGTGCCCGGCTGGTCGGCGCCACGCCGTCACCTGCCGGCCCGCGCGGATCGTCCGGTCCCGCCGGGCTCGCCACGCCGCCGCTGCCGCTGCCGTTGCGCTGCCGGGACCCGCTGCGCTGGGTCCGCCAGTGCGAGTCGCGCAGCACGAGGTTCGAGGAGAGCACGACGTGGGTCGGCGACTGCTGCTCGCGACTGCCCGAGAGCAGGATCCGGACAGCCGCCTCGCCCATCGCCACCGTCGGCTGCTCGACGACGGTGACCGCAGGCTCGACGAGCGAGGCGAAGACGGCATCGCCATAGCCGACCACCGCGACGTCGTCCGGCCAGCGAAGCCCGTGCTCGCGCAGGCCAAATAGCACACCGGAGGTAAGGATCGCGCTCGTCGAGAAGATCGCGTCCGGACGCCGCCGGGCCTGGAGGAGCCGGTGCACCGCCGTCCTGCCGTCCTGCAGCGTGAACTCGCCGATCCAGATGCGCTCCGGGCTCGGCACCCTCCCCGCGTCCGCCAGGGCTGCGAGATAGCCCTCCGTCCTGTCCCGGGCGGTGCTGACCCGCTGCGGGCCGTTCACGAGCGCTATCCGCTCGTAGCCCGCCTCAACGAGCACCATCGTCGCTCGCCTGCCGCTGTCGAAGTTGTCCATCGCGACCGACGGCAGGTGCGGCGCCGAGCCGTCCCTGTCGACGAGCACGACCGGCACGCCACGACGGGCGAGCTCCTCGGTCGCGGGCCCGACGACCGCCGTCGGGGCGAGCGCGAGCGCGTCGATCCTCGACGACAGGCGCGCCACGACGTCGTCCTCCACCTCCGGGTCCTCGCCGGACGGCGCCACGACGAGCCGGTGGCCGTCGGCCCGGAGGACCTCGTCCATCGCCCCGAGCACGCTCACGAAGAACGAGTTGCGGATGTCGGGGACGACGGCCCCGACGGTGAGCGACCGCACCCGCTGGCGCCCCCGCGGCCGCAGCTCGTAGCCGAGCTCGTCGGCGGCGCGCTGGACCTTCGCCCGCATCTCGTCGCTCACGCCGCGCCGGCCGCGACCGAGCGCGCACGACGCCGTCGCGAGCGACACACCCGCATGCGCAGCGACGTCGCGTAGCGTCGGCGCTCCTGTGTTCGCGTTGGTGTTCATAGTCTCCCCGCCGGGACCTCCCCACTCGGCCCCAGTCACCTCGCCCACGAGACTAGTGCCCGCGGCGCACGATCTCCCATCCGTGCCGGGTTCTTAGGGTCCGCACAAGCTGATTCCCCGTGACCGCCACGTCCCGAGTGGGGCCGAGACCTGGGTGGTCGCTCGTGCGGGCGCCGCGCCCGACCTCCGAGACGTGCGAACATTGGACGTGCCGACTGGCGAGAACACCATGACCCAGCAGGTTGTCGTCGGCCTCGACGTCGGCACGACGGGCGTGAAGGCGATCGCCTTCGGCATCGGATCGCGCCGGGAGCCCCTTGCCGTCCGGTCCCTCGCCATCCGGGAGTACCCCCTCGCCGAGCCCGCTCCGGGCTGGCAGGTCCAAGATGTGGGCGAGATCGTGCGCGCGAGCGCTGACGCTCTCGCCGACTGCGTCGCGCGCCTCGGCGACGCGGTGGTCGTCGCCGTGTCGGTGAGCACGGCGATGCATGGCCTTGTCGCGCTGGACGACGAGATGCGCCCGCTCACACCTCTCGTCACGTGGGCCGACGCCCGGGCCGCGGGCGAGGCGGCAGAGCTGCGCTCGTCGTCGATCGCAGCCGTGCTCCACCGCGAGACGGGCGTGCCCGTGCACCCGATGACGCCGCTCGCAAAGCTCCGGTGGTTCGCGCGCCACGACCCGTCGACGGCGGCCGCGGCCCGCTGGTGGGTCGGGCTGAAGGAGTGCGTCCTGCACTGGCTCACCGGCGACCTCGTCACAGAGCTCTCGTCGGCATCGGGGACAGGGCTTCTCGACATGTCGACACGGTCGTGGAGCGAGCGAGCAAGCGCTCTCGGCGGGGTCCGGCTCGATCAGCTCGCGCCGATCGTCGCGACGACGGCTGTGCTGCGGCTCGCACCTGCGACGGCTGCGGCCGTCGGGCTCGATCCGCGCACTCCTGTGGTCGCAGGTGCCGGAGACGGACCGCTCGGCAACCTCGGGACCGGTGCGATCATGCCCGGCGTCGCGTCCCTCTCGCTCGGCACGAGCGGCGCCGTGCGCAGCGTGGTGCGCGAGCCGCGCGTGGACGAGGCCGGGAGGCTGTTCTGCTACGCGCTGACAGACGACGCGTGGGTGGTCGGCGGGGCGGTGAGCAACGGCGGGATCGTCGTGCGCTGGGCGGCGGACGCCCTCGCCCCCGATCTAGGTCGTCGTCCCGGGACCGGCGAGAGGGCCGGCGGGACGGCCGGCGAGCCCTCTGCCCCGCTTCGCGGGACCGACGACGACATCCTCGCGCTCGCAGCCAGCGCGCCACCCGGCTGCGCCGGCCTCGTCATGGTGCCGTACCTGCTCGCCGAGCGCGCGCCGCTGTGGGACCCGGATATTCCCGGTGCCTACCTCGGCCTGCGGCGCATCCACGGCCGGGCGCACCTCGTCCGAGCTGCCGTCGAGGGTGTTTGCATGCAACTTGCTATGCTCGTCGAGCTGCTCGCGTGCACGGAGCCAGTGCGGGCGGTGCGGGCGACCGGCGGTGCGCTCCGGTCCCCGCTATGGCGAGACGTCCTCGCCGCGTCGGTCGACCGCCCGCTGTACGTGATCGGCGACGCTGGAGGATCGGCCCTCGGGGCGGCCGCGCTCGCGCTGCTCGCTCTCGGCCACGCTCCGAACCTCGGCGCTGCGCTCGCCCTGATCGACCCCGACGACGCCTCCGGCGGTACCGCGCTCCCGGTCCCGGTCGACCCCGTCCTGCGCGATGCGGCACGGGCGACGAGAGCGGCCTTCCCCGCGCTCGTCGACGCCTACGCCGACGTCGCTGCACTCTACGGCTCCACGCCCGCCCGCGGACGAGATGCCCCAGCACACGGCTCCGACTCCGACTCCGACTCCGACTCCGGGAGGTCTACCTGAGATGCACGGCAACGGCTCCGCCACGGACGTGCTCACCGACGACGACGTCGCGTCGATCCTCGCCAGTGGCCTGGACGGCGTCGAGCTGGACGGCAAGCGAGTCCTCGTGATCGTTCCCGACTCGACTCGTCACGCGCCCATCCCGCTCATGTTCCGCCTCCTGCACGAGCTCCTGCAAGGACGCGTCGCCGAGCTCGCGTACCTCGTGGCTCTCGGCACGCACCCGCCCATGGACGAGGCCGCGATCGACGCGCTCGTCGGGGTCCCCGCCGCTCGGCGGGCGGAGCACTATCCCGGGGTCCGCATCGCCAACCACGCATGGGACGACCCGTCGGCGCTCGTGCAGCTCGGCGCGGTGCCGGCGGACGACGTCTCGGAGGTCACGGGGGGGCTGCTCGACTCCGACGTTCCCGTGGTGCTCAACCGCATGCTCCTCGACGCCGACCACGTCCTCATCTGCGGTCCGGTCTTTCCGCACGAGGTGGCCGGCTTCTCCGGGGGGGCGAAGTACCTCTTCCCCGGCATCGCCGGGCCGGAGATCATCGACGCGACGCACTGGCTCGGAGCTATCGTCACCAGCAGTGCGACTATAGGGATCAAGGACACGCCGGTCCGGCGGCTCATCCACCGCGCCGCCGAGCTCGTGCCACGCCCGATCACCTGCATCGCGATGGCCGTCACCGGCCACGAGCTGCACGGTGTGTACGTCGGCGACCACATCGAGACGTGGAGCGCTGCGGCGGACCTCGCCGGCGAGCTCGGCATCACGACGGTCGCCCGCCGGTTCCACCGGGTGCTCTCGATCCCGTCGCCCATCTACGACGACCTCTGGACCGCCGCCAAGGCGATGTACAAGACCGAGCCTGCGATCGCGGACGGCGGCGAGGTCGTCATCTACGCGCCCCATCTCCACGAGATCTCCTACACCCACGGAGCAATCATCGACGCCGTCGGATACCACGTGCGCGACTACTTCACCCTCCAACCCGGGCGCTTCGACGACGTGCCGGGGATGATCAAGGCGCACAGCACGCACGTCAAGGGGCTCGGGAGCTACGACCCGGCGACCCAGGTCGAGACGCCACGGATCGCCGTGACTCTCGCTACCGGGATCCCGGAGTCGCGCTGCCGGACCGTCAACCTCGGCTACCTCGACCACCGCACGATCGACCCGGACGAGTGGGAAGGTCGCGAGGACGAGGGCGTGCTCGTCGTGCACAACGCAGGTGAGATGCTCTACCGGGCCGGCCCTGCGTGAGCGGCCCTACGCGACTAGGCCTACGTGACCAGTCCCGCGACACGTGCATGACATGACCAGGGAGGACCCGTGAAGCTCGTCAGCTACAGCGTCGACGGACGCCCCACCTACGGAGCCGTGGTCGGCGAGGCGGTCGTGGAGATCCCGCCGCTCCGACCCGGCTTGCCGGCGACGCTCAAGGGAGCGCTCCGGCTGGGCGTCGAAGCTATTGCCGAGGCGCTCGCGGGCGCCGCCGACGCAGGCGGCCCGGCGTTCGACGACCTCGACCTGCTGCCTGTCGTCCCAGACCCGGGCAAGGTGATCTGCGCCGGGGTCAACTACGCGGACCACCGTAGCGAGACTGGTCGCCAGCAGGCTGACTACCCGACGCTGTTCGTGCGCTTCGCCGACTCCCAGGTCGGGCACGAGCACCCGGTCGCCGTCCCTGACGTCTCCACCGCGCTCGACTACGAGGGCGAGCTCGCCGTCGTGATCGGCCAGCCCGCCTACAAGGTCCCCGCGGGCGAAGCGCTCACCCATATCGCCGGCTACGCGTGCTTCGACGACTTCACGGTGCGAGATTTCCAGAGACACAGCTCGCAGTTCACTCCGGGGAAGAACTTCATCGGCGTCGGGTCCTTCGGGCCGTGGCTCGTCACTGCCGACGAGATCGCCGACGTCGAAGCGCTCCACCTCGAGACCCGGGTGAACGGCGAGACCCGCCAGTCGGCACAGGTCAGCGACATGATCTTCTCGATCCCCGAGCTGATCGCCTACGTCACGACGTTCACGCGCCTCGACACAGGCGACGTCGTGGTCACCGGCACGCCAGGAGGTGTCGGCTTCTTCCGCGACCCTCCCCTGCTGCTCCGGTCGGGCGACGTCGTCGAGGTCGAGATCGACCACGTCGGCCTGCTACGCACGCCGATCGCCTGACTCGACCGCGTCCTTGCCCCGACGCCTCCGGCGCGCGCAGGGCTCCTGCCGCGCTGCTCAACCGCCGGCCATCGCTCCGATCACGACGAACGGCTCAGATCCGGCTGCGACTGGACCCGGCAGCGGCACGTCTGCGGGCTCGTGGCTGAGGTCCAACCCGCACGCGAAGTAGCGGACGAAGGGACGCCGTCGATGCGTCACCGGGTCGCGTATGGTGCCTGCCAGCACGGGCCACGTCCGTTCGATGGCGTCGAGGACGGCCAGCGGGGTCACAGGAGGGTCGACGGCTACGACCGCTGCCGACTCGAGGCGGGCGAGAGCGCGCAGCTGCGCGGGCAGGACCACCGAGACGGCACAGCACCGGGGGCCACAAGGGTCAGTCACGGCTCGGGCTCGCTCACAGAAGGGTCTGGACCTCGACCGACAGCACCGCCGGGAGGTCGCGCACGATCGCGGTCCAGTGGTCTCCAGAATCTCGCGATGCGTACACCTGCCCGCCGGTCGTGCCGAAGTAGACACCGCACTCGTCGAGCGCGTCGACCGCCATCGCGTCCCGGAGAACGTTCACGTAGCAGTGCTGCTGGGGCAGTCCTTCCGTGCACGGCTCCCAATCTCCGCCTCCGGTCCGGCTGCGGTAGACACGCAGCCGTCCGTCGGGCGGGAAGTGGTGGGAGTCGCTCGTGATGGGTACCACGTAGACGGTCTCCGGCTCGTGCGCGTGCACGTCGATCGCGAAGCCGAAATCGCTCGGGAGGTTCCCGCTCACCTCGTACCAGCTGTCGCCCGCGTCGTCGCTACGCATCACGTCCCAGTGCTTTTGCATGAACAGCACGCCCGGTCTCGTCGGATGCATCGCGAGGCCGTGGACACAGTGTCCGACCTCCGCCTCCGCGGCCGGGATCTCGCCTGAACGAAGGCCGCGGTTGGCGGCGGTCCAGGTCTCGCCCCCGTCGCTCGTGCGGAACACGCCGGCAGCCGAGATGGCGACGTAGAGACGCGATGCGTCGCTGGGGTCGAGGACGATCGAGTGCAGGCACATCCCCCCCGCTCCCGGCTGCCAGGAGGATCCCGAGCCGTGGCCCCGTAGTCCCGGGAGCTCCTGCCAGCTCTGCCCTCCGTCCACCGTTCGGAACAGCGCAGCGTCCTCGACGCCCGCATAGGCAGTGTCGGGATCGTCGAGCGAGGGCTCCAGGTGCCAGACCCGTGCGAACTCCCAGGGATGCGGCGTCCCGTCGTACCACTGGTGCGTCCCCGGGACTCCTTCGTAGGAGAACTGGTTGCCCACCGGTCTCCAGGATCTACCGCCGTCGTCCGAGCGTTGGACCAGCTGTCCGAACCACGACGAGCTCTGCGAGGCATAGAGCCGATCGGGGTCCACCGGCGAGCCGGCAAGGTGGTAGATCTCCCAGCCGGGAAAAAGCGGTCCCTCGACCTCCCAGTCCGCACGCGCCCCGTCCGCTTCGAGGAGGAATGCGCCCTTTCGGGTCCCGACGAGCACGCGCACACCGCTCATGGCCGCTCCTGTCGATCCGCCGGCTCCCGGCCGAACATCTCTCGCCAGGTGACATGCTAGTTGGCCAAGGGCATCCGTCGCCCATGGCCGTCAGCCGCGCACGAGGGGCTTGTAGCGGATCCTGTGCGGCTGGTCGGCATCGACGCCGAGCCGCCGCTTGCGGTCGGCCTCGTAGTCGCTGAAGTTGCCCTCCCACCAGCGGACGGTCGAATCCCCCTCGAACGCGAGCACGTGGGTCGCGATCCGGTCGAGGAACCAGCGGTCGTGGCTGATGACGACCGCGCAGCCAGGAAAGCCGAGGAGCGCGTCCTCGAGAGCCCTGAGCGTGTCGACGTCGAGGTCGTTCGTCGGCTCGTCGAGGAGGAGCACGTTGCCACCGCTTTTCAGGACCTTTGCGAGCTGGACGCGATTGCGCTCGCCACCGGAGAGCTGTCCGACCACCTTCTGCTGGTCACTGCCCTTGAAGCCGAAGCTCGACACGTACGCGCGGGCGTGCAGGTCCCTCGAACCGACGACGATGCGCTCGACGCCACCGGTGATCTCGTCGAACACCGTGGCTCGCGGGTCGAGCCCGGCACGGGACTGGTCGACGTAGGCGAGCGTGACGGTCGAGCCGATCGTGAGCTCACCCGCGTCCGCCTTCTCGGCACCCACGAACATCTTGAACAGCGTCGTCTTGCCAGCACCGTTCGGACCTATCACACCGACGATCCCACCGGGCGGAAGCAGGAAGGAGAGACCGTCGACGAGCAGCCGGTCGCCGAAGCCCTTCACGAGGCCCGAGGCGTCGATCACCTGGTCACCGAGACGGGGTCCGGGCGGGATGGTGATCTCGAGGTTGTCCGACCGACGCTCAGCCGCCTCCGCCTCCGCGACGAGGTCGTTGAACGCGTTCACACGCGCCTTGCCCTTGCTCTGGCGGGCCCGGGGCGACATCTGGATCCATTCGAGCTCCCGCTGGAGAGCCTCCTGCCGGGATCTGTCGGCCTTCTCCTCCGATGCGAGACGCGCCCGCTTCTGCTCGAGCCACGACGAGTAGTTGCCCTCCCACGGGATGCCGGCGCCCCGGTCGAGCTCGAGGATCCAGCCCGCCACGTTGTCGAGGAAGTAGCGGTCGTGGGTGACCGCGACAACCGTGCCCGGGTACTCCTGGAGGGTTCTCTCGAGCCATGCCACCGATTCCGCATCGAGGTGGTTGGTCGGCTCGTCGAGCAGGAGGAGGTCCGGCTTCGACAGCAGCAGGCGGCAGAGCGCGACCCGCCTCCGCTCCCCGCCGGACAGGGTCGCCACGCTTGCGTCTCCCGGAGGTAGGCGCAAGGCGTCCATCGCGATCTCGAAGGTGCGCTCGAGGTCCCAACCGCCGCTCGCGTCGATCTTGTCCTGGAGGTCCGCCTGCTCCGCCAGGAGCTTGTCGAAGTCGGCGTCGGGCTCCCCCATCGCCGCGCAGACCTCGTCGTAGCGCTCCACGTAGCCCGTCACCTCGGCTACCCCGTCCGCGACGTTGCCGGCGACGTCCTTCGAGTCGTCCAGCGCGGGCTCCTGGGACAAGAAGCCGACGGAGAACCCCGGGGTCAGCCGCGCCTCGCCGGAGAACCCGTCGTCCAGCCCGGCCATGATCCTCAGCAGGGAAGACTTCCCCGAGCCGTTGGACCCGATGACGCCGATCTTCGCGCCCGGGAAGAAGGAGAGGTTGATCCCGCGCAGCACCTCGCGGTCGGGTGGGTAGAACCGTCTGAGGTCGCGCATCGTGAAGATGTACTGAGCTGTCATGGTTCCAGTCTGGCCCGCCGGGCGCTATCGCGTCGTCGGCAGCGAGACGTCGTCGTCGACGTGCCGGCTTCGGTGCCCGCCCGCGGCCGGGAGCCCGCGGCCGCGGCGACCGCGAACCCGAGGAGCAGCCTTCAACGCGAGCAGCCCGACGACGAAGAAGAGCGACACGCAGTTCGCGGCCTCGATCGAGAAGGAGTGGTCTGCGACGCCGTAGGTGAGCCAGAGCGTGATGCCGGCTGCGAGGAGACCGAGGTAGCCCCAGGAGATGTCGTCCGCATGGCGACTGCGCCACGTCCGCACCAGCTGAGGTAGCCACGCGGCGGTCGTGAGCGCGCCCGCCACGAGCCCGAGGGCGTCGAGATGCGTCATTGCCCTGGAACCGCGGGCGACGACGCTCGCGCAGACGCCGGATGCTCGCACACCGGACGCTCAGGCGCCGACGACGAGCTTGACCACCCCAGGAAGACCGGACACCTCAGGCACTATACCGGCGGCAGCTCCGAATCCGACCACGCTCGGCGTCGCTTGTCCCACCACACCGTGACGACGTCGCGGCGCGTCGGAGGCGGCACCTCGGCCACGACACGCCGGAGCTCGTCGTACCGGTCGGGACCGATGCAGAGCCGTCTCGCGATCTTCGACAGGCCGTCTGGCCCCGTCTCGCCGACCATCTGGACGACCCGGGTCCATCGCTGCAGCTGTGGTGCGAGACCGAGCGCGGCGAGGACCGCGACCGCGTCGTCCGCCGTCGGGCCGTCGGGGACGACCAGGCCGTGCAGTGCCTTCCAGTACGGTCGCGTCCAGGACAACGGATGCTCTGCCGTGAGCTCGACCACGACCCGCCGCTTCGCGTGGGCGTCGAGGGCTTCGACGAACTCGGCGAGGCACGCCACGTTGTAGACGACGTTGTGGCAGACCACGACGTCCGCGCTGGGCACGCTACCGGCGATCTCCGGCCAGCTGCCCTCGAACGCGCCGACCCGGACTCCCGCTGAGGACGCGAGGGACCGGAAGACGTCGAGGAGCTCGCGGCTCTGGTCGACCCCGACGACGCGAGCCCCTCCGGCCCCGAGCCGAAGGCTGGCCGCGCCCCCGCCTGCACCGACGTCGAGCACGCTGCCGCCGGCAGGCAAGAGCTCTCGGGCGACGCTGTCCGACACCGTGTCGACGTCGCGGGCGAGAGCCTCCGCTGCAGCATGCTCGAACACCTCGGGATCGAAGAAGTAGGGCGGCTCCGGCGCAGATGCGAGCACGGGGCCGGGAATCGCCCATCCCTGCAGGAGGTCCGACCAGCGCCGCGCCGCCCTGCCGAGCTCGGTGACGGCCACCTCGTCCTTGCTCACGGTTCCATTCTCGCGCTCGTCGAGCGCCGCGGCCCTACGACGCGACGGCCCGAGCACAAAGGGGCTGCCAACGAGGGCCGCCGTTCCACCGGTGCCGAGCCGGCTGGCGGCGGCATCGCGCATCGGGAGTGCTCCGTCGCGAACCGCCTCGAGGGCCCGGCGACTGCTGCTCGTTCGACACTCGGAGGAGGCCGCTCGGCGCTCGTAGCAGGTAAGGTCCACGCAAGCAGGAGGTGGCACGTGCGCATCTTGGTGATCGGAGCGACCGGTCATATTGGCAGCTATTTGGTGCCTCGCCTCGTCAAGGCGGGCCACGAGGTCGTCGCGATGAGCCGTGGTGAGCGCCAGCCCTACGTTGACGACGACAGCTGGCAGGCAGTGGAGCGGGTGTCGATCGACAGAGGCTCCGAGGACGAGGCCGGGACCTTCGGCACGCAGGTCTTGCGACACCACGCGGATGCCGTGGTCGACCTCCTCTGCTTTACCAGGTCGTCGGCCCAGTCGCTACTCGACGCACTGCGCGACAGCGATTCCTATCTGCTGCATTGCGGGACGATCTGGGTCCACGGTCCGGGAGTGGAGGTACCTACGACCGAGGACGCTCCGCGACGGCCCTTCGGAGCCTACGGCATCGAGAAGGCCGAGATCGAGCGGCTGCTCGTCGCCGAGACGAAGGCCGGTCGCCTTCGAGCCACGGTGCTCCATCCCGGGCATATCGTGGGGCCGGGATGGCACCCGGTCGGTCCCGCCGGCAACTTCAGCCTCGAGGCCTTCAGCCGCCTAGCGCAGGGCGACGAGCTCGCTCTGCCGTGCTTCGGCCTCGAGACAGTGCACCACGTGCATGCCGACGACGTGGCGCACGCCTTCGAGCTCGCACTCGATCGACCGTCGCTCGCCGTCGGCCAGTCCTTCCATGTGGTGTCGCCCCGCGCTCTCACCTTGAGGGGCTATGCGGAAGCAGTCGCCTCGTGGTTCGGCCAGCCGGCGAGGCTGCGTTATCTTCCATGGGATTCCTGGCGGAGCACGGTCGGAGAGCAA
>JAJZCK010000278.1:1532-2897 GCA_021846125.1 Actinomycetes bacterium | reverse complement strand
AAATTCACGTGGTCAACCTAGAACCTGCAAGAAGCGGAGAAGCCAACAAGCGACGACCCGCCGTCATTGTGAGTAACGACGGAGCCAACGTTGCCGCCGAACGAACGGGCCGGGGTGTCATCACCGTGGTGCCGGTGACCTCGAACATCTCGCGTATCTACCCCTTTCAAGTGCGACTTCCTGCAAATTTGACCGGTCTGGAGCACGACTCCAAGGCCCAGGCCGAGCAAGTCCGGTCGATTTCTGTGGAGCGACTCGGGTACGCGATTGGAGAAGTCCCTCAAGATCTGATGGCGGAGCTTGATGAGGCGCTTCGTCTCCACCTCGGACTCTGACGACTCAGGTCGCTTGAAGTGGGTGCTCGTCCGCCGTCTCGACGTTGCTGTGCGGAGTTGCGTCGAGCGCGTCACAGGGGAGAGCTACGTGTGCTCCACGACGCGAACAACCACCTTCGAGGGAGTCAGTGCCGTCATGAAGATTTATTGGGGCGGCCCCAGGCCCGTCACCCAGCGGTCGAGTCGGATCTCAAAGATGACGTTGACATTCCAAGAACTGCCAAAGTAGTCTTTGGATGTGGAGATCACCGATCCGAGGGCGATCAGAGCGCTGGCCCACCCATTGCGCCTCGACCTCTTGCATCTGCTCGGCGCGGTCGGGCCGTCGACGGCCGCGGAGTGTGGACGAGTGCTCGGCGCCTCCCAAGCGAGCTGCTCGTTCCACCTCCGCCAGCTCGCCAGGTACGGCTACGTGGAGGAGGCCGAGCCGGGCCACGACCGACGCGAACGGCGGTGGCGGACCTCGAACCGTCGTCTCTCAGTGCGGGCCGCCGCCGCCGACGTGGCGGTGCGGCAGGAGGTCGAGCGGGTGGTCGTGGAGCACGAGATGCAGGCGATCCTCGACTACTCACGCCGACCCGCCGACGCCGACCCCGAGTGGCGGCACAACGCCGGCATCGTCGCGGCGATGGCCCTGCTGACGCCCGATGAGGCGGCCAGGATGAAGGAGCAGTGGATGGCGCTTCTGGCGCCCTACACGGCCCGGGTCAACGACGGCCGTGCCACGTCCTCTGACCGACGTCCCGTCCGCTACTTCCTGGCAGCGACCCCCCTGGCGAGCCCGCGACTTGACGCCAAGGATCGCACCGGTGAGTGACCGCCCCATCGACTTCCAGAGCACGGCGCCCACCCCCACCGCCCTTGCGGTGCGCTGGAGCCACGGCACGCCCTCACGACGCCGCACCACCGGGCCGCCGATCCAGGTCCACTGGTGTGAACCGCACACCGTCATCCTGCGTCAGAGCAAATCGGTCAGCTACGAAGCGCCGTTCATGTACCTTCTGTTCGGCAATGACCGCGCCGCGCTGTT
>JAJZCK010000278.1:0-1522 GCA_021846125.1 Actinomycetes bacterium | reverse complement strand
ATACCGGCGCCACCGCCGACCCCGCCAGGTTCCCGCTGCGCGCCACCGTCGACGCGCTCGTCGACACATGGCTGTCGGAGCACCCCCGCTCGGCCTACGAGCTCGTCGTCGCCCACACCCACGGGCACAACGACCACGTCGCCGCCGACGCCCAGTTCGACGGACGCCCCGCCACGACGGTGGTCGGCCGTGAGCTCGAGGCCGTCCAACGCTACTTCGGCTTCACCAGCTGGCCCGACCAGGTCGTGAAACTCGACCTCGGCGGTCGGGTGTTGGAGGTCACCGGCAGCCCCGGCCACCACCGGGCGGCGATCACCGTTTACGACCGATGGACCGGGTTCCTGCTCACCGGCGACACCGTCCTCCCGGGCCGCCTCTACGCCTTCGACTTCCGCGAGTTCCAGGCGAGCCTCGATCGGATCGTCGTCCTCGCCGAACAGCGGGAGGTCACCCACGTCCTCGGCTGTCACATCGAGATGACGGACCAGCCGGGCCGCGACTATCCGCTCGGTGCCACCTACCAGCCCAATGAGCGGTCCCTGCAGATGACGATCGAGCAGTTGCGGGCCGCGCGCGCGGCCGCGGCGACCGCCGCTAACAAAAAGGGGCCGCACCGCTTCGACGACTTCATCATCTACAACGAGCCTGGTGTGCGGGACCAGTTGAGGCTGGCGGCGCACGGACTGCTCCACAAGCTACGACGGCAAGCTCCCTGAACTGCGCGACGCGCATCGCGGCAGCACACGTGGACGAACCGCCCACCACCCCCTGAGTTGGGTGCTCGGGCTGCGCCTCGCCCATCCCGGCGGCGCCGAGGCGCTCGCCGACCACTTCGACCCTGGCGGCTACGCCACCAACAACGGCGCGCTAGGTCATCTCCTGGCCGATGATCGCCTAGGAGGACGCCATGTTCACGGCCAAGGAGCAGGAGAACCTCGAGGTGGGAAGCTCCCTGCTCGCGCTGTTGGCGATCGCCAGCCGGGCCATCCTCGTCGGCGGCCGCATCGCCGAGCAGCACCGACGGGTCGGGTTCTGGAAGGCGGTGGGCTCGACGCCCGGCCCCGTGGCCGCCCTCGTGTGGGCCGAGTACCTCGCCGTGGCAATCGCCGCCGCCGCCATCCGGCTCGTCGTCGGCCGACGTGCGGCGCCGCTCCTCACCAACCCGGGGGCAGGGCTCCTCGCCACGGCCGGCGCCCCACAGCTGTCAGTGACCACCGTGGGCCCCGTGCTCGCCCGGGCCGTCGTCGTGGCCACGCTCGCCACCCCCGTGCCGGCCCTGGAAGCGGCACGGACGAGCACGGTCGCCGCGCGCAGCGTGAAGGGTCCACACACTCAGTGCCGGGAGGTCGGTACGGCGACGAGCGAGCTGCGGGGGTCGATCACCACTGCGGGTCTCTGGCGCGGGAGCCGACGCTGGCGGTGACATCGCCCGAGGTGAGGTGAATCCCGACGGCGTTGCTCTGACAGTCGTGCCGCGAAGACGGGCGCGGGATCGACGGTTCAGGCAGCGCGCTCGTACTCG
>JAJZCK010000277.1 GCA_021846125.1 Actinomycetes bacterium | reverse complement strand
CGACCGCGGCGGCGAGTGGGTCGCCTACCTCGAAGGGCGCCACGAGGCGATGGAGGGTCTCGTGTCCCGTCTCTGGCCGGAGCGCGCCGGCGGCGCGGAGGGCGCGGAGGGCGCGGGCGGCGCGCAGGGCGCGGGCGGCGCGCAGGGCGCGGGCAGCGCGGACGGCTCGAGCGAGACACCCTCGGGCGGCCGTCCGCCCGGCGTCGGCCCGGCGGGCGGCGCTCTGGGGGGCCCGTCGGTCGAGCTCGTCGACTTCGACCCCCGCGGCGAGGAGAAGGTCCTTGCCGCCATGTGCTATCCCTACAGCGACCTGCCGGAGCACACGATCGCCGAGCGGGTCGCCCGTCTCGGGCCCGAGGAGCGCACCGCTCTCGTGGCCGCGTACGTCGGCGACCGGCGCAATCGCCGGCACCGGCCGGGCCGTGCCTTCGAGCGGACCGGCTACCGCTTCGACGTCGTCTCGGACTACGGAGCCTTCCGGGACCTCCAGCGCCACCGGATGCTCACCGTCGAGTGGCAGCGGCTCGGCACGTCGCTCGGGGCGTCGGTGCCCGGCGCGGTCGTCGAGGCGGGGCTCGACGGCCCCTTCGCCGAGTCCCTCGAGCGCTCGGGCGAGCTCCACGACGCGCTCGCCGGGGAGTTTCCCGAGCAGGCCGGCTATGCGGTCGCGCTCGCGTACAACATCCGCTACAGCCTGCAGCTCTCTGCCCGGGAGGCGATGCACGTCCTCGAGCTGCGAAGCGGCCCGCAAGGACACCCCGCCTACCGGTCGATCGCCCAGGAGATGCACCGCCAGATCGCGGAGCGCGCCGGGCACCGCCACCTCGCGGCGGCGATGTCGTTCGTCGACCACGAGGGAGCGGACCTCGGCCGGCTCGCAGCGGAGCAGCGTGGCGATGCGCGGCGTCGAGACGCCGCCGGGCGCGCCTGAAGAGGCCATTGACGCGGGCGGTGCGCGTGCGCATGAATAGACCATCCCCTCTCGGGCCGGTCCGTCGTCGGAGCTTCCGTCAGTCGCTCCGGGTCGTCTCGTGGGGCAGCTGCGAACGGTGTGGCCCGGGGGGCCGAGTAGAGAACGTCCTTACCGGTCCGACCGGAAGCCGCGAGTCGCGTGGCAGGACGGCGCCAAAGGCCCCCCGAGCCCGTCGTCGGGCGCGCTCGGCGGGGGCCGGGGAACCTCACGCGATAGCGAGCGGTTGACGCGCGGGTCGATTGCCGTATAGTGACCGCGCCCGCGGGCGGTCCCTGGAGGAGCGCGACGCTCCGACCAAGAGGACGACCGGCGGCGACCGAGACGCAAGACGACGAGGGACCGCATGCCAACGGAGATGGGTGACGAGGTCGACGCCGACGTCATCGAGGACGACGACGAGCTCGACGATCTAGGTGACGAGGCCGCTCTCGACGAGGACCTCGACGACGTCCTCGAGGTGGACGAGGACCTCGACGACGACGGGCTCGGGACCGACGACGGCACCGACGACGTGGTCGCGGACGTGGTGCTCGCCGTCCCTGTGGGCGACGCGCCGCTCGTCGTCGGGGCTCTCGTCGACTCCGACGAGGCGGTGGCGGACGACGAGGAGGACGAGCTCGACGACGACGACGTGGAGGCGAGCCTCGACGTCATCTTGAAAGAGCGCCTCGTCGTCGAGGACGAGGAGGAAGAGGAGGACGAGGAGGAGGTGCCCGACGCCGACGACCGCGGCGAGGGGACGCTGCGGGTCCTGCCGAAGCAGCCGGGAGAGTTCGTCTGCCAGTCCTGCTTCCTCGTCAAGAGCGAGACCCAGCTGGCAGACAGCGCGCGCATGCTCTGCCGGGACTGTGTCTAGGAGGATCGGGAGATGGCCGACGAGCGTCCTCTCGTAGAGCAGATCCTCGACGTCGCGGTGTTCGCACCGGTCGGTGCGGTGACGCTCGCGAGCGAGCAGCTCCCCGCGCTCGTCTCGAAGGGGCGCTCCGTCGTCGAGGGTCGGGTGAACGTGGCCCGCACGGTCGGCCGCTTCGCCGTCGCGATGGCTCGCCGGCGTGTCGAGGAGGCGATGGGCGGGGCCGGGCCCGGCGCGCCTGCGAGCCCCTCCACCGCGCCGGCCCGTCCCACCGCGACAGCAGGGCCGGGCGCGCCAGCGCGGCCGGGCGCGCCAGCACGGCCGGACGGGGGTGTTGGCGCGCCACGCGCCGGAAGCTCGGGGCGGGCTGGCGCTCGAGGTGGAGCGGGCAGCGGGGGAGGGGGGACACCTCGTGCTCGTGTGGAGGTCCCCGACGTCGGCGGGCTCGCGATCCCCGGGTACGACTCGCTCGCCGCCTCGCAGGTGGTCCGCCGCCTCGACGGCCTCACCGGAGCGGAGCTCGCTTCGGTGCGGGCCTACGAGGAGGCGACGCGCGGCAGGCGCACGATCCTCGGGCGCATCGCGCAGCTCCAGGGCCGCGCAGATGCAGGAGCCTGACGAGCCGGCCGCACGAGAAGCCGAGCGGGCCCTTCCTGCCCGGAGCGAGGACCTCGAGCGCCTCGCCGCCCTCGTCGAGCAAGCGGTGGCCGCGCTCGGAGCCGCTCGCGGCGGCGAGGCGCTCCTCGCGGAGGGCGAGCTCGCCGGTCTCGTCGGCGGTGCGGGTCCCGCTGCCCGAGATCGGCCCCCCGTCGGACCGCCTGGCAAGGCCGCGGCGGGTGCCCTCGCTGCGCTCCTCGCGTCTCGTGACGCCTTCCTGCTCGGCGGATGGTGCTCGGGGGCTCTCGTCGGCGTGGCGCTCGCGGAGCGCACGGGCGGCGGAGAGGACCATGCGGTGCCGGTGACCGGGCGGCTCCGGCTGCTCTACGTCGAGCCCGGGGCCCGCGGTGCCGGCGTGGGTAGCGCACTGCTCGAGGCCGCCCTTCGTTGGTGCACGGACCTGCGGTGCGCAGCGATC
>JAJZCK010000276.1 GCA_021846125.1 Actinomycetes bacterium | reverse complement strand
CCGCTCGCGAGCCCCACGCTCGGCCTGTCCGACGTGGGCGCGCTCCTCGACTACGTGAAGATCGTGCCCGCGGCAAAGCTCGTCATGGCACTCCCGTTCTACGGCTACGACTTCACGACGACCTCGCGCGCTCCCGGCGCGGTCGCTCTTACGAGCCCGACGGCGGTGACGTACGCCTCCATAGCCGCAGCCGGGCGCCCGGCCCACTGGGACGGCTCGTCCCTCACGCCCTACACGACGTTCCGGGCAGGCGGGCACTGGCACGAGACCTGGTACGACGACCCCGTGTCGCTCGCTCTTAAAGCTTCGCTGGCTTCCGAGCTGCACATCGGCGGAGTCGGCGCGTGGGCCCTGGGCCAGGAGGGCAGCTCGACCGCGATGCTCGCTGCACTCGACGGGGGGACACCGCCTCTCAAGCTCCCCATCGTCGCACCGTAGCCGCGGTCGGGTCGGCCACCTGGTGCCGGGGAATCGGGCCCGAGAAAAGCGCCGATCAGGCTTCTGCGGGCGAGTGTGCCTCGTTGGCGTGGCGCATGAGCCGCGACTTGCGCCGAGCTGCCTGGTTGGGGTGGATGATCCCCTTCGCTGCCGCCTTGTCGATCCTGCGGATGGCAGCCACGACCTTCGCCTCGGAGTCATCCGAGGACGCGATCACCGCAGCGAGGGCACCCTTCGTACGCGTCCGCAACTCGGAGCGCACGGCCTTGTTGCGCTCCCTTCGGACCTCGTTTTGCTTTATGCGCTTGATCTGACTCTTGATGTTCGCCATTCAGGGTTCCTTCGAGGCGTTCGACGACGAGTCAAGGATGCTAGCAGCAGCTCTACCGGAGCGGCACCCGACGCGCGAGGTGGCACGATGTTCGACGTGGCCGACCCCGCGAGGATCCGCAACTTCTCCATCATCAGCCACGTCGACCACGGCAAGTCGACCCTCTCCGACCGCATCCTCGAGATCACCGGAGCGGTCGACGCCCGGGACATGCGCGAGCAGTACCTCGACTCGATGGACATCGAGCGCGAGCGTGGCATCACGATCAAAGCCCAGAACGTCCGGGTCCACTGGCGGGGCAGCATCCTGCACCTCATCGACACGCCCGGCCACGTCGATTTCGGCTACGAGGTGAGCCGGAGCCTCGCAGCCTGCGAGGGTGTCGTCCTCCTGGTCGACGCCTCTCAGGGCATAGAGGCACAGACGCTCGCGAACTGCTACCTCGCGCTCGAGAGCAACCTCGAGATCGTCGCCGCGCTCAACAAGATCGACTTGCCCGCCGCGGATCCCGACCGCTACGCCGGGGAGATCGAGCGGGTGCTCGGGCTCGACGGCGACCGCGTGCTCCGCATCTCCGCGAAGACGGGCGAGGGCGTGGGCGAGCTCCTCGACGCCGTCGTCGAGCGCATCCCGCCGCCCACCGGCGACCCTGACGCAGCCCTGCGGGCACTCATCTTCGACTCGTACTACGACCAGTACCGCGGGGTGGTGAGCGCGATCCGCGTCGTGGACGGGACGCTGCGGTCCGGCGCCCGCGTCCGGTTCTTCCAGGCGAGCTCGACCCACGACGTGGAGGAGGTCGGGGTGCGCCTGCCCGTGCCGACCGCCGTCGACGAGCTCGGTCCCGGCGAGGTCGGCTACCTGGTCGCAGGCGTGCGCAACGTGGGAGAGGCGCGCTCCGGCGAGACGGTCACCGACGCCGCCCGCCCCGCTTCCGAGCCCCTCCCCGGCTACCTGCACCCAAAGCCGATGGTGTTCTGCGGGCTGTACCCGGTCGACGGCGACGAGTTCCCGGACCTGCGCGACTCCCTCGAGAAGCTCCAGCTCAACGACGCGAGCGTGACGTACCAGCCCGAGACCTCGGCCGCCCTCGGCTTCGGCTTCCGCTGCGGCTTCCTCGGTCTGCTCCACATGGAGATCGTGCGCGAGCGCTTGGAACGCGAGTTCGACCTGTCCCTGATCGCGACCGCACCGTCGGTCGCCTACGTCGCCCACCTGACCAACGGGAGCGTCGAGCTCGTCGACAACCCCGCGTCGATGCCCGCCCAGCAGACGATCGCGGAGATCGAGGAGCCGCTCCTGCGGGTCACGATCCTCACGCCGGCGGAGTACACCGGGACGGTGATGGAGCTGTGCCAAGCCCGCCGTGGTCGTCTGGAGCGCATGCAGTACCTGTCGACCGAGCGGCTCGAGCTCGTCTACACGCTCCCTCTCGCGGAGGTCGTCGTCGACTTCTTCGACCAGCTGAAGAGCCGCACGAAAGGCTACGCGAGCCTGGACTACGAGGCGGCGGGCCTCGAGGTGTCGAACCTCGTCAAGGTCGACATCCTCCTGAACGGCCAGCCAGTCGACGCCTTCTCGGCCATCCTCCACCGCTCGAAGGCCGAGGAGTACGGGCGCAAGATGGCGCAGAAGCTGCGCGAGCTCATCCCCCGCCAGCTCTTCGACGTGCCGATCCAGGCCGCGATCGGGGGCCGGTTCATAGCCCGCGAGACGGTCAAGGCCAAGCGCAAGGACGTCCTCGCCAAGTGCTACGGAGGCGACATCACGCGCAAGAACAAGCTTCTCGAGAAGCAGAAGGCCGGAAAGAAGCGGATGAAGTCGATCGGGCGCGTCGAGATACCGCAGGAGGCCTTCGTCTCGGCACTGCGGCTCGACGACTGAACGCGGAGCGCCCGACGGTAGCTGCGCGCTTCGGACGGACCTCCTCGTCGACCCGCTCGCGGCGGCGAGGAGCCTCGTCGCCTCCGGCGTGCGCTGGTCAGGGCGGCGGCGGGGGCCTCGGGGCACTGCTGCACCGGGCGATCGGAGCCTCCACGGTGCTCGAGGCCTCGGCCCGACAGGCCTGCGCTCTCTCTCGGCACTGCGCCTCGACCAGCACTCGGTAGAATCGAGTGCCAACACGGTCCCGGCCATCCGG
>JAJZCK010000043.1 GCA_021846125.1 Actinomycetes bacterium | reverse complement strand
TCGGCCCGGGCGTCGCCGACTCGGGAGCGGGCGCGCTGGCCGTAGGCGCCGGCGGCGACGACCGAGTGTTACTACGCCGAGCCTTGATGGAGTTACTCCTCACGTGAGCTGTGTCAGTACCGCGTCATGGCCGGACTGAATCGGGTGCAACGCACCGCCATGGAGGAGATCCGGGTCCGGGTCGTCACGCAGGTGCTCTCGGGCGTCGCAGTGCCGGAGATCGTGGCCGCCCTCAAGGTGAGCAAGCAGTCTGTGTGCTCCTCGGTACGCAAGTACAACGCTGGAGCCATGGAGGCTCTGTCCTCGACCAAGGCACGCGGTGCAAAGGCCAAGCTCGATCGTCGTCAGATGGCAAAGCTCACCAAGCTGGTGGTCGGGAGCGACCCCCTGACCAGCTGGAGTTCCCACTGATCCGTGCAGAGGCTGCAAAGGTCGGTGGCATCATCTACGTCCAAGACGAGGCTTCGGTCCGCTCGGACCACCACGCAGGAACCACCTGGGGGATCGTGGGCAGGACCCCGGTCGTCTCGAGCACCGGAGCGCGGTACTCGGTGAACATGATGTCGGCTGTCTCGCCACCGGGACTTCCACTTCATGGTGAGCGAGGGTCGGGTGAGCTCCGTGGTGTTTATCGAGCACTGCAAGCGCCTGCTCGCCGACAATCGACGACCGGTGTTCCTCGTCGTCGACGGTCACTCCTCGCACACCTCGAAGATGACCAGTAAATGGATCCGATCGACGAACGGCAAGCTCCGGCTGTTCTACCTACCTGCCTACTCACCCCAGCTCAACCCCGACGAGTGGGCCTGGCAGAACGTGAAGAACGCTCGTATCGGACGAGCAGGTATCACGAGCCTCGAAGACCTGAAGAACAAGGCCGTAGGTGCTCTCGAGCGTCTTGGCAAAACTCCAAAGCTCGTTCGGGGCTTCTTCGGCGACCCTGAGCTGGTGACCCTGAGCTGCATTACATCACCCGATAGCCCGACGACAGCTGGTAGTTGTGCTCCTGGCGTCAGGCTGACAACGCTCGGATTAGTAAGCCCGTGTCGTGCGTCTCGGAGTGCACCCGACGGTGGGTAGGCGAGCCATGCTGCCCCGACGCCGCTCGACGCCGCTCGACGGCGGCGTCGGGACCGCCGGAGCCCGGGCCTGGACGAGCGCCAGCGCTCCTTGGCGGCCGCGGCCAGGCCACGGGCGAGGGTAGGGTCCGCGCCGGCGAGATGAGCGCCGGCGTTCTCTGGCTGGCTGCCTCGGTCGTCGCTACCCGCCGAAGGAGGGTCGCGGTGGGAGCGGTCGTCGCGGCCGGCCCCTGTGCCCACCGTCGCCGAGACCACTGCGTCAGGCAGCCTCGCGCCCGGCGAGCTCGGGCACCTCGTGGCGGCGAGCTCCGCGCGGGCCGTAGAGGGAGCGGCCGTAGGAGTTGACCGGGTGGCCGTGGGCGAACAGGTCGAGCAGGATGCGCCTCGCACCGTAGCTGCGGGCGCACCCGAGGGGCAGGTGGTCGTCGATGCGGCGGTTCTCGCCCGCGACGAGGCTGCGCAACGGGTAGATGGCGTCGAAGAGCTTGCTGCCGGGAGGCGTCCCGAGGGCTCGGGCCGCCGCCATGCGAACGTGGCCTCGGTGCGCGCTCCCGCGAGGTCCGGCGACGGTTCGACGGGCTCGCGAAGCGGCACCTCTCGGGCTGGAGCATCGTCCTTCTACGTCGCCTCGGCCACCTCCGGGGTTCGCGCCTCTCAGCTCGGCGCTCCCCGAACCGCGAAGGCCCGGAGACACCGGCCCGCGGGGAGCAGGCACCTCGAACGCGTCCCAGCCTGCTCGTGCCGGTCGCCAGCAGGCAACGCGCAGGACGCTCAAAACCTGCTGCCCGGTCACCCTCGAGCGCGTCTCTCTGCCGTGGAAGGAGATCACCTTTCGCGCTCCTCGCTTGCACGCGATCTCGGGCGGAGATGGACTAGAACATCGGCGATGTTCGCTCTTCTCAGCTCGACGGCGTTCATCTCGTCCGGTGGGTACGCTGCGATCTTCCTCTTGAGCGTCGCCCAGTCCTGCTGCATCCCCACCTCGTCGGAGCTGACGCTCGGCTTCGCCGGCGTGCTCGCCGCAACGGGCAGGATGAGCTTGCCCGGCGCGATCGCCGTCGGTGCGACCGGGGAGCTGGCCGGTGCGTACCTCGCCTGGTGGATCGGGCGCAGCGCGGGCCGGACGATCGTCGACCGGTACGGCAAGTACGCCCTTCTTACCCACCATGACCTGGACCGCGCCGAGGCGTGGTATGCCCGCCACGGCCGGTGGGGCGTGCTCGGCGGTCGCCTCGTCCCCGTCATCCGCAACTTCGTCGCCCTTCCCGCCGGTGTCGCCGAGGTGCCCGCCCTCTCCTTCGGCGTCCTCACCGCCGTCGGCAGCCTGATCTGGGACGGAGCGATGGCGGGCATCGGATACGGCGTCGGAAGTCGATGGCACGCGATCGTCCGTGCCTTCAGCGACGCCGGCTACGTGCTCGGGGCACTCGCCGTGCTCGCGCTCGTGCTGCTCTTCGTGCATCGATGGCGCTCCTACCGTCTCCAGTCCGCGAGCGGCGGAGCCGCTGCCCCGGACGCACCTGGCGCTCCGATCCCCGGGGACGAGCTGGTGGCGCTGATCAGGCGGCTCGCAGCGCCGGGTGCGGTGGAGCCGGAGAGAAACGGGGTCTCGATCAACGAGCGCCTGACCGCGGGTGCGGCTGCGGTGCTCTTCGTCCTGCTCGCCGCCGAGGGCGTCACGATCCCAACCATCCACCACTTCCTGACGCTCCATGTCCTCATCGGCCTCGTCCTCATCCCGCCGGTCGTCGTCAAGATCGGGAGCACGTCCTGGCGCTTCCTCCGCTACTACACGGGCCATCCCGACTACGTCGCGAAGGGTCCGCCCCAGGCGCTGCTCCGGGTGCTCGCTCCGCTCCTCGTGCTGACGACGGTGATGCTCTTCGCCTCGGGTATCGCGCTCGTCGCCGTCCACCGCCCGGCCGGTTGGATCTACGTCGTGCACCGGTACGGATTCGTCCTCTGGTTCGCGATCCTCGCGGTGCACGTGCTTGCCTACGTTTGGCGGGTGCCCGGCCTCCTAAGGCCCGACTTTCGGGTCTCCCGCGGGCGCCACGCCCTGCGGTCTCCCGCGCGCTTGACGCGGTTGGGGCTGCTCTCCGTCTCGATCCTCGCCGGGGTGGCCCTCGGGGTGGAGATCTGGCCGTCGATAAGCGGGAACGTCCACAACTTCCTGTTCCGCTGATGCTCCGAGGTCGCTGTGCCAGCACCCGGCGGAGCACCAGCTGCCGGTCTGCGAAGCTGTCCCCATGCACGACGGCATGGCGGCGTCCCGGTGAGCACGGGCTTCGACCTCGAGCGGTACTCGAGGGCGGACCTCGAGCGTCGTAGCGGGACGAAGTGGCGGCGTCACGGGGGCTCCGCGATAGGGGCTTGGGTCGCCGACATGGACTACCCCGTCGCTCCGGAGGTCACCTCCGCCATCCGGGCCCTCCTCGACGCCGACGATCTGGGCTATCCCGACCAGTCGCTCGATGCGGGCGTCCGCGACGCGTTCTCGGAACGGGCGCATAAGCGCTACGCAATGGTCGTCGACCCGAGCGACGTCGTCGTCGTGTCCGACGTCGTGCAGGCGATCTACCTTTCCCTGTTTGCTTTTACCGAGCCCGGGGACGGCGTGGCGTTCCTCACGCCGGCCTACCCCCCGTTCTTCGGCGCAGTCGCCGAGACCGGTCGCACGGCACTGTGCTGCCCGCTCGTCCGCGGCGTGTCCCGCTACGAGGTGGACCTCGACGCGCTGGGATCCGTGGTCCGGGAGGGTAGAGCCCGTGCCCTGCTTCTCTGCAACCCGCACAACCCCACGGGTCGCAGCTTCTCCCGCGCCGAGCTCGACGGGATCGCCGCGATCGCTCTCGACGCGGGTCTCGTGATCGTGAGCGACGAGATCCACGCCGACCTCACGCTCCCGGGCGCGGCTCACGTCGCCGTCGCCTCGCTCGGGCCCGAGGTCGCCCGCCGGACGGTCACGCTCTTCTCCGCGAGCAAGGCGTTCAACGTCGCCGGGCTGCGCTGCGCCGTGGCGGCGTTCGGCGATCCGGAGTTGCGCGAGCGCTTCGAGCGCTTCCCCGCACACGGACGGGGCAGCGTCTCGGTGACCGGGATGGTGGCTGCCGTCGCGGCGTGGGAGCGCGCCGACCGATGGCTCGACGCGGTGCTCGCGCTCCTCGCGGACAACCGCGACCTCGTCTCGGATTTCGCTGCCGGGCACCTCGGCGGTGCCCCGTTCGCCGCGCCGGAGGCGACGTACCTCGCTTGGCTGGACCTGCGCGCCTACGACCTCGGCGAGGACCCGGCGGCGTGGCTGCGCACGCACGCACGCGTCGCGCTGTCGCCGGGGCCGGACTTCGGGACCGAGGGACGTGGCCACGCCCGGCTCAACTTCGCCACCTCGCGGTCGGTCCTCGAAGAGATGCTCGACCGGATCGCCTCGGCTCTCGCGCACGGGCGCTCGGCGTCGGTCTGACCGTGCCGTCGCTACCTGGCGAAGCGCGCCGTCCACTGCTCGCGGGTCTGGGGGAACAGGACGGGATTTGCGGCCACGAGCGTCTCGAGGGACGCGCTCGGCGCGGGCTCGTAGGCATGGCCTGGCATGACGACGGTGGAGGGCGGGAGGGCGGCGAGACCACGGACGAGGCTCTCGTAGAGCTCCCCCGGGTCGCCGCCCGGTAGGTCCGTCCGGCCGCAACCGCGCAGGAAGAGAGTGTCGCCCGTGAGCAGCGTGCCGCGTACGAGAAGGCACTGGCTTCCAGGCGTGTGCCCAGGGGTGTGGAGGAGCTCGACCTCTACCGAGCCGACGCGCAGCACGTCGCCGGGATCGTGCGCGACGAGCGAGCCCGGCGCGACGCCCGTCGTCCGTTCGACCCAGGGACGCTCGGCCTTCTGGACGTGGACGGGGACGTCGACCGATCCGAGGAGCTCGGCGATCCCCGCGAGCGCGTGGCCGGCCATCGATCCCCCGGCGTGGTCCGCGTGGTAATGCGTGAGCACCGCGCCGACGACGCGCATGCCGTCGCCGGCGAGCAGATCGACGAGCTCGTCCGGAGCGTACGCGGGGTCGACGAGCAATGCCTCGCCTGATCCGCGGTCGCCGACGGCGTATGCGTAGTTGCGCATCTGCACGGCGATCTCGTCGTCCCTCGCGAAGTCCCGGCCGGACAGGAGTTGGCGGAGGTAGACCTCGGTGTCGGGAGGTGGGTGCTCGCCGGCGGCGTGTCTCACCGAGCCGCCTGGGCTCCCTCGCGAGCCGTGCGCACCCAGCCCGCGAGGTTCTTCAGGCGCGGGTCGTTCGAGAAGACCTCGAAGGCACCGAGGCCGAGGCCGAGGCGTCGCTGCAGCCGCTCGAGCGCGAGCTGCTGGTCCCAGAGCACGAGGGTGACGACGATGCCGCTCTCGCCGGCACGGGCAGTCCTCCCGGAGCGGTGGAGGTAGGCCTTGTGGTCCTCCGGCGGATCGTAGTGGACGACGACGTCGACACCGTCTATGTCGAGCCCGCGCGCCGCGACGTCGGTGGCGACGAGCGTGGCGATCTTGCCGCTCGAGAAGTCGCCCAGCCCGCGCTCGCGCAGACCCTGCCGGAGGTCTCCGTGGATCGCTGCCGCGTGGACGCCGTTCTCGCGCATGTCGGCGACGAGACGGTCGGCTCCACGCTTGGTACGTACGAAGAAGAGGGACTTCTCGGCTCCGAGCGCGATGGAGGATGCAACTTTTGCCTTGTCGAGCTGGTGGACCTTGAAGAACAGGTGGTCCATCTGGTCGACGGTGACGTTGCGGGACAAGATCTCGTGGAAGACGGGATCGCGGAGGTAGCGCTTCACGAGCAAGTCGACCGCCGAGTCGAGCGTCGCAGAGAAGAGCAAGGTCTGGCGCTCGGCGGTCATGTGGCGAAGCAACCACTCGACCTGCGGCATGAAGCCCATGTCCGCCATCCGGTCGGCCTCGTCGACCACGAGGGTCGTGACGTGGGACAGATCGATCGCCCCCCGGTCTGCCACGTCGATCAGACGGCCCGGCGTCGCGACCACGACGTCGAGGCCGTGGGTGAGCTCGCGGACCTGCTTGTCGAGGTCCATGCCGCCGTAGACGGCGCCGACCCTGCGGCCGATCGAAGCGCCGAGAGGCTCGAGAACCTCTGTGACCTGGACAGCGAGCTCCCGCGTCGGGACGATGACGAGCGAGAGTGGCTGGCGTGGCAGGGCGCGCGGTGTGCGCATGAGCATCGGCAGGCCGAACGCAAGGGTCTTGCCGGAGCCCGTCTTCGCCTTGCCGCACACGTCGTGGCCGGCGATCGCGTCGGGGATCGTGAGCGCCTGGACCGCGAAAGGCGTCTCGATCCCGGCCGCCTTCAAGCTGGCGACGAGGCTCGGGTCGACGCCGAGCTCGGCGAAGGAGGGGAGGTCGGTCATCGGTCCAAGTCTGCCACCTCGGAGTGATGGCCGGTCGGCGTGTGTATCCTCCGTCCGCGGAGCACGTCGCGTCCGGCGCCGAGGAGGAAGACCGATGGCCAAGCTCGTAGACGGGGACGAGGCGCCCGCCTTCGACCTCCCGGACCACGACGGAGCGACCGTATCGCTCTCTGGCTTCGCCGGGAGGAGGGTGGTCGTCTACTTCTACCCGGCCGACGACACGCCTGGATGCACGAAGGAGTCGTGCCAGTTCAACGACCGCCTCGCCGACTTCGCGGTCTCGGGCGTCGAGGTGCTCGGCATCTCGCCCGACGACGCGGAGTCGCACCGCAGGTTCCGGGAGCGCTACGACCTCGGTGTCCGCCTCCTCACCGACGCGGACCACGCGGTGATGGAGCGCTACGGCGCCTGGGGGGAGAAGACGCTCTACGGCCGCACGTCCGTCGGCGTCATCCGCTCGACGTTCCTCGTCGGACCCGACGGTCGGGTCGAGCGTGCGTGGTACAACGTGCGCGCCGACGGCCACGCCGCCAAGGTGCTCGACCTCGTGCAAGGCTGAGACCGAGATGCCTGCCGAGAAGCCGCAGTGGAGAGAGCTGTTCGCCGAGGTCGTGACGACCGGCGCGTGCACCGGCTGCGCCGCCTGTGTCGTCACGTGCCCGTACGACGTGCTCGGCTACGACGACGCAGACGGCACCTACAGGCCGTTCCACGTCGCCGAGGACGGCGGGGCCGAGGACTGCACGCACGGCGTGCGGGGATGCACGCTGTGCACGCGAGCCTGCCCGCGCTTTCGCACCTGGGAGCCGGAGATCGACCAGCACCTGTTCGGGCGAGTGCGAAGCGAGGAGGAGGTAGCGGGGATGACCCGCGAGATCGTGCTCGCACGGGCTACCGACCCCGAGCTGCTCGCTGCCGGACAGGACGGGGGCCTCGTCTCGGCACTGCTCGTCTACGCGCTCGAGCGAGACCTCGTCGACGCCGCGCTCGTGTCGTACCTGGAGGGTGACGGGACGACCTGGAAGGCCATCCCCGGCGTCGCCCGCACGAGGGAGGAGGTGCTCGCCTCGGCGGGCTCCCGGTACACGTACTCTGCGAACACCCTCGCCTACTCCGAGGCTCTGGCGGGCGGCGCAGAGCGGCTCGCGCTCGTCGGGATGGGTTGCCAGGCCTCGGCGCCGGGCGCGATGGCTGCCCGCAAAGCGGGCAAGGTCGCACGGAGGTTCCAGCTGACCATCGGGCTGCTCTGCTCGAAGACCTTCGACGACGCGATCTTCCCCGAGCTGTTCGAGGCTCGCTACGGGCTCGAGCGTGCCCAGATCGCGAAGATGAACATCAAGGGTGTGTTCCAAGTCTGGACTCGCGACGGTGGCTATCACGAGGTGCCGCTGCGAGAGGCGCGGGACTGGACCCGTGAGGGTTGCATGCGGTGCCCAGACTTCGCGGCCGAGCACGCCGATATCTCGACCGGCGGGATCGGCGCCTACGGGGACTGGACCCTCGCCCTCGTGCGGTCCGAGAAAGGTGCCGACCTCCTCGCCGCGATGGTGCGCGACGGCGCGGCCGAGACCCGACCGGTGACCGACGACCCCGGTGTCCTGCCACTTCTCGAGAAGCTGTCGAACGCGAGCCGCAAGCGTGGGCCGGGGACGACGCGCCGGCTGATCCCTGTCTCGCCTGGCTGACGGGCCGCAGACCGAGACGTCGCACCACGCTACGTTGGGCTCCATGGCCACCCGCTCCCCGGCGAGACCGACCGTCGTCTGCTTCGTGCGTCACGGCACGACACCCACCACCGGCAAGGTCCTTCCCGGGCGGGCGAAGGGCCTGCACCTCGCGGAGAGCGGGCACGGCGAGGCAGAGCGAGCCGGAGCACGGCTCGCTGCGCTCGGTGCTGTGCAGGCGCTCTACTGCTCCCCGCTCGAGAGGGCACGCGAGACGGCGAAGGCGATCGCCGGCCATGTAGGAGTGCGAGCCGTCGTCGATCGCGGTCTGCTCGAGTGCGACTTCGGGGAGTGGACGGGTGCCGACCTGGCCGCGCTGCGCAAGCTGCCCGAGTGGGATGCAGTCCAGCACCACCCGGCCGGCTTCCGCTTCCCCGGAGGCGAGTCCTTCACGGAGCTCCAGGCGAGGATGGCGGCGACCGTCGAGCGACTCGTCACCCGCCATCCAGGTGGGGTCGTCGTCGCCGTGTCGCACGCCGACCCGATCAAGATCGCCGTCGGGGACGCGATGGGCGTGCCGCTCGACCTCGTGCAGCGCACCGTCGTGTCTCCGTGCTCGGTGAGCGTCGTCGCCTACTCGCCGGGTGGCCCGGCGGTGCTAGCGGTGAACTCGACCGGGGACCTCGCAGCGCTCGGGATAGCCCATGGCCCGGGTGGAGGCCGCTCGTGAGCGTCTCGTACGAGTTCGACGCCCCGGACAAGGTGACGGTGGGCACGATCGGAGAGGTCGGCGCCCGGGTCTTCCTCCTCCAGGCCCGTGAGGGCTCGTCCGTCGTGACGATGAAGGTGGAGAAGCAGCAGGTCGGTGCGCTGGCGACCCTGCTCGGCCGGCTCCTGCAAGACCTCGCGCGCCCCGGTGAGCTGTCCGAGGACGATCTCGAGCTCGACCCCGACGACGAGCCGTCGTTCGTCGTCGGGGCGCTCGCCGTCTCCTACGACAGTGCCGGCGACAGGGTCGTGCTCCTCGCCGAGGAGCTCGTCGGCGAGGACGACGAGCCGGGCGACGACGCCCGCCTCGCGCTCACGCGCGAGCAGGCCGCCTCGCTCGCGATCCGTGGAGCGCGGCTCGTAGACGCTGGCCGCCCGCCGTGCCCCTTGTGCGGGTACCCACTCGACCCGAGAGGTCACGCGTGCCCGAGGACGAACGGACACCACGCGCCGCTGACGTGACGAGCGCCTCAGGCGAGGCTGGTCGCGCGTCCGAGTGGCTGGCACTTCTCGAGGCAGGCGACGTCGAGGTGGAGGGCCGTATGCCGTGGAGTTCGAACGCGACCCTCCTCGTCACGGTCAGGCTCGCCGGGCGCGTGACGAGAGCCGTCTACAAGCCGGGCGCGGGGGAGCAGCCGCTGTGGGACTTCCCCGACGGGCTGTTCCGTCGGGAGGTGGCCGCGTACGAGCTGTCGGTCGCGACCGGGCTCGACGTGGTCCCCGAGACTGTGCTGCGCGCCGAGGCGCCCTATGGGGTCGGCTCGCTGCAGCGCTTCGTCGACGCCGACTTCTCCCAGCACTACTTCACGTTGCTCGACGAAGCTCGGCACGGCGAGGCGCTCCGGCGGGTCGCCGGCTTCGACCTCCTGGTGAACAATGCCGACCGCAAGGGCGGTCACGTCCTTCTCGGGTCCGACGGCCACATATGGGGCATCGACAACGGTCTGTGCTTCCACCCCGCCCCGAAGCTGCGCACGGTCATGTGGGACTTCGTCGGCGAGGAGGTGCCCTGCGCCGTCCTCGAGGCCTGCGAGGCCGTCGTGCGCGAGGTTCCACCCCGGCTCGGGCCGCTGCTCGCGTCCGAGGAGGTCGACGGTCTCGTGCGGCGGGCGGTCGAGCTGCTCGAGGCGCCGCGCTTTCCCGAGCCGGACCTCGAGGGTAGGCCGTACCCGTGGCCGCTCGTCTGACGCGACGCGACTCGACGAGAGGTCGCGCCGCGCGGCGTGACGTCGCGCGGTAGGGGCGAGCGCGACCGTCGGCGGATGACACCGCTGCCGGACGCTCGAGGCGTCTTCGAGGACCACGCCTACCTTCGGCCCGAGGACGTCGCTTGCGTGGTCCAGGTGCTTCGCGCCGTCGGGCGCCGGCGCACGGGTGCGCTTCGCCGGGTGGTCGGGTCGCCCCGGCGTCGCCGCGCAGTCGACGTCGCGTGGGGTGGTGCGCGCGAAAGCTCCGTGGCGGCGTCGACTGCGAGGGCAGGGGCAGCCACGGCGCGCGCCGGGGCAGCCCGCGTCGCGAGCCGGCTCGCCGCGTCGGCTGGCGTGACGGCGTGCCGGCGCGGCACGTCGGGCGGTGCGCCGGTCGTGCTCGCTCGCGGCGAGGCGCTCGACCTCGTCGCAGACCTCGCGGAGCTCGCCGCGCGCCTCGCGCTCGAGGGTGCGCCGCTCGAGGCGCTCGCGCTCGAGGGAGCCGGCGGTCGGGTTCTCGAGTCCCTGGTCGGAGCCGGCCCGTTCGAAGCCGACGGGCGCGCGAGGTCGGCATCGTAGCGGCTGATCGCCTGTGTCGTCCCGGTCGAGCGGCGCTGCCCGGGATCTTCACGAGACTGCAACCCGGCCGCGCTGGGGTCGTCGTGGGGGTCGGGCATGATCTCGTTCGTGGAACTGCGAGAGATCACCTCATCGGGCTCTGGGTCGTCGCACGTGGCATCTGGCGGCGCCGAGCCGGCCGCACGCGCGCGGCCCCGATCCGCGTCGGGTCGGCCGGGCCCGGGGGCGCGCGTCGTCACGGCGTCGCACCTCCTCGCTGCCGCTGTCGACGCGCCGGAGTTCGTCGTCCTCGAGTCTTGCCACAGCACCTGGATGTTCGATCCGGAGCACCACCGGTTCTGCCGCGTGCTGAAAGGTCCTCTCGTCTCGTCGTCCGTCGCCACCGGCTGGCGCCCTTACCACCGGCTCGTCCTGCACCCGGACTCGGACGCGTTCGTCGTCTTCCTCGACGCCTCGGGCACGCGGCTCCTCCGGTCGTGGCGCCACACCGCACACTGCGACCAGTGCGGTGGGGAGGTCACGGCGGAGCTGTCCCTAGCGGACCTGCGCCGCGTCGCGCGCGCCTGAGCGGCATCCCCCGGCCGCCGCGCGCCTCTCCCGGCGCTCCTCTCGGAGCGCCGGGAGAGCCCTTGTGACCGAGTGTGACGGCGATGCGTGACGACCGTAGGATCGAAGGCATGAGCGACCTCGGTGAGCACGGGCCCTACCTCCTCGTTCCCGGCGACGCGAGCGATCCTCGCGGTGCCGAGGAGGGCGAGACGCTCGGTGGGGCGAGCGACCGCGGCACCGAGTCCGTCGAGCAGCCGGCGAAGGTCATGCGGGTCGGCTCGATGATCAAGCAGCTCCTCGAGGAGGTGCGCCAGGCACCGCTCGACGGTCCGAGCAGGCAGCGCATGAAGGAGATCTACGAGAGCTCGGTCCGCGAGCTCGCGGACGGCCTCTCGCCCGATCTCGTCGACGAGCTCGACCGCCTCGCCCTCCCCTTCTCTTCCGACGAGCCGAGCGACGCCGAGATCCGGCTCGCCCAGGCCCAGCTCGTCGGCTGGCTCGAAGGGCTCTTCCACGGTATCCAGGCGACGCTCTTCGCGCAGCAGATGGCCGCGCGGGCTCAGCTCGAAGAGATGCGCCGGCGCAGCCTTCCCGCGGGGGGGAGCCCGGACGTCGCCGGACGGGCAGGTCCGTACCTGTAGCTCGGCACCGGTAGCTCTCCGCATCCGTACGCTCGTCTGGCCCTACCGCCCGGCGCGCCTGTCGGAGAGCTGGCGCGCCCCGGCCATGGAGCGACGGTGCCGCGCTATTCTGCCCCGAGGGCGGATCACAGCGATGTAGTTCGTCCACAGCAGTGGATGACGCATGTGGACGAGCTGTGGAGGCACGTGGATGAGTGGGCTCGGAGCAGGACGCCCGGGGAGGTCGTTTGCCCACCTGCACCAGCACACCGAGTACTCGATGCTCGACGGGGCGGCGAGGATCAAGGAAGCGGTGGCGCTCGCCGTCGAGGACGGCCAGCCGGCGATGGCGATCACCGACCACGGCAACATGTACGGCGTCCTGGACTTCTACAAGGAGTGTCGTGCCCAGGGGATCACACCTGTCATCGGCACCGAGGCCTACATGGCGGGGAGCTCGCGCTTCGACCGGCCGGTCCGCCGCGGCCGGCTCGACGACACCGGCGGCGAGGGCGAGCGCGGGGAGAAGCTCTACTACCACCTGACGCTGCTGGCGGAGACGACGCAGGGCTACCGCAACTTGATGCAGCTCTCGTCGGCCGCGTACCTCGAGGGCTACTACTACAAGCCCCGGGTCGACTGGGAGCTCCTCGAGACCCACCACGAGGGGCTGATCGCCACCACCGGATGCCTCGGTGGGGTCGTCCTGCAAGCGCTCCTCGCGGAGCAGGCGGACGAGGCCAAGCGTCTCGCCGCGCGCCTCCAGGACATCTTCGGGCGCGACCACCTGTTCGTCGAGCTCCAGGACCACGGCCTCCAGGAGCAGCGCCGGACCAACCCTCAGCTGCTCGAGATCGCGCGCACGATCGGCGCGCCGATCGTCGCGACGAACGACAGCCACTACTGCCGCCGTGAGGACGCGGTCGCGCACGACGCGCTGCTGTGCGTGCAGACCGGCGCGACGATCGACGACCCGAAACGCTTCAAGTTCGGCGGCGAGGAGCACTACCTGAAGACGGCCGCCGAGATGCGTCAGCTCTTCGCCGAGCTTCCCGAGGCGTGCGACTCGACGTTGTGGATCGCGGAGCGTGCCAGCGTCGAGATCGAGCTCGGCAAGCCGACGCTTCCGGAGTTCCCCGTGCCCGAGGAGTTCCGCGGGGCTACCTACGAGGAGTCCGCGCAGCGCTACCTGCGCCACCTGACCCTCGAGGGCGCCCGGCAGCGCTACGGGGCGGACCTCACGCCAGAGGTCGCCGAGCGGATCGACTACGAGCTCGGCGTCATCTATGCGATGGGGTTCCCCGCATACTTCCTCGTGGTGTGGGACCTCATCGCGCACGCTCGCCGCTCGGGCATCAGGGTCGGACCAGGGCGCGGATCGGCTGCTGGCTGCTGCGTCGCCTACTGCCTGCGCATCGTCGACCTCGACCCGATCCGCTACGACCTGTTGTTCGAGCGCTTCCTCAATCCCGGTCGCAAGCAGATGCCGGACATCGACATGGACTTCGACGAGCGCTACCGCGGCGAGATGATCCGCTACGCGTCGGAGCGCTACGGATGGGACCGCGTCGCGCAGATCGTGACCTTCTCGACGATCAAGGCTCGGGCCGCGGTGCGCGACGCGGCCCGCGTCCTCGGCTACCCGTACGGTCTCGGCGACAAGGTCGCGAAGGCGATGCCGCCGCTCATCATGGGGCGCGACACGCCGCTCAGCGCGTGCCTCGAGAAGGCCGAGGGATTCGAGGACGGCTTCGCTGCCGCGGCGAGCCTGCGGGACATGTACGAGGCAGATCCAGACGCCCGCAAGGTCATCGACGTCGCCCGCGGCCTCGAGAACCTCCGCCGTCAGGACGGGATCCACGCCGCGGCTGTCGTCATCACGAACGAGCCCCTCACCGAGTACCTGCCGATCCAGCGCAAGCCCGAGCCGGGCGCCGACCCGGCCGACGCGCCGATCGTCACCCAGTACGAGATGCACGGCGTCGAAGAGCTCGGACTTTTGAAGATGGACTTCCTCGGGCTGAGGAACCTCTCTGTCATCGAGAGGGCGCTCGACCTCGTCGAGGAGGGGACCGGGACGCGACCGGACATCGACGCGATCCCGCTCGACGACGAGCGCACCTTCGCGATGCTGCGTAGCGGCGACTCGATCGGGGTCTTCCAGCTCGAGGGCGGGCCGATGCGCTCGCTCATGCGCTCCCTGGCGCCGACGAGCTTCGACGACGTGGCCGCGCTCGTCGCCCTCTACCGTCCCGGGCCCATGGCGGCGAACATGCACCGTGACTACGCGGACCGCAAGAACGGCCGCAAGCCGGTGACGTACCTGCACCCCGATCTCGAGCCGATCCTCGCGGACACCTACGGGCTCATGATCTACCAGGAGTCGGTGATGCGTGTCGCGCAGCGCTTCGCGGGCTACACGCTCGAGGAGGCCGACAACCTCCGAAAGGCCTGCGGCAAGAAGAACCGCGTCCTCATCGCAGCGGAGCGCGAGAAGTTCGTGAAGGGCTGTGCCGACCAGGGCTTTGGCGAGCGGATCGGCACCGAGCTGTTCGACATCATCGAGCCATTCGCCGACTACGCCTTCAACAAGTCCCACTCCTACGGCTACGGGCTCGTCGCCTACCAGACTGCCTGGTTGAAGGCGAACCACCCCGTGGAGTACCTCGCCGCCCTCTTGTCGTCCGTGAAGGACGACAAGGACAAGACGGCGGTCTATCTCTCCGAATGTCGGAGCCTTGGCATTGCAGTGCATGTTCCTGACGTCAACGTGTCGATGTCGAACTTCACCGCCCGTGCGCCCGCGCCGGGGGAGAGCGGCATCGGGACGATCCCGTTCGGTCTGTCGGCCATCCGCAACGTCGGCGAGGGCCTCGTCGCCCTCATCGTCGCCGAGCGCGACGCGCGCGGGCCGTTCGCCGACTTCCACGACTTCTGCTGCCGGGTGGATCCGTCCGTGTTGAACAAGCGGACTGTCGAGTCCCTCGTCAAGGCGGGCGCCTTCGACTCCCTCGGTCATCCGCGCAAGGGGCTCTGTCTCGTCTTCGAGGAGATCATCGACCGGGTCCTCACGAGGCGCCGGGAGGAGGAGCTCGGCATCTCCACTCTCTTCTCGCTGCTCGAGCCTGCCCCTTCCGAGCCCGGCGCCGGCGCCTACGAGGAGGCACGCGTCACCCTGCCCGACCTCGAGTTCTCGAAGTCGGAGCGCTTGGCCCACGAGAAGGAGATGCTCGGCCTCTACGTCAGCGACCATCCGCTCCTCGGCGTGGAGTCCGCACTCCGGCGCCTTTCCGAGGGGAGCATCCGCGAGCTGCTCGACCAGGCGGGCACCGGGGGAGACGTCGGCACGGGCACGGGCGGGGACTCGGGCGGCATGCACCTCGTCGGAGGCGTCGTCACCGGGCTCTCCAGGCGCTACACCAAGCGCGGTGAGCTCATGGCGACATTCGTCCTCGAGGACCTCGAGGCCGCTATCGAGGTGTTCGTCTTCCCGAAGGTGATGCTCGAGTACGGAGCGCGGCTCGAGGAGGATGCGATCGTGCTCCTGCGCGGCCGCCTCGACCAGCGTGACGACCAGGCGAAGCTCGTCTGCTCCGAGGTGCGCCGTCCCGAGCTGGTGCCCGACGACGCCGCGCTGCCGATCGAGGTCAGCGTCCCCGCCGGTGCTCTCACGGAGTCGACCGTCCGGCGGCTACGGGAGCTCGTCGTCGAGCACCCCGGCCCGGTTCCGGTCCACCTCCGCCTCGGCGCGAAGATCCTGCGGCTGCCGTCGGAGTTCAACGTCGACCCCCGAAGTGGCTTCGTAGGCGCACTGAAGGAGCTGCTAGGGGCACACGCAGTCGGTTGAGCCGCCCTGCCGGCGGCGGGCGCTGCCGAGGGTCCGAGTGGGCGTCCTCGACGCTCGCGCGCCGGCTAGCCGGGCGGCCGCTTGGCGGGGGCGCCGGCTGGTCCCGTAGACTGGCGTAGGTCCCGCTCCGCTAGGAGAGCCGAGCTGCCCCGTCAGGCCTGGTGCAGACGTCGGAAAACCTCGGGCGGACGGCGAGGACCGGCCGCGCGCCCAGGCCGAGGACGCGTCCGGCTGGACAGGCGAGCACGCAAGGGGTCATTGCCAACGTGATCGACGTCGCGACGAAGGACTGCACGGCGCTCAGCGACTCTGAGCTGGCAGAGATGGCGGACATGTGCGCTAGTGGCGCGTCCGGGTTCGAGGTCGGGCTCTTGTCGAAAGAGCGCGAAGAGTGGGTGCTCGTGACCCACGTGCGCGCGGACGGGCAGTTGGTCGGCTTCGCCTTCAGCTCCCTCGAGCGCATCGGTGGCACTCCGAGCCTGCTCGTGGGGGTCGCGTCGTTCGCCCGCCGCGACGACTCGCTGGATGCCCTCCGTGCGGTCATGGGGGACCTCTACCGCCGGGCGCTTCTCGCCTTCCCCGACGAGGACGTGCTCGTCGGTACTCGCCTCGCCGACCCGGCGGCATTCCGGGCGTACTCCGGCCTGGCCGACGTCGTGCCGAGGCCCGGCCACAAGGCGAGCGGCGAGGAGCGTGCCTGGGGGCGCCGCCTCGCGAAGCGCTTCGGAGCGGACGGCCAGCTGGACGACCGGGCCTTCGTCGTCCGCGGGGACGGCGGACCGTGCGGGCTGCTCGACTACGCCTCGCCACCCGCAGCACTCGACGACCCCGGGATCGACGGTGCCGTGGTCGACGGTGCCGGGATCGACGGTGCCGTGGGCGACGGTTCCGGGGGCGGCGCGGGCCTCGGAGAGCTCTTCGCTCGCCTCGACGGCGAGAGGCGCGACGCGCTCGTCGCGT
>JAJZCK010000042.1 GCA_021846125.1 Actinomycetes bacterium | reverse complement strand
GTGAAGCGGTTCTCCGCGTTCCAGGTGCTCTGGCCGTGTCGGAGGAGGACGAGCTTGGGCATGCCCCGAGGCTATCTCGCCGCTCGCCTAGGTCAGCCCGCGCCCGCGCCCGCGCCCGCGCCCGCGCCCGCGCCCGCGCCCGCGCCCGCGCCCGCGGTCCGGGGCCGGCGATCGTGCGTCCAGGACACGCGCCCGTCGCAGGGAGGCAACCTGGCGTTCACACGTGGTGCCTAGGCTGTCTGCATGTCCAGCTTCGTCTTGCGCGTGTGGCTAGCCGACCGGCCGGGCGCGCTCGGCGCAGTCGCGAGCCGTATCGGCGCGGTGGGCGGCGACCTCGTCGGCATCGACATCCTCGAGCGCGGGGAGGGGCGTGTGATCGACGAGCTCACGGTCGACCTGCCGAGCGAGGACCTCATACCCCTCATGCTCGCGAAGGTCGGCGAGCTCGACGCCGTCGACGTGGAGGACGTCCGCAGCGTCGCGCCGGCACTCTCCCACCCGCTCGTCGAGGCGCTCGAGGTCGGAGCGGACCTGCTCGGGGAGCAGACGGTCGGGAGCCTGTTCGACGCGCTCGTCGCCGGTGTCGGGATCGCGTACTCCGCAGAGTGGTCCGCGGTCGTCGACCCCGACGGCCCGCTCGTGCTCAGCGCGTCGGCCGGGGCGCCGCCTGCACCGTGGCTGGAGGCGTTCGTGACCGGCACTCGCTCCGCCGCCAAGGACACGGGTGCGGCGGCCTCCGCGAGCGACGTCGCGTGGGCCGGCCTCGAGGTGTCCGGCCTCGCTCTCCTCGTCGGGCGGTCCGGAAGGCCGTTCCGCGCTCGCGAGCGCCGGCAGCTCGCGACGCTCGTACGCATAGCGGACCACCGCTGGCGCGAGCTCGTCACCCGGGACGGCATGCGGGCTCACCCGGCGCGTTCGACCTGATCGCGCCGGCTCCGCCGGCTCGGGAACGCCCCGTCCGCTCTGACGAATCCCTGGTGGAAGTCGCATGCCCACCTACTTGACAACCGACGGCTCAACTTCGTTATACTTTCCGTTGACAGAGATCAGGCGGCGGGTCGGGCGGTGGGTCGGGCGATAGCGCCCAGGTGGCTCAGGTGCCAGGCGCGAGCAGCGAGCACGAAGGAATCGGAGGCACCACCAATGCCAAAGGCGGTCGGCATCGACCTCGGTACGACCAACTCGGTCGTCAGCGTCCTCGAGGGAGGCGAGCCCACGGTCATCCCAAATGCCGAGGGTGGCAGGACGACCCCGTCGGTCGTCGGCTTCACGAAGTCCGGCGAGGTCCTCGTCGGCGAGGTAGCGAAGCGGCAGGCGATCACGAACCCCGAGCGGACGATCCGCTCGGTCAAGAGGCACGTCGGTACGAGCTGGACCGTCGACATCGACGGAAAGGCCTACACGCCGCAGGAGATCTCGGCACGTATCCTGCAGAAGCTGAAGAGGGACGCCGAGGCGTTCCTCGGTGACACGGTCTCCCAGGCGGTCATCACGGTCCCCGCGTACTTCGACGACAGCCAGCGGACGGCGACGAAGGAAGCCGGGCAGATCGCGGGGCTCGAGGTGCTCCGGATCATCAACGAGCCCACTGCGGCAGCTCTGGCCTACGGGCTCGACAGGGAGGGCGCAGACGAGACGGTGCTCGTCTTCGACCTCGGTGGTGGCACTTTCGACGTCTCCATCCTCGATATCGGCGACGGTGTGTTCGAGGTGAAGTCGACGTCGGGCAACGCCCATCTCGGCGGTGACGACTGGGACCAGCGGGTCATGGACTGGCTCGTCAAGACGTTCAAGGACACCGAGGGCGTGGACTTGTCCGGTGACAAGATGGCGATACAGCGCCTCAAGGAGGCGTCGGAGAAGGCGAAGATCGAGCTCTCGGCCGTCCAGGAGACGACGGTCAACCTCCCCTTCATCACTGCCACCTCCGAGGGACCGAAGCACCTCGACGTCAAGCTCACCCGCGCGAAGTTCCAGGAGCTCACTGAGGACCTCACCGAGGCGTGCCGCGGGCCGTTCGAGCAGGCGATCACCGATGCCGGGCTCGCGAAGTCCGATATCGACCACGTCGTCCTCGTGGGCGGCTCGACCCGTATGCCCGCGATCCAGGACCTCGTGCAGAGCCTGGCCGGCAAGGAGCCCCACAAGGGCGTCAACCCGGACGAGGTCGTCGCGGTCGGCGCGGCGATCCAGGCTGGCGTGTTGAAGGGCGACGTGAAGGACGTCCTGTTGCTCGACGTCACGCCGCTCAGCCTCGGCATCGAGACCAAGGGCGGCATCATGCACCGCCTCATCGAGAGGAACACGACAATCCCGACGAAGCGCTCGGAGGTCTTCACGACCGCGGAGGACAACCAGCCGTCGGTGGAGATCCATGTGCTCCAGGGCGAGCGTGAGATGGCGATGTACAACAAGACGCTCGGCAAGTTCCAGCTCGTCGACCTGCCTCCTGCGGCGCAGGGCACCCCGCAGATCGAGGTCACGTTCGACATCGACGCGAATGGCATCGTGCACGTCTCCGCGAAGGACCGGGCGACGAGCAAGGAGCAGTCGATGACGATCACCGGCCAGTCGTCGCTCCCGAAGGACGACATCGAGCGGATGGTGCGCGACGCGGAAGCCCACGCCGCGGACGACCGGCGCCGCAAGGAGGAGGCCGAGACGCGCAACGGTGCGGACTCGCTCGTCCACCGGACCGAGAAGCTCCTGAAGGACGAAGGTGACAAGTTCACCGGCGACGAGAAGGAGAAGGTCGAGTCCGCTCTCGCCGCGCTGAAGGCCGCGCTCGCCGGCACGGACCTGGAGGCCGTCCGGACGGCGAACGAGGCGCTCGTGACGGCGTCCCAGGCGTTCGCCCAGCGGCTCTACCAGCAGGCGGGCTCTTCCGGTCCGTCGTCGGGAGCGGGTGCGTCCTCGACCCCGCCGAACGACGACGAGGTCGTCGACGCGGAGATCGTCGACGAGCCCGGCGCGGCCGAGGCATGAGCCCGGTGGAGAGCGGCGCCGGCGGCGCCGAGGACCCAGCCGCCGACGACCCAACCGACGACGACCCAACCTTCGACGACCGGGTGGCCGACGACCGGGCGGCGGGCGGGCCGGCGATCGGAGAGACGCCTCCCGGCAGCACCGCCGATGCGGCGGAGGCGCTTGCCGGCACCGAGACGGACGGGATGGTCCCCGGCAAGCCCTTGCCCGGGGAGCCCGTGACCGGAGCGGAGGTCCAGGCACTCGTGGCGGAGCGCGACGAGTACCTCGACACTCTGCGCCGCCTGCAGGCGGAGTTCGACAACTTCCGCAAGCGCACCGCCCGGCAGCAGGCCGAGACCTTCGACCGGGCGGTGGAGGCCGTCGTCGAGCGGCTCCTGCCGGCTCTCGACGCCCTCGACCTCGCGCTCGCGCACGTGGACGTCTCGGGCGGGAGCGAGCTCGAGTCGGCCTTTGTCCGCATCGGGACCCTGCTTCGGGACATCCTCGCGAAGGAAGGGCTCGAGCGGATCGACGCCGACGGCGTTGCGTTCGACCCGACGGTGCACGACGCGGTCGCGCACGTCTCGGCCGACGAGGGGAGCGCCGTCGCAGGAGGTCCCGGCGACGTCGAGGCCATGCCCGAGCCGGCGGTCGTCGAGACGTTGCGTGCGGGGTATCGCCTGAAGGGGCGCGTGCTCCGGCCGGCGATGGTGAAGGTGCGGGCGTAGGGAGCGCGAGACGAGGAGCGGCCCGATATCCGTGGCGACGAGCGTGGGATGGAGCGTCGTGGCAGGTGCCGCAAGATGGTTGCAGTCGTGCATGTCGTAGCAGGGAGCCGATGAGTGGCACCGCAGCGTGAGTGGTTCGAGACGGACTACTACAAGGTCTTGGGCGTCGCCCACGACGCGAGCGAGAAGGAGCTCACTCGCGCCTACCGCAAGCTCGCGAAGCAGTTCCACCCCGACGCGAACCCCGGCGCCGAGGAGCGCTTCAAGGAGATCAGCGCCGCCTACGACGTCCTCGGCGACGTGCAGAAGCGCAAGGAGTACGACGAGGTGCGCCGGTCCGGAGCCGCGGCTGCCGGCTTCGGCCAGGGCGGTACCGGCGGCTTCAACTTCAAGGTGGACGACATCTCGGACCTCTTCGGGGGACTGTTCCGCCAGCCGTCGGGCGGCACGAGGCGGCGTGCCGGCACCGCAGCGGGCGGCCCGCGTCGCGGGGCGGATCTCGAGGCAGAGCTGCACCTGTCCTTCGAGGAGGCGATCGAAGGGGTCGTCACCTCGGTCAACGTGCGGAGCAACGTAGCGTGCTCGACCTGCGGCGGCAGCGGTGCCAAGCCCGGTACGACGCCGGTGGTCTGCCCGCGCTGCGGCGGGCGCGGTGTGCTCGACGACAACCAGGGGCTCTTCTCGCTCTCGGCCCCCTGCCCCGAGTGCCACGGACGTGGCACGAAGATCACGGACCCGTGCCCGACGTGCTTCGGCACGGGCATACAGCGGCGAGAGCGCCAGGTGAAGGTGCGGATCCCCGCGGGTGTGGACGACGGCCAGCGGATCAAGGTGAAGGGACGGGGTGAGCCCGGTGCGAACGGTGGTCCCGCGGGAGACCTGTTCGTCGTCGTGCGCGTCGCAGCCCACCCGATCTTCGGCCGTCGTGGCAAAGACCTCACGCTCACCGTGCCGGTCACCTTCCCCGAGGCCGCGCTCGGCGCGACGATCACCGTGCCCTCGCTCACCAAGCCGGTTCACCTGAAGGTGCCGTCGGGCACCAAGACAGGAAAGACGCTGCGCGTCCGCGGTCGCGGCGTGCACCAGGGCGACGAGAGCGGAGACCTCCTCGTGACGGTCGACGTGGTGGTGCCGAGCAAGCTCACCGACGCCGAGCGCAAGGCGGTCGAGGCGCTCGCGAAGGCCTCGCCCGGTTCGCCCCGGGCGCACTTCGAGGTGTGACGTCGGTGCCCGCCGACCGCCAGCAGCCGCTGTCGACGACGCGCGCGCTCTACGTCATATCCGTCGCGGCGGAGCTCGCCGGCGTGCACCCGCAAACTCTGCGGATCTACGAGCGCAAGGGGCTCCTCGATCCTGCGAGGACGATCGGCGGCAGCAGGCGCTACTCCGACGCGGACATCGCCCAGCTGCAGCGCATCCAGGACCTGACCAACGCGGGAGTGAACCTCGAGGGGGTGCGCCGGCTCCTCAGGCTCGAGGCCGAGCTCGCGGCGACGCGGGAGGAGCTGGCCCGGGTCCGGGCCGAGGCGCTCGAGGCCGTCGAGCGGACGCATCGCCACTACCGCAGGGACCTCGTGCCGCTCAGGGCCGAGCGGCTCCCGGCGCGCTGGCGGGACTGAGGGACGCCGGGAGGCGCCGGAGGAGAGGACGACGATGACACTGACACCGGACCGCTGGACGCTGAAGACCCAGGAGGCGCTGCAAGAGGCGTCTCGCGCGGCCGAGGCGGCGCGCCACGCCGAGGTGACGTCCGCGCATTTCCTGCTCGCCGCGCTCGGTCAGGAGGGTGGTGTCGCCGTCCCCGTGCTCGACCGGATGGGCGTCGCCCCGCTCGGCGTGCGCAACCGCCTCCAGGACGCCATCGCGAAGCTTCCCCGTGCCTACGGGGGCGGGCACCCGCAGCTCGGCCGGGACCTCGCGACCGCGTTCGAGCGGGCGGGCCGTGTCCAGCTCGACATGGGTGACGAGTACCTGTCGGTCGAGCACATGATGCTCGCCCTCGCGGAAGAGCTCGGCGTGGACCGGGACGCGCTCCTCGCCGCGCTGAAGGAAGTCCGGGGAAGTCACAGGATCACCTCCCCGGAGCCCGAGAAGGCCTACCAGGCGCTCGAGAAGTACGGGCGCGACCTCACCGCGCTCGCTCGCCGCGGGCGGCTCGACCCGGTCATCGGACGGGACGAGGAGATCCGCCGTGTCATCCAGGTCCTCTCCCGCCGCACGAAGAACAACCCGGTCCTTATCGGCGAGCCCGGGGTCGGCAAGACGGCGATCGTCGAGGGGCTCGCGACGCGCATAGTCGAGGGCGACGTCCCCGAGAGCTTGCGCGACAAGCGCGTCGTCGCGCTCGACCTCTCGGCGATGGTCGCCGGCGCGAAGTACCGGGGCGAGTTCGAGGAGCGGCTCCGCGCGGTGCTGAAGGAGATCGCCGACTCCGAAGGCGAGGTCGTGACCTTCGTCGACGAGCTCCATACCATCGTCGGAGCCGGAGCGGCCGAGGGTGCGATGGACGCGGGGAACATCATCAAGCCGATGCTCGCACGCGGGGAGCTTCGCCTCGTCGGCGCGACGACGCTCGACGAGTACGCGAAGCACATCGAGAAGGACGCAGCTCTCGAGCGCCGCTTCCAGCCTGTCTACGTCGGCCCGCCGTCGGTCGAGGACACCGTCGCGATCCTGCGCGGCCTGAAGGAGCGCTACGAGGTGCACCACGGCGTCCGGATCCAGGACGCGGCGCTCGTCGCTGCGGCCGTGCTGTCCGACCGCTACGTCACGGGCCGGTTCCTCCCGGACAAGGCGATCGACCTCGTCGACGAGGCGGCGAGCCGGCTCCGGATCGAGATCGACTCGATGCCGACCGAGATCGACGTCGTCGCCCGGCGGATCCGCCAGCTCGAGATCGAGCGGGTGGCGCTCGCCGCAGAGAGCGACGCAGCGTCGGCCGAGCGCCTCCAGCGTATCGACGAGGAGCTGGCGAACCTGCGCGAGCAGGAGAGTGCGATGACCGCGCACTGGCACGCGGAGCGCGACGCAATCGCGCGCATCCGCGAGCTGAAGGGCACGCTCGAGGCGCGTCGCGGGGAGGCGGAGCGCTTCGAGCGCGACGGGGACCTTGGCGCTGCGGCACAGATCCGCTACGGCGAGCTGCCCACCATCGGCACCCAGATCGCCGAGGCGACCGAGCGCCTCTCCGAGCTCCAGAGCCACGAGCGCATGCTGAAGGAAGAGGTCGACGCCGAGGACGTCGCAGAGGTCGTCGCCCGCTCGACCGGCGTCCCCGTCAGCCGGCTCATGGAGGGCGAGATGCAAAAGCTGGTCCGCATGGAGTCGGTGCTCCACGGGCGTGTCGTCGGCCAGGACGAGGCCGTCTCCGCGGTCGCGAACGCGATCCGCCGCAGCCGCGCAGGGCTCGCGGACCCGCACCGTCCGATCGGCTCCTTCCTCTTCCTCGGTCCGACCGGGGTGGGCAAGACCGAGCTCGCCCGGGCGCTCGCGGAGTTCCTCTTCGACGACGAGCGGGCGATGGTCCGCATCGACATGGGCGAGTACCAGGAGAAGCATTCCGTCGCCCGTCTCGTCGGAGCCCCCCCGGGCTACGTGGGCTACGAGGAAGGGGGCCAGCTCACCGAAGCGGTCCGCCGCCGTCCCTACTGCGTCGTGCTCCTCGACGAGGTCGAGAAGGCGCACCCGGACGTGTTCAACCTGCTGCTCCAGGTCCTCGACGACGGCCGGCTGACCGACGGCCAGGGGCGGACGGTCGACTTCACGAACGTCGTGCTCGTCATGACCTCGAACCTGAAGGGCGACCCGCTCGACTTCTTCAAGCCCGAGCTCGTCAACCGGATCGACGAGATCGTGCGCTTCCGGCCGCTCGGCCGCGACGACCTCGCGGTCATCGTCGACATCCAGATCGCCGTCCTTGCCCGCCGGGTCGCAGATCGACACCTCACGCTCGACGTCACGCCGGAGGCGCGGGCGCTGCTCGTCGAGCTCGGCTACGACCCCGTGTTCGGGGCGCGCCCGCTGCGGCGTGTCATCCAGCGCGAGATCGGCGACCCGCTCGCGATCGCCCTGCTCGAGGGGAGCGTCGCCGAGGGCGACACGGTGCGCGTCGGCGACGACGGTGGAAAGCTCGTGCTCTCCTGACGAGGATCGGCTGTCCCGAGGACGGCTAGACTGCCCGCCGTTCGAGCGGGAGGGAGTGCTGGTGCCTGCGACCGTCGTGGTCGGTACCCAGTGGGGCGATGAGGGCAAGGGCAAGCTCACCGACCTGCTCGCGAAGGACATGCGCCTCGTCGTGCGCTACCAGGGCGGCCACAATGCCGGCCACACGATCGTCGTAGGGGGCGAGAGCTTCGCCCTCCAGCTCGTGCCGAGCGGTGTCCTCTATCCCTCCACCGTCCCGGTCATCGGCAACGGCGTCGTCGTCGACCCGTCGGTGCTCCTCGCCGAGTGCGACGCGCTCGAGGCGCGTGGCGTGGACACGAGCCGGCTCGTCGTCTCGGGCAACGCGCACCTGATCATGCCCTACCACTACGAGCTCGACCGGGCGACCGAGCGCTCCCTCGGCCGCAACAAGCTCGGCACCACCAAGCGCGGCATCGGGCCCGCGTACGCGGACAAGGCCGCTCGCATCGGGCTGAGGGTCCAGGACCTTCTCGACCCGAAGATCTTCCGCCAGAAGCTCGAGGTCGTCGTGCGGGAGAAGAACGCCGTCCTCGCGAAGGTGTACAACCGTCTCGCGCTCGACGAGGACGAGATCGCCCGTCGCTATCTCGACGAGCTGGCGCCGCGCATCGCGCCGATGATCGGCGACAGCGTCGGCATCGTCCACGACGCGCTCGACGCCGGCGAGAACGTCATGCTCGAGGGCGCGCAGGCGACCTTCCTCGACCTCGACCATGGCACCTACCCCTACGTCACGTCGTCGAACCCGACCGCCGGCGGCGCGTGCGTCGGCACGGGCGTCGGGCCCCGCGACGTCGACCGGGTCGTCGGGATCGCCAAGGCGTACATCACGCGCGTCGGGGCGGGACCGTTCCCGACCGAGCTCGACGGCGAGCTCGCCGACCTGCTCGTCGAGCGCGGCCACGAGTACGGGACGAACACCGGCCGCCGGCGCCGGCCGGGCTGGCTGGACCTCGTGATGCTCCGTCACGCCGTGCGCGTCAACTCGGTCTCGGAGATCGCGCTCACGAAGCTCGACGTGCTGTCGAAGCTGGAGGTCGTGAAGGTGTGCGTCGCCTACGACGACGGCGGCCGGCGCCTCGACCGCGTCCCCTACCACCAGTCGGTCCTCCACCGGGTCGTGCCCGTCTACGAGGAGCTGCCGGGATGGGAGGAGGACCTCTCCGCGGCGACGTCGATCACCGACCTGCCTCGGGCGGCGCGTGACTACATCGCCTGCATCGCGGACCACGCGGGAGCGCCGGTGTCGCTCGCCGGCGTCGGTCCCGGGCGCGAGCAGTACGTCCACGTCGCCAGCTGACCGGGCGGCGACGTGAGCGGCGGGCGGTTGTCGTGAAGGTCTGCGTCGTCGGCTCGGGCGCGCGCGAGCACGCTCTCGCTTGCGCTCTCGCACCCGGCGCCCTCGTCGTCGTCGCCCCGGGCAACCCGGGGATCGAGGACGAGGCGGGCGTCGAGGTCACGGCGATGCCTCCCGAGCAGGTCGACGCCGACCTGTTCGTCGTCGGACCGGAGGCCCCGCTCGTCGAGGGGCTCGCGGACAGGCTGCGAGCGTCGGGACGCGCCGTGCTCGGCCCCGGCGCCGACGGCGCGCGGCTCGAGGGCTCGAAGGCGTTCATGAAGGAGCTCGCCGGAGCGGCCGGCGTGCCGACCGCCGCGTGGGCGAGCGTCGACCGGCTGGACGACGCGCGGGCGTTCCTCCGGCGGATGCCCGGCCCGTACGTCGTGAAGACCGACGGCCTCGCTGCCGGGAAGGGCGTGCTCGTCACCGGGGACCTCGCTGAGGCGGAGGCGGACGCGGCGGCCAAGCTCGCAGGGAGCTCGTTCGGCGACGCGGGTCGCCGTGTCGTGATCGAGGAGGGCCTCGTGGGCGAGGAGCTCTCCCTCCTCGTGCTCTGCGACGGTCGCAGCGGTCTCGCGTTGCCTGCCGCGCAGGACCACAAGCGCCTCCTCGACGGCGACGCCGGGCCCAACACCGGGGGCATGGGCGCCTTCTCCCCGGTGCCGGCCGCGTCGCCGGCACTCGTCGACGAGGCGATGGAGCGGATCGTGCTGCCGACGCTCGCCGAGCTGCGACGTCGCGGCGTCGACTACCGGGGCGTGCTCTACGCCGGGCTCATGCTCACCGCCGAGGGTCCGAAGCTCATCGAGTACAACGTCCGCTTCGGCGACCCCGAGGCGGAGGTGGTCCTGCCGCGGTGCGGCGGGGACCTCGCCGCGCTGTTCCTCTCGGCGGCGACGGGGCGCCTCGGCACGCCGCCCACCGTCGGCGGCGACGCAGCCGTCGCCGTCGTGCTCGCGGCGCGCGGCTACCCGCACGCGCCCGAGCCCGGCGCAGTGATCGAGGGCCTCGACCACGCCCGTGCCGTCGAAGGGGTCACCGTCCTGCACGCGGGGACCCGCCGGGACCCCGACGGGACGGTGCGCGTCGCGGGTGGCAGGGTCGTCGTCGTGCGCGCGCTCGGCGAGACGCTCGGACGTGCGCGCGAGCGCGCCTACGCAGCCGTCGGTGCGATCGCCTTCGACGGTATGCAGCATCGCAGCGACATCGCCGCCACGTTGCCCGCGGTCGCCACGGCGCCTGTGACCGGTGCGGCGCCCGTGCCCGAGGCGGTGTCGCGGTGATCCCCAGGTACTCCGCGCCCGAGATGGCGGCGCTGTTCACCGACGAGGCGCGTCTCGGCCGTTGGCTCGAGGTCGAGCTGCTCGCGCTCGACGCGTGGTCGGATCTCGGTGTCGTCCCGCCCGGGCACGCTGCCGCCGCGCGCCGGCGGGCGCCGCGGGCCGACGCCGCGCTCGTCGAGAAGGTCGCCGCCCGTGAGGCCGTCACGGACCACGACGTCGCGGCGTTCGTCGACGTCGTCCAAGCCGAGATCGGTGCACCAGAGGGCTCGTGGGTCCACCACGGCCTCACCTCGTCGGACGTCGTCGACACGGCGCTCTCCGCCACCCTCGCGGCAGCGGCGGACCTGCTCGTCGAGGCCTCCTCCGCGCTCGTGGCGACGCTCAAGCGGCGCGCCATCGAGCACGCGGCGACGCCGATGCTCGGCAGGACCCACGGGATGCACGCAGAGCCCACGACCTTCGGGGCGAAGCTCGCCCTGTACTGCCTGCAGGCGGACCGCGACCGCGAGCGCCTGCGCAGGGCGCGCGACGCGATAGCCGTCGGCAAGCTCTCCGGTGCCGTCGGCACGTACTCGAACGTCGACCCTGCGGTGGAGGAGCGGGTGTGCGCGGCTCTCGGCCTGAGGGCCGTGCCCGCCACGCAGGTCATCGCCCGGGACCGTCATGGCGAGTACCTCTACGCGTGTGCGTCGGCCGGCACGACCGTCGAGGCGATCGCGACGGAGCTGCGCCATCTCCAGCGGAGCGAGGTCGCCGAGACCGAGGAGGCGTTCCGCGCGGGTCAGAAGGGCTCGTCCGCGATGCCCCACAAGCGCAACCCGATCACGAGCGAGCGGCTCGTAGGGCTGGCCCGCGTGCTGCGCGGCTACCTCGTCGCCGGTCTCGAGGACGTCGCGCTCTGGCACGAGCGCGACATCTCCCACAGCTCCGTGGAGCGCATCGTCCTCCCGGACGCGAGCCTCCTCGCGTACTACAGCCTGCGCCGAGCCGAGCGGCTCGTCGACGGTCTCGTGGTGCGCGACGAGCGGATGCGCGAGAACCTTCTCGTCGGTTCCTACGGGCTCGTGTTCTCCCAGCCGGTCCTGCTCGCCCTCGTCGCGGCGGGCTGCACCCGTGACGCCGCCTACCGTGTGGTCCAGTCGGCGGCGCGCACCGCCTTCGAGCAGCGGCGGCCGTTCCGCTCGGTGCTCGAGTCGGACGCGGGGCTCGTGGAGGCTCTCGGGCCGGGCCGGGTCGGGCCCGTGCTCGAGGAGGCCTTCGACCTCGACCGGGCGCTCCGCCATGCACACCGTACGATCGACGCTCTCGAGGAGGTCCGCACGTGACAGTCACCCCGATCTACTCAGGCAAGGTCCGTGACGTCTACGACGTCGGGGACGGCCTGCTGCTCATGGTCGCGTCCGACAGGATCTCGGCCTTCGATCGGGTCTTCGCCGAGCCCGTGCCGGACAAGGGCCGCGTGCTCACGGCGATGACGGCGTACTTCGCCGGCCAGCTCGCCGGGATCGCGCCGACGCACCTGGTCGCGACCGATCCTGCGGAGCTGCCGCCCGTCGCAGCCGAGATCGAGGACGTCGCGGGCCGGGCGATGCTCGTGCGACGTGCCGACATGCTGCCGATCGAGTGCATCGTCCGTGGCTACCTCACCGGGTCCGCCTGGAAGGAGTACCGCTCGTCGGGCACGATGCACGGCACGGCGCTTCCTCCCGGCCTCGAGGAGTCCGCGCGGCTCCCCGAGCCGGTGTTCACCCCGTCGACCAAGGCGGTAGAGGGCCACGACGTCAACATCTCCTTCGAGGAGGCGGCCGACCTCGTCGGGGACAAGCGTGCCGCGCTCGCTCGCGACGTCGCTCTCGCGGCGTACGCGCGGGGCGCCGACCTCGCCCTCGAACGGGGCATCGTCATCGCGGACACGAAGTTCGAGCTCGGCGTCGTCGACGGCGAGCTCGCCATATGCGACGAGATCCTCACGCCGGACTCCTCGCGCTTTTGGTCCGCGGCGGCGTGGCGACCGGGCACGACGCCTCCGTCGTTCGACAAGCAGCCCGTGCGGGACTGGGCGGAGAGCACGGGCTGGGACAAGGACTCCGACCCGCCCGCGGTCCCGGACGAGGTCCTCGCCGCTACCCGGGAACGCTACGTCTCGGCCTACGAGACGATCTCCGGCCTGTCCTTCTCGAGCTGGTGGGGCGCCGGCAGCTCGCGTGGCGGCGCCGTGGGCGCGCTCGGCTCGTGAGGTTCGCCGTCGCCGTCGAGGTGCGCGGTCTCGAGGGCATCTCGGACCCGCAGGGCCAGACCATAGAGCGTGCGTTGCCCGCCCTCGGGTTCACGGGCGCGAGTGGCGTCCACGTCGGCAAGGTCGTCCGCTTCGAGCTCGAGGCGGCCGACGAGCCGGCCGCGCGGGCGACCGCGCAGCAGATGTGCGACCGCCTGCTAGCGAACCCTGTCATCGAGCGTGCCGAGGTGGTCGTGAGCCCAGCGGAGCGCGGAGAATGAGCCCAGCGGAGCGCGGAGAATGAGCCCAGCGGAGCGCGGAGAATGAGCCCAGCCGTCGGCGTGGTCTGCTTCCCCGGGTCGAACTGCGAGCACGACGTCGTCCGGGCGCTCGCGAGCCTCGGCGCGTCGGCGCGCATCGTCTGGCACGGTGACGACGACCTCGGTGACGTCGACGCGGTCGTCCTTCCCGGTGGTTTCGCCCACGGCGACTACCTCCGGCCGGGTGCCATCGCCCGCTTCTCCCCGGTGATGGGACCGCTCCGTCGTTTCGCCCTCGACGGTGGTCCCGTGCTCGGGATCTGCAACGGCTTCCAGGTCCTCACCGAGGCAGGCCTGCTCCCCGGCGCCCTACGACGGAACTCCGGGCTGCGCTTCGTCTGCACCACGGTGCCATGCGTGGTCGGTTCCTCGTCGTCCGTCCTCACCGCGGCGACTCCCGTCGGGACCGTGCTCGCGTTGCCCGTCAACCACGGCGAGGGCAGCTTCGTCTGTGACGAGGCGACGCTCGAGAGCCTCGAGGACAACGGCCAGGTGGTGTTGCGCTACGCGGACAATCCCAACGGCTCGATGGGCGACGTGGCCGGCATCGCGAACCGGGCAGGCAACGTCGTCGGGCTCATGCCGCATCCCGAGCGGGCGAGCAGCGACCTCATCGGCTCGTCGGACGGGATCGCGCTCCTCGGTTCGTTCCTCGCAGCGGCATCCGCGACCGCCCCGTTCTAGGCAGGGGGGCTCCGGTGCACGCCAGCGCGTCGCAGGACCTCCACGGGCACGCCGATCTCGCGCCAGGTCGAGTAGTCGATCCCCTTGCGCGCGCCGTACTCCGCGGCGGCGTCGACGAAGCCCTGCTCGAGGTCGGAGAGGTCCTCCGCCCCCTCGCTGCTCGCGAGGCGCTGCTCGAGGAGCTTGCGCTGCTGGACGAGGTGGAGCCGCTTCAACGGGTCGGCGTCGCGAAGCGCCGCCTCGACTTCGGCGAGCTGCTCTTTGAGCGAGTCGCGCGACGGTCGCCGTCCTCGCCGGGGACGGTTGCGCTCGAGCGCCTCGAGGTAGCGGCGCACGGCGAGGCCCTGGGCTCGGCCGGAGGCGAGCGCTGCCTTGTGCTCCGTCGACATGCCGGTCCGTTTGCGTGACGTCGCCATGCGTCAACTATGGCGCAAATAGGGCCGCCCTGCACGGCGGTATGAAGTGGTATGGAGCACCTCCAGGTGATGTGCTGGAGCGACTGTAGATCTCGAAGGATTTGATACTTATGCTGCCCAGAAATTACGGCCCGACGACGCATCGCTCACTTGGCCTCACCGACGACGAGCTCGACGAGATCGTGCGTATGGTCGGTCGTGCGCCGAGCGATGTCGAGCTCGCGATGTACGCTGTCATGTGGAGCGAGCACTGCTCGTACAAGTCGTCTCGCGTCCATCTCGGGAGGCTCCCGACGACGGGCGAGCGCGTCATCGTCGGACCGGGGGAGAATGCGGGCGTCGTCGACGTCGGCGACGGGATCGCGATCGCCGTGCGGATCGAGAGCCACAACCACCCCTCGGCGATCGAGCCCTACCAGGGAGCGGCCACGGGAGTCGGTGGGATCATCCGTGACATCTTCACGATGGGGGCGCGGCCGATAGCTCTGATGGACCCGCTCTTCATTGGCCCTGCCGACGACCCACGGAGCCGCTACATCCTGGACGGTGTGGTGCGTGGCATCTCCGGCTACGGCAATTCCGTCGGGGTGCCCACTGTCGGTGGCCAGACCACTCTCGACCCGTCCTATAGAGGAAACCCCCTCGTCAACGTCTTCTGCCTGGGGCTCATGCGCGTGGAGAACCTCGTGCTCGGAAGTGCGACCGGTGTCGGCAACCTCGCGGTCCTGCTCGGGTCGCGGACCGGGAGGGACGGCATCGGCGGTGTGAGCGTGCTCGCGTCGTCGTCGTTCGGCGAGCCGGGCTCGGGCGACGACGCCGCGAAGCGACCGAGCGTGCAGGTCGGAGACCCCTACGAGGAGAAGCGGCTCATCGAGGCGTGCCTCCAGCTCCTCGACGAGCAGCTCGTCGTCGGCATCCAGGACCTCGGCGGAGCGGGCCTCGCGTGCGCGACCAGCGAGACCGCCGCGCGCGGCGGGCTGTCGATGGACGTCGACGTCGCCGTCGTGCCGCGCCGGGAGGCGGGCATGAGCGCGGTCGAGGTGATGACGAGCGAGAGCCAGGAGCGGATGCTCGCGATCGTCACGCCCGAGGCGCTCGAGCGCGTCAACCAGGTCTGCCGCCGCTGGGAGGTCGAGGCGACGGTCGTCGGCGAGGTGCGCCAGTGCGATCCCGACGGGATCGGCCGGCTCAGGGTCCGCGACGGTGCGAGCGGCGAGCTGCTCGCCGAGGTGCCTGCGGCGTCGCTCGCGGAGGACGCTCCCCGCTACCGCCGTCCCCTCGCCGCGCCGCTCGATGCCGCCGAGCGCCGGGCGGACGACCCTGGAGCGCTCGCGCCGCCGGACGACTGCGGTGCCGACCTGCTCGCGCTCGTCGCCGATCCCTCGCCCGTCTACCGCCAGTACGACCACCAGCTGTTCTTGAACACCGTGCTCGCGCCAGGTGCCGGCGACGCGGCGCTGCTCGAGTGCGCGGCACCCGGGATCGCGTGGACCGGCAAGGCGCTCGCGCTCAGCGCGGACGGCAACCCGGGTTGGTGCCGGCTCGACCCCCGCGCCGGGACCGCCGCCACGGTGGCGGAGTCCGTGCTCAACGTCGCATGTACCGGTGCGCGACCGATCGCCCTCGTCAACTGCCTCAACTTCGGCAATCCGGAGCATCCCGAGGTGATGTGGCAGCTCTCGGAGGCGATCGACGGGATGACCGAGGCCTGCACGGCCCTCGGACTGCCGGTCGTCGGTGGCAACGTCTCGCTCTACAACTCGTCCGAGGGGACCGACATCGACCCGACGCCCGTCGTCGCCGTCGTGGGCTTGCTCGAAGGGCTGGTCCGCCGCCCTCCGGCGATCGGCTGGCGCGACGGGGACGCGGTCGTCCTGCTCGGCCGGACCCACCCCGCGCTCGGCGGCTCACGCTGGGCGCGCGCGCTCCGCGGGCACCGCGACGGCGAGCTTCCACCGCTGGACCTCGCAGCGCACGCGCGCGTGAGCGGCCTCGTCGCCGGCCTCGTCGCCGCGGAGGCGTCGGCGGAGGCGGCACCCGGTCTCGTGACCGGCGTCCACGACGTCTCCGACGGCGGGCTCGGCGTCGCTCTCGCCGAGTGTGCCATGGCCGCCGGCGTCGGATGCGTGGTCGGCGGCAGTAGCCGTGCCGGCGGCAGTGCCAGCGGCGACGGCGGCTGCGTCGCGTCGCACCGAGAGCTGTTCTCCGAGTCGGCTTCTCGCGTGCTCGTCGCCACCTCACGCCCGGACCGCGTCGTGGCGCTCGCCCTGGCCGCAGGCGTCCCGGCCGTGGTCATCGGCACCGCTGGAGGCAGCAGGCTCGTCGTCGAAGGGCTCGTCGACCTCGAGCTCGTGGAGCTCCGTCGCGCGGCCGCGGCCTACTTCGGCGAGGTGCTCGCGTAGCTCGGAACAGGGCGCGGACCACCGCCGGAGCAGGGCTGTGCCGGTCGTCCACAGCTGTGGACAACCCTGGGGGTAGTTACATCCCTGTCGTACCGGCAGGTCGGGCGAGCGCCGGTCGCCAGCTCCGTCTCGTCACCGTCCGCGTCGGCTCGCTGGACGTTCCGTGGCCGCCCTGCCGCCCTGCCGCCCTGCCGCCCTGCCGCCCTGCCGCCCTGGCGGACGGATCGGCGCTCC
>JAJZCK010000275.1 GCA_021846125.1 Actinomycetes bacterium | reverse complement strand
GTCACCACGCGCGTCGACGGGACCCAAGGCCGGCGATCTTGGGGGCGGCTTTCTACAGGTACCGTTCGGCGAAGGTCTCGGGGCTCACGACCTCGACACCGAGCTCGGCAGCCTTCTTCGCCTTGCCAGTGCCCGAGTCGCCATCAGCGGTGAGCAGGAACGAGGTCTTGGTCGACACGCTCGAGGACGCCCTGCCGCCGAGGCGCTCGATCAGCTCGTTCACTTCGTCACGGCTAAGACTGGCGAGCGGGCCGGTCATCGCCCCGGTGACGCAGACCGCCAGACCAGCGAGCGGCCGCTCTGCCGCATGGCCAGGTCCGCCTGGCTCGTCGCTCGCAACACCACCAGTGCCGCCGAGGTCAACGCCGATGGTCTCGAGGCGATCGATGACCGGCGCCAGTGCCGCCAGCTCGTCGACGATCGCCGGGGCCTTTACGGGGCCGATGCCGTCGACGCCAGCCAGCTCGTCGATGCTGGCCGCCTGGAGCGCCGCCATCGATCCGAAGTGGCTGGCAAGGCGCCTGCTCATGGACCGGCCCGTGCCCTTGATGCCGAGAGCGGCGATGATGCGCCCGAGCGGCAGTGTCTTGGCCCGCTCGATGCCTTCGAGGATCTTTGCGGCGTTGGCCTCCCCGAGGCGCTCGACGGCCATTAGCTTGGATGCCGTCAGCTCGAACAGGTCGGCAACGTCGTTGACCGCACCCGAGGCTACGAGGGCGTCGACGATGACCTCACCCATGCCGTCGATGTCGAGACAGTCGCGGCTGACCGCGTAGCGGATGCCCGCACCGATGGCACAAGCCCGGCCCGTCGTGCACCGCCAGATCAGGCCGCTGCGGTCGAGGTCGTGGCCCCGAGGACAGAGCGTCGGCGGGACGAACGGTGCGCTGCCGTCGGCCTCGTCGTCCACTCGGCCGACAAGCTCGGGGATGACCTCGCCGGCCCGGCAAACGACCACCCGCTGCGGAGTGCCGTCGGGCGTCGGGCGTCGGGCGTCGGGAGGCGGAGGCCCTTGCGCTCGATCTCGCTCACGTTGTGAAGCGTTGTCGAGGAGACCGTCACCCCGCCGACAAAGACCGGCTCGAGAACGGCAGTGACGCCAAGCGCCAGGCATGGACCAGGCGCTACGTGAAGCTCTCGGTCATCCTCTGCCCAGTCGTCACCCTCGCTGCGATGCCGCCAGGTTGGCCACCCGACTGGAGAGCGCCTCGGCATCACAGCGACTGGCGATCTACGACGCTCTCGGCCTTGACCTGCGGTGGGACCCCGCCGAACGCTCGCCGCACGCCCGAGTGGCGCCACATGGCGCAAAGCGCGGTGTCGGAGGGCCGATCCGTACTCGACGCCCACGCTGGTGCTGCGCACGGAGCTGGCGCTGGCGAGGTGACGGTCCCGGAAGGTCAGGAGCGTAGGTCTTCCACCGGCCACGCTGGATCGCCGTCCAGGATCTCGGGGTCACCGGTCAGGAGGGTCGCGCCATGAGCAATCGCCGTGGCGACGGCGAAGGCGTCTGCGTACGCCATGGCGTACCCCGCCTTGAGGTGAGCCGCCTCGAGGACGCGAGCTTCGCTTGGCAGGTCCAACGTGAGGCGCGGGCGAAGCTCGCGCACGACGCGGCGGGCCCGAGCGACACCGGCGCGGCGCTCGACGATGGAGGCCACCTCACCGAGGTTGATCCAGCTCATGACCGGGCGGGACGGCATCGCGGCCTCCACCCGAGCTGCCGCCGGCTCGTCGCCATCGAGCCAGCGCAGGATCGCCCAGGAGTCGAGCGACTCGGTCAACGACGGGCTTCGGACCGGTGGTCGGCCTCCAGCTCAGCCACGAGCCCCAGCCCGGCCAGCGACCCCCGCAGCGTCGGGTGGTCCCGCACCGGTTCCACGCGCACCGCGTCGCCGCTCTCTTCGAGAGCGAACTCGACCTCGTCCCCGGGGACGATCCCGAGCCGATCACGAAGGTCTTTGGGGATCACAACCTGCCCTTTCGCTCCAACTCGTTGAGTCATACCAGATAGTATAACTACCGCTCGCCGGAAGCCCGAGCCAGCGGACCGTCACGCCGAGCTCCTCGGCCACCCAGAACTCCGGGTCGCCGGTAGCACCGGGTCTGGAGGGCGACGCGATCAGCCATCCTCGTGCGTGCGGTCCCGGGCGCGCTCCTCCAGCAGGATGGCCGTCAGCATGTCCCCCTTGAAGCGACCACGAAGCTGTTTGACGGAGAGGAGGGGCTTGGGGATCAGGTCGCCGTTGCGCTCCAGCCACACGACTTTCGTGCCCGGCGGGAACCCGTACCGGTCGCGCAAGGACTCGGGGATCGTGACCTGTCCCTTCCGATTGACGGTGGTGATCAGTGGCATCACGCCCGCACCGGTCGCCTCACCGGGGGCTTGCAATGGCGACGATGGATTGCGACCAGTCACGACGATCTCGCAGGAGAGTCTCAAAAGTCCAGCAGGAACCTGAGCGCCCGGGTGATCGCGAAGAGCGCTTCGTCGTTCGCAGCACCGAGACGAGCGACGAGCCGGTTCTCTGACACCGACTTCACGTCCTCGCACTTCGCATAGCTGACCTCGTCGAGCCCGCACTCCTTCGGATCGAGCTCGACGTGAGAGGGGAGCTCGCGGCGTCTCGTCGTGCAGGGCACGACGATCACCACGCCGGCCCGACTGTCGTTCAGCGGGTCGGCGGACACCACGACCGCAGGCCGACGCCCCGCCTGCTCGCGACCGACGGGTTCGCCGAAGTCCACGAGCCAGATGTCGCCCCGACGGGCCGTCACGCCGAATGGTCCGACAGCGAGCTGCTTTCCTCTGCCCGCTCAGCCTCGATCTCCTCCCACGAATTGCCATCGTGACGGAGCTCCGCGTAACGAGCTGCGAAACGATCGAAGAAGACCCGGCGCTCGAGCGCATCTGCCGCCTCGTCGAGCAGCTCCGTCATCGGTCTGCC
>JAJZCK010000274.1 GCA_021846125.1 Actinomycetes bacterium | reverse complement strand
ACCCGACCGGCTCCGGCACACGCGACACGAGGTCGACCCACCGGCGGGAGCCACGCCCGCGCCAGAACGCGCCGGGCGCCACGCCAATCGGACTACAGGCCAAAGCTGCCGATTCGGCGTACTGGTCCCGGCTTCGAGGTGCTGGAAGGCTGAGTGGTGTCCGGCAGAATGCCAGTCGCAGCGGGCTCCGATCCCCCAGTCGTCAGACTGTGTCGCGAGTCTATGGAAGCGGCAGATCAGATCAGTCCAGGTGTGTGATCTTGTCCTGGTCCGCCAGCCGCACGGGGACGGGGACGGACATGGTGAGCCCAGGGTCGGCGGGGAACTTCGTCTCGATGACGTCGATGTGGATGATCCCGACGTCGGGGTGGCGGACGGTGATCTTTCCCGTGAGAGCCTGCTCGACGTTGTAGCGGCTCCACCACTCGCAGAACCGCTCGCTTTCTTCTTGGAGGGCTTCGATCAGCTCGGCGAAGCGTTCGTCGCCGGGGTGCTCGGCGGCAGCAGCGCGGAACTGGCCGAGAAGGTGGCGGGCGCGCTCTTGCCAGCCGACGGTTCTGCGTGCGGTGGGGCCCTTGGCGAGGTAGAGCCACATGAGGTTCCGTCGGTTGGCGGGGAGCGAGCCCGGCTTCCAGAGCCGGTCGAAGGGGCCGTTCCAGGCGAGGAAGTCGAAGCGGGGTCCGAGCAGGCAGGCGGGTGCGGGCTCCAAGGTGACGAGCAGCCGGTTGAGCTCGGGGCCGACGTCGCTGGGCATCTGGTCGGGCTCGGGCACCGCGAGGCCGGCGAGGCGTCGAAGGTGACGGTGGGACTCGGCATCGAGCCGGAGCGCCCGCGCGATCGCGTCGACGACTTGCGGGCTTGGGGTGACGGGGCGGCCTTGTTCGGTAACCATTCACGTGTCTCGAGGCGTGTCGGCCGCTGCTCCGGCCAGCCTGTGACCCGCGGATTCGCGAGATGGCCCCGATGTTGCTTGACCTGTCGGCATGGCCGAGCCGACGAGGGACGCGCTGCTCGCCGAGCTGGCGGCGCTGCGCGCCGAGAACGAGACCCTGAGGCAGAGGATCGCCGAGCTCGAGCAGCGGCTCAGCCTGAGCTCGAGGAACTCCTCGCTGCCGGTGTGCCACGAACGTTGAGGGAGGAACCGATGTAGAAGATCGTCCGCCTGATGCGGTGCTGTGCCAGAGATGGAGGTAGATCCGCCGGGGTCGCCCTGCAGGGGGAGGTCCCAAACCACCGCAAGCTGCGCCGGTCAAGAGCCGGGGTGGTGAGCGTTGCGGAAACGGCGTGCCGTGAGCACGTCAGGTGGGAGCCAAGAAGGTGAGCGAGAGCGAACCGCTGATGACGTGTCGAAAGAGAACAGATGACATCAGAACCGAGGGGTAGGTTGCTCTTCGGGATAAGCCTGGGGGGCGTCCTGTCTACTGCCCAGGCGGTGTCCGGCATGGAGGCGGCACGAGCTTGGTTCGGGCTCTGGCATGGAACGTAAGAACCTGTCGCCCAGATATGTCGGCCGTTCACTTGGCCTTTGGCCATCTGTTGCCGGCGGAACTGGATGACAACGGTTCGGCAGCATTGACCGAAGCCCCATTGGCAGCACTGGCTGCGGACGCGGGTCGGCGCCGTCGACAGTCCGAGGTTGGTGGTCAGGTCTGGGTCAGCTCCGCGACCGCCTTCTTCGCGCAGAGGTCGTCGACCGGGCCCTTGCCGTCGGCTGCGGCGGCCATGAGTGCTGCGGTCGCCGCGTTGTCGAGCGCCCGTGGGATGCCGTTCGCGTAGCGGTGCAGGCGCGCCGCAGCGTCATCGGCGACGAGCGCGTCGGCACAGGGCGAGCTCCAGGTGATGGCGCAGGTAGGCGATCGACTCGGCGAGGTTCATCGGCTGGAGGACGTAGCGGACGCTCACGCGCTGGTTGACGGCGGCGAAGATTCCCTGGCGCAGCCGGGAGGCAAGCATCGGTTGGCCGATGAGCAGCGAAGGGCGAGGCGGAGTCCATCTCGGCGTTCGCCAGCGGCCGGAGCTCTTCGAGCTGCTCGGGGGTGAGCAGGTGGGCCTCGTCGATCTATGCCGTACTGGCATAGTGTGGCTCATACCAGTAGACATCGCGATCCGGGCCTTCCGTCCGGAAGTCTTCGTCGATGGGTGTGCCACCCCACTGACCGCTCCGCACCGGGTGATGCCGTGCATGCTCGTGACCGCCGCCGAGCTCTTCGAGGACTGCGGTGACCTGCACGCGGTCCAGACCGACGTCGAGGCCTTCGCTGCGCATGGCTCGGAGGTGGAACTGGCTGGCTGGCGGTGGCAGCCCGGGTGACGAGCGCCCGGACGTTCCTCGTCGGCGGCCCAACAGATCGCCTCGAAACGGTAGGAGATCTCGACCTCGCTTCCCCCGTCGATGGGTTGACGGTCGATTCGATGGGCGATGGGGCGCAGCACCAGGTGGCCGACGAGCACCGCCAGGGCGCCGATGGCGGCTTCGAGCACGTAGCCGTTTCCGCACAGGGCGCCGACCGCAGCCGGGCACCAGGTCGTCGCCGCGGTGTTGATGCCCCGGACGTTCACGCCGTCGAGGATGATGACCCCGGCGCCGAGGAAGCCGACTCCCGAGACGACATGGGCGGTGACCCGGGTGAAGTCGACGGCCCCGTGCTCGATACCGGCCGTCGGGCTACCGGCCACGAGCAAGGCCAGCAGCTCGAACAGCGCGGCACCGAGCGCGGCACCGAGGGCGTTGGCGCGAAGCCCCGCCATGCGCGAGCGCCACCGGTGCTCGGCGCCGATCAGGGCGCCGAGCACCAAGGCGACGCCGGCACGACCCGAGAACGCGGCAGGGTGGCGACCGGAACGGGCAGGGCGAAGGTGTCCATGGCAAGGCCCGTTCGAATCCGTGCTTCAGTGGACGAAGGGGCTGAAGACCTTCACCCCGACGATGATCACGGCGACGACGACGTACGCGCGCAGGGCGT
>JAJZCK010000041.1 GCA_021846125.1 Actinomycetes bacterium | reverse complement strand
CCCAGCTGAGCGCCTGAGCACCGCGTCGGCCCGCCCTGCCACCGGGGCGAGGCCGGGGATCGGAGCCCGGCACGGAAACGGAGCCCCCACGATGTCGACCGAGTGCCCTCCTGCCGACGGCTCGGCCCCCCAGAAGCGCCGCTTCGACGGACCGCCGCCGATGTGCGTCGACCTGTCAAAGCGCTACACCGGGCTGGTGAGGACGACCAAGGGAGACCTCACCGTCGCTCTCGACGCGATCGGTGCGCCACGTACGGTGAACAACTTCGTCGTCCTCGCCCGCTACCACTACTTCGACGACGTGGCCTTCCACCGGATCATCCCCGGCTTCGTCGTCCAGGGAGGCGACCCGACGGGCTCGGGGTCCGGCGGCCCGGGCTACCGGTTCGAAGACGAGCTCCCCGCGCCGGGGCGGTACGAGATCGGCTCGCTCGCTATGGCCAACGCGGGCCCGGACACCAACGGCAGCCAGTTCTTCATCATCAGCGGTCCCCAGGGCACAGCGCTCCCCCCCTCGTACTCGCTGTTCGGCAAGGTGGTCGCGGGTCTCGACGTCGTCGCGGCGCTCGAGCAGGCCGGGAGCCGCTCTGGCAAGCCCTCGGAGCGCGTCGCCATCGAGAGCGTCGAGATCACCGAGGCCGACTAGTACCATCCCGCAGAAGTTCCCTAGACATAAAGGAACCTCCGTAGGTCCTCGCCACTTAGGCGGCGAGCGACTCCGCCAACTGCGCGGCGGCCCGGGTACGGGCCTCACCTCGGGAGGCGTCGAACTGGCGTCTCCTCCGGTCACGCCGTGAGGGTTGCCCCACCCGACGGTGCTCGACGTGAGCTAGTTTCTTCACCGCACCGCCGTTCGCCCTGGCGATGTTCTGGCTTCCCGCGAGGTCCCGGTGATGGGACTTCGCGCACGTCGGGTTCCTGCACCGCAGCACCCTATCTGCCTTCAGCGCAGGAGAGCCGCAGAACGGACAGACCGAGCTCGTGCCGCGTTCGTCGACGGCGTGGAAGGAGATGCCTCGCTCTTCCATGCGGTAGCGGACGGCGTTGCGGGTCCCGGCCCGGAGCCAGCGGCCGGTCCTTCGGTTCTGGGCCGCCCCCGAGTCCTTTCGCTCGATCCCCTTGGGATCGCCCATCACGACCCGGCTCGCTCCCACTTCCGACGCGAACGCGATGGCATGGTGAGCAGCGGTGTTCGCAGCGAGCTTCACCCGCCTGCGTGACCGGGCCTCGGCAGCGCGCTTGAGCGCTGCGGCCTTCTTCCAACGTCTCGAGCCCTCCTGGCGGGGCTTGCCCGGGTAGGCCTTTACGGGCTGCCGGTGACGGGAGAGGTGCTCGTCGCGGAGCTTCTGGTCCTCGAGATGGAGGAACTCCTCGGCACGCGTCGCCCTGCCCGACACGAGGAGACCCCTGTCTCCGGCGGTCATCGCGATCGGATGGATGATCCCGGGCGCGATGGCAGCCGGACGCGTCCCTGCTCGACGGCCGGAGCGAGAACTCTCCCTTCCTCCAGGTCACCGGCACGAGATAGTGCTTGCGCAAGGGCAGGGACGCCTTCTCGCCGTTCTTGCGTCGCTTCAGCACCTCGAGGTAGTTCGCCGACCACGTCTTTGTCACGTCCTGCGCGGCGTGCATCGAGAGGTCTCCGAACGAGCCGTGGTCGCGCAGGTCCGGCCAGATGTCCGCGACGCCGTTCGCAGGAGGGAGCCCCACTCGCCGCCGGGAGTGAAAACGGTCGATCGTCCACGCGAGCACGTCACCACCGGCGCGAAGCATCTCGCGCGCCGTTCGCTCCTTGGCCGCTGTCGTCATCACCTTCACGCGAAAGGTCCTGACGGCACAGTCCGGGGGCACCTTTGCCCCACCGAAGCTCACGAACGGCTCCGACCGTCGAGGGTGGGTGTCACAACTCTCAGGGTACGGTCCGGGTGTATCAGTCGAAGACGGGCGCCACGTTCATGGATCTTCTGCGGGGCGACACTAGCGGCTCGACGCAACCGCGCCCGCGTCGCCGCCGGACCGGGCGTGCGCCCCGGCGCTTGCACGGGTCGGGTCAGTCGACCGGCCGACCGGCGAGCACCTCGAGACCCACCGCCTCGCCGCCGACGAAGACCGCGACTCGTCCGGGACCGTCGGTGCGCCAGAGACCGTCGGGCTCGCGCACGAGCGCGGTCGACTCGGGCAGCGCCGCCACCGCGCAGCCGGACGGAGCGAGCGCGAGGGTACGCCGGAGCTGTGCCGTGATCTCGCCGGTGAAGTGCGGCACCACGGCGACGTCACGGACGAGCCCGAGGCCGACTGTGAGAGCTCCGCCCCGGGGATCGACCATCGGGTCCGTGAGCACCATCGCGCCGGCCGACGATCCCGCGACGACGGCACCTGCACTCCAGGCGTGACGGAGCGCCTGGAGCACCGTCGAGTCCTTGAGCACCGAGCGGGCGTGGAGGGGCGAGCCACCGGCGAGATAGACGAACCGGGCCTCGCGCACGACCGCGGCGAGGCCCGGGTCGCTCGCGTCGGACCGGGTGAGCACCATGCACGGGCGCACCCGACCCCCGAGCGCCGCGAACCACCTCTCTGCCGTCGCGACGCACCGCTCGGGGTGCTCGTAGGCTGCAGCCGTCGGCAGCACGACGACCTCGCCGCCCGCCTCTGCGAGCAGGCCGGTGTCGACGCTCGCCCCGTCTCGCCACTCGCCGCCGCCGAGGAGAGCGAGAGGGCCGGGGAAGCTCTCGATCGGGGGCCCCACGAAGCGGGCGGCGCGTACCGTCCCGTCCACGACGTCGAGCTCCCAGGTCGAAGCCTTCGGGACCGCCCGCGGGCCGTCGAGCGCGAGACCAGTGGCGGCGAGCGCGTCGAGCACGCCGTAGACGACGTCGCCGTGGGAGCACGCAGCCAGCGCCTGCCCGGCGTCGAGCCCGGACGCCGCGGCGAGGAGGAACCCGAGGGCGGCGAGCGGATCGCTTCCCTCGCCGAGCTCGCCGACCTCCTCGAGCTCGAGCCCGGCGGCGAGCGCCGTGGCTCGCAGCGTCTCGCTGCAGCGCGACGCCGGGCTCGTCACCACCCGCACGAGCTGGCGTGCCGTCGCTCGACCGGCGGGGAACGGCCGAGCGCCCGTGACGCTCTCGCCGGCGCAGAGCCGTCGGGCAAGTCCCTCGGCTTGACGAGCGCCGACCGCGGTCAGCGGCCTGCGCTCGTCGGTGCCCGCCCACGTCCGGCGCCCGACCGCGTCACCGTGGCGGACGAGATGGACGCGAACGGACGGGCCCGGGAGCGACGTCGTCCCTCTGTCCGTCGGCGCGTCCGGCAGCGGTGTCATCGGGCTCGATCGGGCTCAGTGGACCGTGGTGCCGATCGCGGAGCCGAGGCCGTACGTCGCCGCTCCTGCGATCGCACATATCGCGAGCGAGCGGACCGCCGAGAAGGCCCAGGATCGGACGGTGACGATGGACAGCAGCGCTCCGACGGCCAGAGCCGCCAGCGCCGCGAGGACGACCGCGACGACCTGCTCGGTCGGGCCGGACGAGCCACCGAGGAACGGAGCGAGGGGGATGACCGCCCCGACGGCGAAGGTGACGAACGAAGAGCCGGCCGCGGTCCAGGGCGAGCCGAGAGCCTCGGGGTCGAGACCGAGCTCCTCCCGGGCGTGGGTCGCGAGGGCGACGTCCGGGTCCGCCATGAGCTCGCCGGCCAGCTGCTCGGCGATCTCGGCGGTGATCCCGCGGCTCTCGTAGAGGTGCTGGAGCTCGCGCCGCTCGCTCTCCGGCCGGCGACGGATCTCCTCCGCCTCGACCGCGAGCTCCCGCTCGAACGCCTCGCGCTGCGCCCGCATCGAGACGTACTCTCCGGCGGCCATGGAGAACGAGCCCCCGAGCAGCCCGGCAAGGCCTGCGATGCGCACGACGCCGGGGCCGGGATGCGCGGCAGCCGTGCCGAGCACGAGCGACACGCTCGAGACGAGACCGTCGCTCACCCCGAAGATCGACGCCCTGAGACCACCACCGCGGACGTCACGGTGGATGTGCTCGAGGGGCACGGACATGGCACGAGGCTAGTGGCCCGGACCGAGCGCGACGCGGACGGCGAGCAGCGTCGCAAGCGACGCGAGCAGCGCCGGGAGGGCGATCCACCATCCGACGCGGAGAAAGTCCCGGTCGCGCACGGGAAGCCCGAGCCGACGGACCGTCTCGAGCCACAGCAGCACGGCGAGCGAGCCGCTCGGCACGGCGAGCGGGCCGACGTTCGTGCCGAGCAGGACGGCCCACAACGTCCACGAGGCCCGGTGACCGGTCGCCGGCAGCGCGACGAGCAGGGCTGGCAAGTTGTTGACGACGTTGGCCCCTGCGGCCGATACGACGGTCGCCCGGGCGACACCTGCGAGCGAGGAGCCGCCGAGCGCTCGTGCGACGCCGAGGTGCTCCGCCGCCGCGCTCGCGAGCACGCCGAGCCCGAGCACGGTGCCCACGCTCTGCCACGGCACGACGCGCAGCGGCGCCGAGCGGGTGAGCACGAGGAGCACGACGTCCGCCACCGCGGCAACCTCGTACGGCTGGCCGCCGACGCCCGGCGCGGCGACGAAGCCGACGACGACCGCGACGACGAGGCCCCCGCCGACTGCGAGCGTACGGGAGCGGGGCCGCGTGCGGCCGGGTGGCACGGGCCCGGCCGCCCCGGCGGGACCGGGCGCCGCTCCGGGGAGCGCTCCGGGCATCACCGCCTCGATGCGGCGGAGGCCCTTGCGGTAGCAGAGCCACCCGACGGCAGTGGCGACGACCGTCGACGGCCCGAGATGGACGAGGAACCCACCGACGGAGAGGTGGTTGTGCGCCGCGGCGATCAGGTTCGTGAGGTTCGACACGGGGAGACCCGACGACGCGAGAGACGAGAGCAGCGCCGGTTGGAGCGCCACGACGAAGCGCGGCTCGCCCCGCCGGTCCGCGACGCGGACGTAGAGCGGCGAGAGCAGGACGACCGCGACGTCGAGATTGAGCGCGGCGGTCGTGGCCGCTGCGAGGACCCACAAAGCTCCGAGGTAGCGAGGGCCGCCCGCGACGAGGCCCGCGAGCTCCTCGAACAGTCCGTAGTGGTCGAGCATGACCGCCATAGGCACCGCGAGGACGATGAACGCTAGGGGTGCGAGCAGCGGGCGGACGGAGTCCCCCGCGGCTGCGCCAGGCACCGCGCCGATCACCACGCCGACAGCGGCGCACGCTGTCGGCGCCAGCCAGCTCATGGTCCGTAGCCGTGGCGCGAGAAGGCCGAGGACGGCGACGGCGAGGAGCAGGACCGGCACGACAGTCGTCATCCCGCCTCCTCTGCCGTCGCGGTCCCTCGGTCGCGGTCCCTGCGTAGCAGCCGAAGCGCGACGCCGCCAAGAATTCGCTGGCACGTCACGCGCCGTTCACCGCTACCACGCAGAGCCGTCACCAGGCACCGCGACGATCGGAGCGTGCCGCCACAGGACCCGTCGACCCTGCGCAGACACCGACGCGCTCGGTGACGTCCCACCAAGGCAGCCATGCCGGAGGCGACCGCTCGGGCTGGCCCCGCGTCCTCGTGGTCGAGGACGACGAGTCCCACGTCCTCGCCCTCACGGTCGGGCTCGAGCGAGAAGGTCTCGCCGTGACGGCGGTACGTGACGGCCGGGACGCCCTCGAGGCAGCCGAGCGGCTCCGCCCGGACGTCATCCTGCTCGACGTCATGCTCCCCGGGACGTCGGGTCTCGAGATCTGCCGCGAGCTGCGGGCCCGCGGCCACCGCACGCCGGTCATCTTCGTCAGCGCGCGCAGCGAGGAGCTCGACGTCGTCGTCGGGATCGAGGTCGGCGCCGACGACTACGTCCCGAAGCCCTACCGCATGCGTGAGCTCGTCGCCCGCATCGGCGCCCTCCTGCGGCGGAAGCGGGGCCCCGAGATGCCGCCCTGGCCCGCCGTCGAGCAGAGCGACGAGGACGTGCTGCGCGTCGGCGAGGTCGTCCTCGATCCGGGCAGGCACGAGGTCGTGGTACGGGGCCAGCCCGTCGAGCTCCCGCTGCGCGAGTTCCAGCTCCTGCGAGAGCTCCTCGCGAACGCGGGGCGCGTCGTGACACGGGACGCGCTCCTCGAGCGCGTGTGGGGCATCGAGTACGACGGCGACCCGAGGATCGTCGCGACGCTCGTCGGCCGGCTCCGCGCCCGCGTGGAGGAGGACCCCGACGAACCGCGCCACATCGTGACGATCCGGGGCGTCGGCTACCGCTACAACGACCGCTCGTAGCCAGCCGGTCACGGCGCCTGCGGCCGCCCTACACTCGCCCCACCATGGACGACCTGACCCCTGCGGGCGAGGTAGGCGCGCACCTGCTCCCGTCGGCGCTACGCGCCAGGCTCCTCGCTCTCGTCCAGGAGCGTGGCCTGACCTACAGCCCGGAGCCGTTCGCCCTGTCGTCCGGCGGGACGAGCCACCACTACGTGGACCTCCGGCGGGCGGTGGCGCGCGGGGACGACCTCCGGCTCGCGGCGCGAGCCGTCGCGAGAGCGTGCGCCGGGTCCGGCATCGGGTTCGACGCGATCGGCGGCATGACGATGGGGGCCGATCCGGTCGCGCACGCCGTGGCGCTTGCTACCTCGACCTCGTGGTTCTCGGTCCGCAAGGCTGAGAAGTCCCACGGCAGCAGGAGGCGGATCGAAGGCGCCGATCTCGCTCCGGGGATCCGTGTCGTGCTTTTCGAGGACACCGTGACGACGGGGCGGTCGCTTCTCGAGGCGCTCGACGCCGTCTCGGCGACAGGGGCCACCGTCGTCCTCGCGCTGACGCTGCTCGACCGGGGCGAGGTGGCCGCTCCCCTCGTCGCGAAGCGCGCAGTGCCGTACCTCGCCCTGCTGCGCTACGACGACGTGGGGATCGAGCCTCTTCCCGGTCCGGACGGCACCGGGTCCCTGGCCAACGGGTCCCTGGCAGACGCGTCCCGGGCCACCGCTCCACAGGGCGACTCGTCCGACGTGCCGGGCACCGGGGAAGGGACTCCGACCGGCTAGGTGGACACGCTCGACGTCGCGCTGCTCGCGCTCGTCGCCATCGCGGCGATCCACGGATGCCGCGTCGGGGCAGCCGCGCAGCTCGCCTCGCTCGTCGGCTTCTGCGCCGGTCTCGCGGTCGGTGTCGTCCTCGTCGCAGTCGTCGACCCCCACGTCGCCGGACAGGTCCCGAAGACCTTCGTCGCGCTCGCTTTGCTCCTCCTGCCGGCTGGCGCCGCCGCCTCCGCCGGGCGCCACCTCGGTGGCCGCGCGTGGCGCAGGCTCAGGCGGGCGCGGCTCGGCGCCCTCGACGCAGCCCTCGGCGCCGTGGTCGCGTCGGGTGGCACCCTCCTCGTCTGCTGGCTGTTCGCGTCGATCCTCGTCAACAGCGCGTTCCAGGAGGTGGCGGGGCAGGTCGAGGACTCCGCCGTGCTGCGCGGCGTCGCCCGGGTGCTCCCGCCGGTCCCCAACGCGTTCTCGAGCGTCGAGCGGTTCCTCGCAGCAGGCGGCTTCCCCCAGGTCCTCGCCAACGTCCTGCCGGAGCCCGTCGGACCCGTGCGGCTCCCCGGCGAGGCGGCCGTCCGCTCCGCTCTCGTCGCCGCGTCCGCCTCGACGGTGAAGGTCGTCGCGATCGGCTGCGGCGGCGAGCAGGAGGGCTCGGGCTTCGTCGCGACGACCGGTGCGGGCAGTGACCTCGTGGTGACGAATGCCCACGTCGTCGCCGGGACGTCCACCATCACCGTCGAGGCGCCCGACGGGACGGCGTCGAGGGCGACTCCCGTCCTGTTCGACCCTCGGTTCGACCTCGCTGTGCTGCGCACGAGCCCGCTCGGCGAGCCGGCCCTGCCGATCGACACGGGTCTCGTCGAGCGCGGCGCCGCCGCTGTCGTCCTCGGCTACCCCGGCGGGGGACCTTTCTCCCACAGGTCGGCGGGCATCCTCGCCCGGTTCGAGGCGGAAGGCCGGGACATCTACGGCAACGCGCTCACCGTGCGCACCGTCTACGAGCTGCACGCGGTCGTGCGCCCGGGGAACTCCGGGGGTCCGCTCGTCGCGCCGTCCGGCGAGGTCCTCGGCGTGGTCTTCTCGCGGTCGACGTCCGACCCCGAGATCGGCTACGCGCTCGCGTCGCCGGGCGTCGCGAGCAGGGTCGCCGAGGCTGCCCACCGCACCGCCGCGGTGGGCACGCAGGGCTGCGTGAGCTGACCCCTTCCCGGCGCGCCACTGGGCAATGATGGCCGGATGGCCCAGCGCATCGAGGACTACGCTGTCATAGGCGACACCCATACGGCAGCGATCGTCGGCAGGGACGGCTCGATCGACTGGCTCTGCCTCCCGCGCTTCGACTCGGCGGCGTGCTTCGCACGTCTCGTCGGCGACGAGCGCAACGGGTTCTGGCGGATCGCGCCGTCGGCGAGCCCGAAGCCGGGCACGGGCACGCCACTCCTCGCGACGTCTCGCCGCTACGTCGGGAGCACGCTCGTGCTGGAGACCGAGTTCGCCGTCGCTTCGGGCACGGTGCGCGTGACCGACTGCATGCCGGTCCGTGACCGGCTGCCCGAGATCGTGCGTCTCGTCGAGTGCACCTCGGGCACGGTGGAGATGCGGATGGACCTCGCCGTGCGCTTCGGCTACGGCGACGTCGTGCCGTGGGTCCGCCGCCTCGACGGGATGCTCACCGCCGTCGCCGGGCCGGACGCGCTCGCCCTGTGGACCCCGGTGCACGCCCACGGCGAGGAGATGACGACCGTCGCCGAGTTCTCGATCTCGGCAGGCCAACGCGTGCCGTTCGTCCTGTCCTGGTACCCGTCGCACGACGAGCCCGCCCGACCGGTCGACGGCCACTACGGCGTGCAGGAGACCGTCGACTGGTGGCAGGCCTGGTCCGGGCAGTCCGACGTGGCGGACAACCCCTACAAGGACGCGATCGTGCGGTCGGCGATCACCTTGAAGGCGCTCACCTACGCGCCGACGGGTGGCATCGTCGCGGCAGTGACGACCTCCTTGCCCGAGACGCTCGGAGGCTCGAGGAACTGGGACTACCGCTACTGCTGGCTCCGCGACGCGACGCTCACCCTCGCCGCCTTGATGGCGGCGGGCTACCACGCGGAGGCCGTCGCGTGGAGGGACTGGCTGCTGCGAGCGGTCGCCGGCGACCCGTCGAAGCTCCAGATCATGTACGGCCCCGCAGGCGAGCGCGACCTCGTCGAGAGGGAGATCCCCTGGCTCCGCGGTTACGAGGCCTCGACACCTGTGCGCGTCGGGAACGCGGCCGCCGGTCAGTACCAGCTCGACGTCTACGGCGAGGTGATCTCGGCGCTGCACGAGTCACGCCGCGGCGGGATCGACCCTGCGGGCCCGTCGTGGGACCTCGAGCGCGCGCTGCTCGAGTTCGTGGAGGACGGCTGGCGCCAGCCCGACGACGGGATCTGGGAGGTCCGCGGCCCGCGGCGCCACTTCACGCACTCGAAGGTGATGGCGTGGGTCGCGCTCGACCGGGCCGTGAAGGAGGTCGAGCAGTACGGCTTCGACGGCCCGGTCGACCGGTGGCGGGCTGCACGCGACTCGATCCACGCGGAGGTCCTCGACAAGGGCTTCGACGCGACGCGCAACACGTTCACGCAGTACTACGGGTCGAAGCAGCTCGACGCGAGCGTCCTCATGGTGCCGATGGTCGGCTTCCTGCCGCCGGGCGATCCCCGCGTCGTCGGGACCGTCGACGCGGTCGCACGCGAGCTCACCCACGACGGCTTCGTCCTGCGCTACGACGCCGCGAGCGGGGGAGACGTCGACGGCCTGTCGGGCAGGGAAGGCGCCTTCCTCGCATGCTCGTTCTGGCTCGCCGACAACCTCGAGCTGATCGGGCGGCACGGCGAGGCGGTCACCCTGTTCGAGCGTCTCCTCGACCTGCGAAACGACGTCGGGCTGCTGTCCGAGGAGTACGACCCCGTCGCGAAGCGCCTCGTCGGCAACTTCCCCCAGGCGTTCTCGCACATCTCGCTCATCAACACCGCAGTCAACCTCAGCGGGGACAGCCGCGTCGCGGCGCCCCACGGCCAGCGGGCGCGCCTCGCAGGGCACAGGTTGCCGAAAGTGCGCGTGCACCCGGCAGCCGGGCACACGCGCCGGGGTCTCACCCGGCGCGGGCACCCCACGATCTAGCCGCTGCGTCCCGACACACCGACAATCCTGGAGGACCGCCGTGCAGGCACTGACAGTCATCCCGAAGAAAGCCTCCTCGGCCGAGGTGGCCGACGTCGCAGAGCCGTCGCCGTCGGAGGGCTCCGTGCTCGTCGAGACCCTTGCCGTCGGGGTCTGCGGCACGGACATGGAGATCGTGCGCGGCGACTACGGGTGGCTGCCTCCGGGTCGAGACCGCCTCGTGCTCGGGCACGAGTCTCTCGGCCGCGTCGTCGACGCGCCGAGCGGCTCGGGGCTCGCCGCAGGAGATCACGTCGTCGGCATCGTCCGGCGGCCCGACCCCGTCCCCTGCTACAGCTGCGCCGCCGGCGAGTGGGACGCCTGCCGCAACGGCCGGTACACCGAGCACGGGATCAAGCAGCTCGACGGGTTCATGCGCGAGCGCTGGCGCGCCGAGCCGGACGCGATGGTGAAGGTCGACCCGGACCTCGGCCTGCTCGGCGTGCTCTTGGAGCCGACGACCGTCGTCGCGAAGGCCTGGGACGAGATCGGGCGGGTGGGGAACCGCGAGACCTGGAAGCCGAAGACGGTGGTGATCGCGGGCGCCGGGCCGATCGGCCTCCTCGCGGCGCTCCTCGGCCTCGAGCGCGGCTACGAGATCCACGTCGTCGACCAGATGACCGACGGCGTGAAGCCCGACCTCGTCCGCGCGCTCGGCGCCGAGTACCACGCCGGGCACGTCGGCGACGCTCTCCACGCCCCCGACGTCGTCGTCGAGTGCACGGGGGTGCCGCAGCTCGTGTTCGACGCGGTGGCCGCCGTCGGGGTCGGCGGCGTGGTCTGCCTGACGGGAGTCTCGCCCGAGGGAGTCGACGTCACCGTCGACGCCGGTTCGCTCGCACGCTCGATGGTCCTGCAGAACACCTGCGTCGTCGGCTCGGTGAACGCGAACAAGCGCCACTACGAGGCGGGTGCGCAGGCGCTCGCGAGGGCCGACCACGACTGGCTCGCACGCCTGATCACGCGTAAGGTCCCCCTGGCACGGTTCGCAGACGCGCTCGCCCACGGACCGGACGACGTCAAGGTCGTCGTCGAGATCGCCTCGTAGGAGGACACGACGTGCGCCTCGTCGCCGACGGCGTGACCGAGATCGACACCATGCTCGGCGGCTGGGAGCACGCGACCGCCGGCTTCCTCGTCGACGGGCCCGCTCCGGTGCTCGTCGAGACCGGGAGCCAGAGCTCGGTGCCCGTGCTGCTCGACGCCCTCGGGAGCCTCGGGATCGGTCCGGAGGACCTCGCAGGCGTCGCAGTGACCCACGTCCACCTCGACCACGCGGGCGGCGTCGGGGACGTCGCCCGCGCCTTCCCCCGCGCCACCGTCTACGTCCACGCGCTCGGCGCCCGCCACCTCGTCGACCCGTCGAGGCTCGTCGCGTCGGCTGCACGCGTCTACGGCGACCTCCTCGACGACCTCTACGGCAGGCTCGAGCCCACCGACGCGGCGCGCGTCCGCGTGCTCGGCGACGGCGAGACGGTCGAGCTCGGAGGTGGCAGGGTCCTCACGGCGATCGACTCGCCCGGCCACGCGAAGCACCACCTCGGCTACCACGACTCGACCTCCGGCGTGCTCTTCGCCGGCGACGCCGCCGGCGTGAGGCTCCCCGACGGCGGGCCGCTGCGGCCGGCGGCCCCCCCTCCCGACTTCGACCTCGACCTCGCGCTCGGCTCCCTCTCTCGCTTCGCCGCACGCCGCCCCGCGGCGATCGCCCTCGCCCACTACGGGATCGTGCCCGGCACGCCCGAGGAGCTCCTCGCCGAGGCGGACGCGGCGCTACGTGCGTGGGCCGGCGAGGCGGCAGCCGCTTACCGCGAGGGACGCGACATCGCGGCCGCTCTCGCGGAGCGCTTCGCCTCGGATGCCGACGCCGCCGACCCGGCGGTGCGGGCGAAGCTCGAGACGCTCAACGGCTTCCACTCGAACGCTGCAGGGTTCCGCCGCTGGCTCGAGACGCGACAAGACGCTCCCGAGGGACCCTCAAGCGTCCCGTCGCACCACGAGCACGGTACCGACCACGAGCGCAGCGACCGCGTAGCCGCACAGCAGGAGCAAGCCCGCCCACGGTGAGAAGGAGTTCGCCTGGGGCTGGACGGACAGCAGCACCACCCCGATGTTCGCCGGGAGGAACTTGCCGATGCTGTTGCCGATCGAGGACGGGAGGGCGGTCACGATGATCGGCAGCACGAGGAGCACCCCGACGAAAGCGCTGATCGCACCGGCGGTATGGCGCACGATCGTCGCGATGCCGAGAGCGAGAACGCCGAGGACGAGGAGGTAGAGACCACCGCCGACGACTGCGCGCAAGGTTCCCGGGTCGCCGAGCGCGGCGCGCGGCACCGGGCCCGTGAGGAGCGACTGCCCGACGAAGAAGGCCACGAAGGAGACGACCTCCCCGACCACGAGCGCGACGGCTCCGAAGACGAGCGCCTTCGCGGCGATGACGAGAGGTCGTCGCGGCGTCGCGGCGAAGGTCGCACGGATGGTCCCCGTGCCGTACTCGGCGGAGACGACGAGCACGCCGAGGATGCCGATCGCGAGCTGCGCGAACAGCAGGCCCGTGAGGCTCGTGCGGGTCGGGTCGAACGTCAGGCGGCCGACGACGGACATCCTCGACCAGCGCGCCGCGGTGGTGGCCGTGGCGATCGCCCCGAGCCCGATGCCGAGCACGAGGGTGACCACGAGCGTCCAGATCGTCGAGCGGACCGAGCGGACCTTGGTCCACTCGGACGCGACGAGGCCCGCGAGGCCGTAGCGACCCCCCGGGAGCTCCGGGCGCGACGCTCGCGCGCCGGCGGGCACCGGCACCTCCGTCCGAGTGGTGCTCGTCACCGCCCCGCCTCCGGTGCCGTCACGGCGCGCGGCCGTCCGTCGCCGTGGAACTCGACGCTTTCCTCCGTCAAGTCCATGAACGCCTCCTCGAGCGATGCCGACTGCGGTGCGAGCTCGTGGAGCACGACCGGGACGGCGGCAGCCGCCTCGCCGATCGCCACCTCGTCGAGACCTTGGACCGAGAGCGAGCCGTCGTCCTCGAGCACGGTCGTCGCGCCCTCCCCGTCGAGCACGGCGCGTAGCTCGGCGATCTGGGGAGAGCGGACGCGCACGAAGCGCCGAGCGCTCTGGGCCGTGAGCTCGCCGATCGCGCTCGCCGCGATGAGACGACCCCTGCCGATGACGACGACGTAGTCTGCCGTCAGGGCCATCTCGCTCATCAGGTGGCTCGAGACGAGCACGGTCCTGCCTTCGGACGCGAGCGAGCGCAGCAGGTTGCGGATCCAGCGGATCCCGTCCGGGTCGAGGCCGTTCACCGGCTCGTCGAACAACAGGACTCCGGGATCGCCGAGCAGCGCCGCCGCGATGCCGAGCCGCTGACCCATGCCGAGCGAGAACTTGCCCGCGCGCTGGCGCGCGACGGCGGCGAGCCCGACCATCTCGAGAACCTCGTCGACGCGTCCGGACGCTATCCCGTTCGTCTGGGCGAGCATCCGCAGGTGCGCCCGCGCGCTCCGGCCCGGGTGGATCGCCTTGGCCTCGAGCAACGCTCCGACTTCGCGCAACGGCCAGGGGAGCTCGTGGTAGGGGCGCCCGTTGACGGTCACGGAGCCTTCGTCCGGCGAGTCGAGGCCCATGATCATCCGCATGGTCGTCGACTTGCCCGAGCCGTTCGGCCCGAGGAAGCCGGTCACGACGCCCGGTCGGACGTCGAAGCTCAGCTTGTCGACTGCCACCTTCGCGCCATAGCGCTTCGTGAGGCCCCGAGCCTCGATCATCGTGCCCTCCGGTCGGACCCCCGGGTCGCGGGTCGTGGCGTCATGCTCCCATCCGCGCGGGTCCAGCGGTACGCGCAGCCGCGGGCGGTCGCGGGCGGCGGTCGGGCGCGCCATAGCGCTCCACCGGAGCCCGGCGGGACCCGAAGCCCACCGTGGCGGTCACGATTCCCGACCGGAAGGCCCGCGGGCGCCTCCGGCCGGGAGAATCGTCACCTCGAGGTCCTCGGTCTCGCAAGGACCCCCGGCGGAGGGAGTGGGATTTGAACCCACGGTACGCAGGACGTACAGCGGTTTTCGAGACCGCCCGATTCGGCCGCTCTCGCATCCCTCCGCCACGAAGGCTAGCGGCTCGTCCGGCGGGTGGCGAAAAACGCCTCGAGCAGGCCCGCCGCACGCTCCGCCAGGACGCCGGCCAGGATGTCGGGCTCGTGGTTGAGACGGGGATCGGCGAGGAGGTTGTAGAGCGAGCCGCACGCCCCCGCCTTCGGGTCCGCCGCCGCGAACACCACCCGGTCCACCCGGGCCGCAAGGAGAGCACCCGCGCACATCGGACAAGGCTCGAGCGTCGAGTACACGGTGCAACCGTCGAGCCGCCAGCCGCCGGAGCCGGCTGCAGCGTCTCGAAGCGCGAGCACCTCGGCGTGCGCGGTCGGGTCGGCACGTCGCTCGCGCTCGTTGTGCCTGCGGGCGACGACCACGCCGCCTCGCACGACCACTGCTCCGACCGGCACGTCCCCGTGCTCCTCGGCGAGCGCGGCCTCCGCGAGGGCGATCTCCATCGCCTCGTCGTCCTCGAGCACTGGCACCTCGCCCCAAGCAGCTGCTGCGTCCTCCGGACCTCCTGGCGGAGGGGGTGGGATTCGAACCCACGGTCCCTTGCGAGACACACGATTTCCAATCGTGCCGATTCGGCCGCTCTCGCACCCCTCCAGAGGTCCCAGAGGCTATCTTCTCCACAGGCGTCGCCGTCGAGCGCAGCGGCCGGGTTCTGCGCAACGAGACCTCGTGAACCGAGTCAGGGCCGGAAGGCAGCAGCTCTCAGCGAGCCGTCCTGTGTGCCGCAGGGGACCTGGCCGTTGCGCACGGCGGCGACGCGGGCGGCGCGCGACCACCACGGAGCGCCGCCTTTGCACCGCCACAGCGGCACCGGCGAGGGTCCTAGCATCGGCACGTGACCGACCTCTCCCCGGACGCAGATGCCGGTGCTCGGCGTCCAGAGCGCCCATACCAGTCCCTCTACCGCCGCTACCGGCCGCAACGCTTCGCCGAGGTGCGCGGTCAGGACCACGTCAGCCGTGCGCTGCGCAACGCCGTGCGCGACGAGCGGATCTCCCACGCCTACCTGTTCAGCGGGCCACGCGGGACGGGCAAGACCTCGACGGCCCGGATCCTCGCCAAGGCGCTCAACTGCACCGCGCAGGAAGGAGGCGAGCCCTGCGGGACGTGCGCCTCGTGCCTGTCGATCGTGGCAGGCACCTCGTTCGACGTCCACGAGCTCGACGCCGCGTCGAACAACGGAGTCGACGCGATGCGCGATCTCGTCGGCCGGGCGGCCCTCGCGACCCCGGGCCGGTGGAAGGTCTACATCGTCGACGAGGTCCACATGCTCTCGACCGCCGCGTCGAACGCCCTGTTGAAGACGCTCGAGGAGCCGCCGGAGCACGTGGTGTTCGTCCTCGCGACGACCGATCCGCAGAAGGTGCTCCCGACGATACGCAGCAGGACCCAGCACTTCGAGTTCCACCTCCTCGGCGACGACGTCCTCGGGGCCCTCCTCGAGGACGTCGTCGCAGCGGAGGGCCTCGACCTGCCCGACGGGGGGATCGGCGTCGCTCTCAGGCGGGGACGAGGCTCGGCTCGCGACGCCCTCTCGATGCTCGACCAGGTCTCGGCCTCAGGTAGCGCCGAGGACGACTCGGGCAACCTCGGCGGCGTCGTGACCGGGATCGCCCGACGAGACACCGCCGCGGCGATCGCAGCGCTCGACGACGCCCTGCGGCGCGGCCGCGATCCCCAGCAGGTGGCAGTCGAGCTCGTCGAGCGACTCCGATCCGGGTTCCTCGCCCTCGTCGCGCCAGGCGCGGACGGGGCGGTCGCGGGCGGGACGACGGCGCTCGAGGAGGCCCGGGTCCTCGGGACGGCACGATGCGTGCGGGCCATGGAGCTCCTCGGTGTGGCGATCGTCGCCATGCGCGACGCTCCAGAGCCACGGATCACCCTCGAGGTGGCACTGGTCCGCTGTGCCCACCCCGACGCGGACGAGACCGTCGAGTCCCTTCTCGACCGCCTCGAGCACGTCGAGCGACGTCTGGACCACCTCGAGCGCGGCGGCACCGCGGCATCTGGACCGCCTGGACCGCCTGATCGGCACGAACGCTCTTCCTCGCAGGCACCGCCGAGGATGCCGCCGGCGGCGGCCACCGTCGGGCCAGGCGCGGCGACGGTCGAGGCTGCACCCACGACGGCGACCGCGGGAAGGCCCGTGCTCGGCGCGTACCGCCGGCGGGCGGACCCGAGCCCGCCAGAGCAGCGGCAAGCCGAGCGGCAGCCAGCAACCGGAGCCGTGCCGGCCGGAGCCGTGCCGGCCGGAGCCGCGCCGGCCGTGCCCCGCCCGGGTTCCGTGCCCGACCGTGACGAGCTCGTCTCTGCGTGGGGCGACCGCCTCCTCGTCGGGCTGCGGCCGAAGGTCCGGGCCTACTACCAGGCCGGTCATTTCGTCGGCAGCGAGGGGGCGGACGCGATCTTCGCCCTGCCTAACGCTGTCCACGTCAACCAGGCAGAGCCACTGCGCGGGGAGGTTGCCGACGCCCTTGCCGCCCACTTCGGTCGCCCGATCGGCCTCCGGCTCGTCGTCGACGGCAGCTGGCAGCCCGGGGACGGGCCGGCACCGGGACCAGGCGCCACCGGAGGGACAGTCGGCCCCGCTCCGGCGGCGCCCACGGACGCGGGCCCGGTGGCATCGGCTCACGCCACGGCCGAGGCGGAGGACGAAGACGTCGAAGAGCTGCTCGCAGGCGGCACGGACGGGCTTGCCTCCGACACCGGCGCGAGCGGGTTAGCCTGGCAGGAGGACCGCTTGCTCCAGGCGTTCCCCGGTGCCGAGGAGGTCTGACGGCGATGACCTCGTTCCCCGACGGCGGCGAGTACGGCGACGTGTTCGCGCGGATGCGGCAGCTCCAGGAGAGCGTCGCCGAGGCCGAGGCGGCCGCCAACGCCCGGCCGGTAGAGGGCTCCGCGGCAGGTGGCCTCGTGCGGGTG